>CAZFPW010000075.1:0-10546 GCA_964520765.1 uncultured Novosphingobium sp.
CCTTGATCATCTTGCCGGGGATCATCCAGTTGGCGATGTCGCCGTTCTCGGCCACTTCCATCGCGCCCAGCACGGCAAGGTCGATGTGCCCCCCGCGGATCATCGCGAAGCTTTGGGCGCTGTCGAAATAGGCCGTATGCGGAATCTCGCTGACCGTCTGCTTGCCGGCGTTGATCAGGTCGGGGTCGACCTCGTCGTCATAGGGGAACGGCCCGATGCCGAGCATCCCGTTCTCCGACTGGAGGGTGACGGTGATCCCTTCGGGCACATGGTTCGCCACCAGGGTCGGGATGCCGATGCCGAGGTTGACATAAAAACCGTCGCGCAGTTCAGCGGCGGCGCGGGCGGCCATCTCATCGCGGGTCCAGGGCATCAGTTCAATTCCTGTGCTTTGAGCCGATCACGCTCTTGGTCGATACCATTCCAGATTCGCTGGAGTGCCTCCTGCTCGGTCATGGATCCGGCCTCGGCATATGTCGCAGCCGCCGTGTGAACACATTCGATCAACAATGATCCGAGCAACTCAGGTGTCCATTGCTCATACCGGCCTACCGAAACGAATGACCTTTCGGAGCTAATCCAGAACCGTGCCAGTTCCCAAGCGTCCGAGGGGAGATCAGGGAAGGCTTTAAGAGTGATTTCACCGGGGTGCGGCTTAGTTAGACCGAACATCAGGCCGGCTCCCTCTCGCGCACGGTGCGGAATTCGATCTTCTTGTCGTAGGGCGCCCCCACGATCATGCGCTGGACGTAGACGCCCGGCAGGTGGATGCAGTCGGGATCGAGGGTGCCGGCGGGCACCACTTCCTCAACCTCGACCACGCAGACCTTGCCGCAGGTCGCGGCCGGCACGTTGAAGTTGCGGGCGGTCTTGCGGAACACGACGTTGCCGGTGGTGTCGGCCTTCCACGCCTTGACCAGGGCGAGGTCGGCAAAGATGCCGCGCTCGAGGACGTATTCCTGCCCGTCGAAGACCTTCGTTTCCTTGCCCTCGGCGATCAGGGTGCCCACGCCGGTCTTGGTGTAGAAGCCGGGGATGCCCGCGCCGCCGGCGCGCATGCGTTCGGCCAGGGTGCCCTGGGGGCAGAATTCCACCTCCAGCTCGCCGGAGAGGTACTGGCGCTCGAACTCCTTGTTCTCGCCGACGTAGGACGAGATCATCTTCCTGACCTGACGGGTGCGGAGCAGCTTGCCGATGCCCTCGTTGTCGATCCCGGCGTTGTTGCTGGCGAAGGTCAGGCCTTTCACCCCGCTGTCGCATACCGCGTCGAGCAGCCGTTCGGGAATGCCGCAAAGCCCGAAGCCGCCGCAGGCGATCAGCAGGTCGTCCTTGAGCAGCCCGTCGAGGGCCGCCGTGGCGGTGGGGTATAGCTTGTCCATCGCTCAGTCCTTTTCCGGCACGCCCGTGCCCGCCAAAACCGTGCCCCTGCCAAAGCCGAGCCGAGCGCCGCCGTCAATGCCCGGTGCGCCGGGTGTGGCTCATGCGGGAAATCGGGCGGCGGGCCGGCTGCGGCTGGTGGACGGGGCGGTGCGCCGCGCCAGCTTTCCGTAGCGTCAACCCGGTAATGCTGCAATGCAATATGAACGGATTGAAAGTTTTGCGCATCCGCTCCACGAGGGCGGCTCCCATGCGTAATCTGCAATTGCATCCCTTGTTTTTAAGGATTTTTTGGGCGCTAGTTGCATCTTATGCAACAAACTTTGCGGTTTTCGCACTTGCACAAAAAATTGCATTGGCCCATATCGATCCTGCCTTTCAGGCATCCTCTCCCAAAACTTCCAAGGCCCGGCCGGCAACGACCGGGCCTTTTTTTGTCCGGAATCCGGGCGTGCCTTTTTTCGGGGCGATTCCGTGGGGCGGCGCGCCGCGCCGCCGGGCGCTCAGGCCCAGGCGGCCTCGGGCGGCAGGCTCATCAGGATCGCGTCGATATTGCCTCCGGTCTTCAGCCCGAACAGCGTGCCGCGATCGTAGACCAGGTTGAACTCGGCATAGCGCCCGCGCCATTCGAGCTGGCGCTGCTTGTCCTCGGCCGTGAAGTCCAGGCCCATGCGGCGGCGGACCAGCCGGGGGAACACCGCCAGGAAAGCCTCGCCCACCGCCTTGGTGAAGGCGAAGTTGGCTTCCCACGCCTCGGCGTCCGCGCATTCCAGGTG
Organism: uncultured Novosphingobium sp.; assembly: GCA_964520765.1. GTDB lineage: Bacteria > Pseudomonadota > Alphaproteobacteria > Sphingomonadales > Sphingomonadaceae > Novosphingobium. The sequence goes on from CAZFPW010000075.1 coordinate 2,154, forward strand.
GTCGTAGAAGATGCCGCCGACCCCGCGATGCACCTTGCGGTGGGGGATGTAGAAATAGTCGTCCGCCCACTTCTTGTAGCGTTCGTAATAGTTCGCCCCGTGCGGATCGCAGGCGGCCTTGAAGGCGGCGTGGAACTCGGCCGTGTCCTCGTCGTAGGGGATCGGCGGGTTGAGGTCCGCCCCGCCGCCGAACCAGGCCTTGGTCGTGGTCAGGAAACGCGTGTTCATGTGGACGGCCGGCACGTGCGGGTTGGCCATGTGCGCGACCAGGCTGATCCCCGTGGCGGAGAAGGCGTTCTGCTCGGCCGAGGCGCCGTTGATCGTGCCGGCGAAGTCCTTGGCCAGGCCGCCCGCCACGGTCGAGACGTTGACGCCGACCTTCTCGAACACCTTGCCCTTCATCAGGCCGCGCGTGCCGCCGCCTGTTTCCTCGGCCTCGCCCTCGACCGCCTCGCGCTTCCACGGATCGTACTGGAACCGGGCGTCGGAGCCGGCCTCGCGCTCGATCGCCTCGAACTCGGCGCAGATGGAATCGCGCAGGCTTTCGAACCAGGCGCGGGCGCGGGCGGTATAGGGGGACCAGTCGTTCATCGCTGCGCGCTTGCCAAAACCGGGGAGCTTCGGCAAGGACGGCGCGTGGTTCCCTTTCTGTTCGCCAATCAGGAGATGCGGCTGGTCGCCGGTTCCCGGCAGTGGGGCCGCGCGCTCTACTGGCCGCGCGAGAATGCGCTGCTGGTGGCGGACCTGCACCTCGAGAAGGCGAGCTTCTTCGCGCGGGGCGGCCAGATGCTGCCGCCCTACGACAGCCGCGAGACCCTGGGGCGGATCGCCGAGGCCCTGCGCGAGACGGGCGCGCGGCGGGTCTTCTGCCTGGGCGACAACTTCCACGACTCGGACGGGACCCGGCGGCTGGAGGATCACGCCGCCGGCATGCTCGCGGCCCTGACCCGCGCGACCGACTGGGTGTGGATCACCGGCAATCACGATGCCGACGCGGTCCATGCGGCGGGCATGGTGGCCGAGGAGCTGGAGGTCGCCGGCCTGATCCTGCGCCACCGGGCGCTTCGGGGAGAAGCGCGGCCGGAGCTGTCCGGCCATTACCACCCGAAGCTCACTGTGGCCGCCGGGGGCCGCCGGATCGCGCGGCCCTGCGCGGTCGCCAGCGAGACCCGGCTGATCCTGCCGGCCTTCGGCGCGCTGACCGGGGGCATGGACGCGGCCGATCCGGCAATCCTTGCCGCGATGCAGCCCGCCCGCGCGATCGACGCCCTGCTTCCGGCGGCGGGCCGGCTTGTCCAGTATCCGCTTTGGCGGGCGTAAACCTTCAGGGTCTACGAAGCCGCTTCCATGGCCGCCCGATTCGATTTAAGGGACCGGCACCGTTCACAGAGTCCGACTAACTACCAGGAGATTGCGTTATAGCTCCCCCACCCCGGCGCATGATGACGCCCCCCGTCAAGAGCGGGCCGCGCTACAATAACCTCATCGCTTCCGACAAGGTCCGCGTGATCGACGAGAACGGTGAGAACTTGGGCGTCATGTACACCCGAGAGGCGATCGAACAGGCGGCTGGTGTCGGCCTGGATCTGGTGGAGGTGTCTCCGAACGCGGACCCGCCGGTCTGCAAGTTCCTCGATGTCGGCAAGTTCCGCTACGAAGCGCAGAAGAAGGCCAACCTCGCCCGCAAGACGCAGAAGACGCAGGAGATCAAGGAGATCAAGATGCGTCCGAACATCGACGATCACGACTATGACGTGAAGATGCGCAACGTGAACCGCTTCATCGAGGACGGCGACAAGGTGAAGGTCACCCTGCGCTTCCGCGGGCGTGAGCTTTCGCACCAGCAGCTCGGCATGAACCTGCTGAAGCGCGTCCAGGAAGACGTGGCCGAGATCGCCAAGGTGGAGGCCTATCCCCGCATGGAAGGCCGCCAGATGCTGATGGTGCTGGCGCCGAAGTAGGCCCTGCGCCGGTTTCGAGATCAGGCGGGCGCCGGTTCCTTGGGGGATCGGCGCCCGCTTCGTTTGCCCGGCATCCCCAGCAGCACGCCCGCCAGCGGCACCCGCCGCGCGAGCTGCCAGGCCAGCGCGCAGCCCCCGCCGACCGCCGCGAGCTGGATGATGAAGGCGGACCATCCGCCAATGCCGGCCTGGCGCAAGTGCCAGCCGACCAGCACGATGATAGTCTGGTGGACGATATAGGCCGGGAATACCGCCGCGGCGAGCGGGCGGCGCCAACGGTGGTCGCGGTTCAGGAAGCGCTCGGCGGCATGGAAGGCCACCGGGATCATCGTCCAGGACATCACGCCGGCGGCGGCCATGCCGAGCAGGTCCTCGAAATGGCCGGGGAAGGGGGAGCCGAAAGCCATCAGCCCCCACAGCACGGCCAGCATGGCGAGGGACAGCGCCAGCGCCTCTGCGAAATGGCGGCGGAAGGCCGCTTGCAGCGCGGGAAAGTGGGCATAGGCAAAGCCCAGGAGAAAAGCCGGGATATAGTCGGCGCTGTCGGCCAGGCCGGGGACGTGGGCCCGGCTCAGCAGGACGATCCCTCCGGCCATCGCGGCGGCCGGCGCCCAGATCAGCCGCCGTCCCGCGGTGAGCCAGGCGACCGCGCGCGCCGTGCGCTCCCGCCAGCGCGGGACCAGGGCGATCCACCCCGTCAGCAGCAGGGTATAGGCCCAGAGATAGGGCAGGAACCACAGGTGCTCCCATCCCGGCATGAAGGCCCCGGCGTGGCTGGCGAAGGAAAAGGCGTCATGCTCCAGGAAGCTGACGAAGGTGGGATCGACGCCGCTCACCTCCAGCCGTACCCATTCCTGCGGGGGCACGATCACGACCATGCCGAACAACAGCGGGATCAGCAGCCGGCGGGAGCGTTCGGCCAGGAAGGCCGCCGGGCCGGGAAAGCGCTGGATCATCGCCGCCGTGGCAAAGCCCGAGACGGCGAACAGCACCGACAGCCGCCAGGGCACGACGGCGGTGAGCGGCCAGGCGACCCATGCGGCCGGTTGCGGCGATTTCACGATCCAGTGGCCGGGTGCGAAGTAGAGCCCGATGTGGAACGCGATCAGCAGGCCGAACGCGCCGATCCGCAGCCAGTCCAGCCCGTAATGGCGCTGGATCGTCGCGGCGGGCAGGTCGGGCAAGGGCGTCTCCGAGGCGGCGAGAGGCCGCCGGGTCCGAGGTAAAGCTCCGGCCGCCGCGGATTCGCAATTGGCTCGGCGGACTTGTCCCGCATTGGTCCGGCGCTTCCGGCAAAGGTTAACGCCGCGCCCGGCGCTTGTGCCGCTTGCCCCCCACCGGCCCAGCAGGCATGGAAAGGGCAAGGGAGAATGATGGAATGACAGCGCAGCGTACCCTCGATTCGATTCGGGTCGACTTCCCCGATGCTCCGGCCCACGTGCCGAAGGATCGGATCGTCGACCTGTCCTGGGCGATGGGCGGCGTGCCGAACGATCTCGTCGATCCCTACGAGCCGTTCGAATGGCTCAACGGCGAGGAGATTCCGCCGCTGCTGTTCAACCCGCCGGGCAAGTCCGGGCTGGGCGCCGCGATCGCGGGGATGGGGGCCGGAAACTGGATCGTCACCCATTACAAGGACATCGAGCGGGTCTATACCGACAACGACCACTTCTCGAACAAGGGCACGGCGGAGTTCCAGCGCCTGATCGGGGAGACGTTCCCCTCGATCCCGCTGGCGATCGATCCGCCCGACCACCACAAGTACCGCGCCTTCCTGATCCCCTGGTTCGCGCCCAAGCGGCTCAACCAGATGGACGCCCAGATTCGCGCCCTGGTCAACGAGATGATCGACGAGTTCGCGGATCGGGGCGAGGTCGACATGGCCTGGGACTTCGGCCGGGTCTATCCGGTGCGGATCTTCATGGGGCTGATGGGCTTTCCGCCCGCGATGTTCGAGCAGTTCCTGGATTGGGAATGGAACATCCTCCATTCCGGCAGCCTCGAGACGATGCAGGCGGCGCTGCGCGGCGTGCTCGACTTCCTGCGCGGCTTCATCGCGGAGAAGGAGCGCGCGCCCGATGAGAACCTGACCTCCTACATCGTCCACGGCACGATCGAGGGACGGCCGCTGACCGCCGACGAGAAGATCGGCATGGTCTGGTTCCTCTGGCTCGGCGGGCTCGACACCGTGGCCGCGACGATCAGCCAGATGTTCCGCCGCATGGCGCTGCAGCCGGAAATCCAGACCCGGATCCGCGAGAACCCGGAGCTTATCAACACCGCGGTCGAGGAATTCCTGCGCACCCAGCCGATCCTCAGCTCCGGCCGCCGCGCGACGCGGGATTTCGAATGGCATGGATTGCAGATCAAGGCCGGCGACAGCTTCCAGTGCCTCAATCCCGCGGGCAACTTCGATCCCACCCAGTTTGCCGACCCGCGCAAGTTCGATCCGGCGCGCAAGCCCAACCGGCATTTCACCTTCATCGCCGGGGTCCACCTGTGCCTGGGCGCGCCCCTGGCGCGGCGCGAATTGCGAATCTTGCTGGAGGAATGGTTCCGGCGCATTCCCGAGTTCCGGGTCAAGCCGGGCGCCGACACCACGGTGTTCCCCGGGCTGATGTCGATCCGCAACCTGCCGCTGGTCTGGGACGTTTAGGCGGAAGAAGCGCTGATAAAAGCCATCCTGTATCGCATCGGCCGCAAAGTGACGCCCTGATACGTTCTATTACGATCCAGCGATTGACCCGGCGCGCGTTTGCCGGAACAAGCCGCGCGACGGGAGAGGCTCACGAATGACGCAATACATCGGCGAACTGACGAAGAACTGGCGTCCGTTGCTGGCTGCCACGATCGGCATCGGGACGGGCATGTCGCTGGCCGGCACGGTGATCAGCACCATGGCGCCCTCGCTTATCCGCGACAACCACTGGTCGCCGGAGGCCTTTGCCTATGTCGGCTCGCTCGGGTTGTTCTCTTCGCTGGCGCTGCCTTTCGTTGGTCGGCTTGCCGACGTGCTCGGAGTGCGGCTGACCGCGCTGATCGGCATGGTCGCCATGCCGCTCATCTACCTCGCCCTCAGCCTGATGGACGGCTCGATCGGGATGTACAGCGTCCTGTTCGTCGCCCAGGGCGTGATCGGGATGACCACGACCGCGACGGTCTATTGCCGGTTGCCGGTGCAATACATCCAGCATTCGCGCGGCCTGGCCCTGGCGATCGTGGCCTCCGGGCCGGCTCTCTTCGGGATGCTGGTCGGCCCGATCCTCAATACGGTCGTCGAAACGGAAGGTTGGCGCACCGGCTACCAGTTCCTCGCGATGTTCGCGGTGGTGATGGGCGTCATCACGTTCCTGCTGATCCCGCCGGGATCGCGCTCGCATGGCGTGGTTTCGACCCGGCGCCGCGCGCGTGAGGACTATCCGATGATCTTCCGCAGCACGGCGTTCTGGATGCTGGGCGCATCGATGCTGCTGTGCAACCTGCCCCAGACGATCCCGCAGGCGCAGCTCAAGAACCTGATCCTGGAAAATGGGATGACCGGGATGATGATGGGCCAGGCCACGATCGCCATGATGGCCGGCCAGATCTCGGGGCGCATGATCGCCGGTTTCGCGATCGACCGGATGAACCCTTATCGTGTCGCCTTCCTGACCATGGCCTTGCCCAGCATCGGGCTGTTCATCCTCGCCAGCAGCTTCGACGCCTATCTGGCGGTCATGCTGTCGGTCTATTTCATCGGTTTCACCTTCGGGGCCGAGGGCGATGTGGTCGCTTATCTGGTCGCCCGGCGCTTCGGGGTGGATGTCTATTCCTCGGTCATGGGCCTGATCACCGCGGTCACTTCCGCCTCGACCTCGCTCGGTGCCATCCTGCTTGGTGTGACCCTGGGGCGGACGGGCAACTTCAACCTGTTCCTGATCATTACCGGGACTGCGGTGGTGGCAGGCTCGTTGCTGCTCCTGCTGCTCGGCCGCGCCGACGCGCCGAAGGCAGAACCTGAGGTGGCTTAGGGTTCCTTCGACCTTAGATCGAATCGTTACCCGTCATGCTGAACTTGTTTCAGCATCCATGGTGCCGCTGTGCCGATAGCGCGACGGTCGCGGAAGACGGCAGGGGTTGCGCCATGGACCCTGAAACGAGTTCAGGGTGACGATGAGAAAACGGATGGTTCGATCAAGATCGGACGGGCCCTAACCCTTCCATTCGCGCCGCTCCTCGGCGGCGCGGAGGACCTCGTAGGCGAGCTGAAGGGCCTGGAATGCCTTGGCGGCTTCGGCATCGCCGGGGCGCACGTCGGGGTGGACTTCCTTGGCCTTGGTCCGCCAGGCTTTCCGCACCGCTTCGTGATCGGCGTCGGGCGGCAGGCCCAGAACCTCCAGCGCGCGCAATTCGTCGCGGCTGCGGGACCCGTCGCCCGAACTGGCCCAGCCGTAGTGGGCGGATTCCTTGTATCCCGAGTTGTCGCGCGTCTCCGCGCTCTCCCGCGCGGCGGCTTCCTCGGCCGAGAGGCCCGCGAAATAGTCCCACCCGGCGTTGTATTCGGCGGCGTGACGCTGGCAGAAGTACCAGCGTTCCGGGCTGTTGGGCGACTTCGGCGCGGGACATTCGCCCGGATCGGCGCAGCCGGCGCGGTCGCACAGGCGCACGGTCGCCGCCTCGCGCGAGCTGCCGTAGCCGCGCCAGCGGGGGAAGCCCCAGTCGTTCGATCTGCGCGCGCGGCTCATGCCCAGGGGAATGGCGCGCCCGTCGCCCCGGTGCAAGGCCGGGTGCCCTCGCTCTCGCGAAAAACCGTCCGGTCAGCAAAAATTAAGGCGGGCGCGGCTAGTGCTGCATTGCGGTAGGCGATAGCCACGGCTATAGTAAACTCGGTTAGTAATCAGGAAGTCCCGCCATGAGCCGCCAGCTCGCCTTTTCGTCGACGATTTCGGTCATGGTCATGGCCGCTTTCGCGCTGTCGGCGACCGTGAAGGCGCAGGACTTCGGCGCCCGCGATCTGGACGCGCGCGCCTCCACCGCCCAGGCGGCGGCGATGGTGAGCGGCCGCTGAGGGCCGCCCACCCGCTTCATCCTCAATCGATGGTAACGGTCACCGCGCGGCGGTTGCGCGCCCAGGAGCTTTCGTCGGAGCCCAGGGCGACCGGACGTTCCTTGCCGTAGCTGACCGTGGTCAGGCGGCTGGCGTCGATGCCCTGGCTGACCAGGTAGTTCTTCGCCGCATTGGCCCGCCGCTCACCCAGGGCCAGGTTGTAGTCGCGCGTGCCGCGTTCGTCCGCGTGGCCTTCCAGCGTGGCGCGCTTGTTCGGATAGCGCGACAGCCACTGGGCCTGCTGGGCCAGTGCTGCGGCGTCCTGGCTGTCGATGTTGTAGCGGTCGGTGTCGAAATAGATCGTGTCCGCGCCCATCATCTGGGCGACGAAATCGGCCTGGCTGCCGGGGATGGCGCGGCCGAGGCTGCCGTCGCCGTTGTCGGTGGCGACTGCCGGACCGGGTTCGGGCGGCAATTCGGCGGGCGGCTTCTTGGTGCAGGCGGCAAGCGCGGCGCTGGCCATCAGGACCAGGGCGACGGACTTGAAGCTGGCGCGGGCTGACATGGTGGTGGTTCCTTTCAATCGAGGCCAGTGGGGTTCAGCGAAGCCGGACGGTACGCCGAAAGACTATCCGTGGGCAAACCTATCTCTTGGATGAACGAAACTAAGAACGACGCTAATCGCGAACGGGTCCCCAGGCGGGGTCCGAACCGTCCACCGGCGTCGGCAGGCGGCGTTCGTTGCGGCCGGTCAGGTCGACCTGCCACAGCTCGGTCTTGCCCGAATTGCGCGCCGTCCGGAAAAACTGGATGATCCGGCCGTTCGGTGCCCAGGTCGGCGCTTCGTCTTGCCAGGAATTGGTCAGGTAGCGCATGCCGCCGCCGCTGGGGCTCATCACCGCGACGCGCAGGTTGCCGGCGATGTGGGTGAAGGCGATCTGGTCGCCGCGCGGGCTCCATTCCGGCGTCGCGGAGCGGCCGCCGAAGAAGCTGATCCGCCGCTGGTCGCTGCCGTCGGCGTTCATCACGTAGACCTGCTGGCTGCCCGAACGGTCGCTCTCGAACACGATCCGGCTGCCGTCGGGCGAATAGGACCCGCCGATCGAGATGCCGGGCGTATTGGTAAGCTGGGTGCTGGGGCCGCCCTGGGCCGAGACGCGATAGATGTTGGTGTTCCCGCCCGTGGCCATCGAATAGAGGATCCACTTGCCGTCCGGCGACCAGCGCGGGGCGAAGGTGGGATTGGTGCTCTGGGTGATGAGGCGCTGCGAATTGCGCTCCAGGTCGTAGACGTAGATGCGCGGATTGCCGTTGAGGTAGCTCAGGTAGACGATCGACTTGTAGTCGGGCGAATAGCGCGGGGTCAGCGCGGTCGCCTGGCCGGTGGTGATGAAGCGGTGGTTGGC
>CAZFPW010000076.1:0-7968 GCA_964520765.1 uncultured Novosphingobium sp.
CACGGGCGCGCGGATCTCGGTCAAGCTCGTCTCCGAGGTCGGTGTCGGCACGGTCGCCGCGGGCGTCTCCAAGGCGCGGGCGGACCATGTGACGATCTCGGGTTATGAGGGCGGGACCGGCGCTTCGCCGCTGACCTCGCTCACCCATGCCGGCTCCCCGTGGGAGATCGGCCTGGCCGAGACCCAGCAGACCCTGCTGCTCAACAACCTGCGCAGCCGCATCGCGGTGCAGGCCGACGGCGGCATCCGCACCGGCCGCGACGTGGCCGTCGCCATCCTGCTCGGCGCGGACGAGATCGGCTTCGCCACCGCCCCGCTGATCGCGGCGGGCTGCATCATGATGCGCAAGTGCCACCTCAACACCTGCCCGGTCGGCGTCGCCACCCAGGACCCGGTGCTGCGCGCGCGCTTCACCGGCCAGCCCGAGCACGTCATCAACTACTTCTTCTTCGTCGCCGAGGAACTGCGCGCGATCATGGCCGAGATGGGCTTCCGCACCATCGCGGAGATGACCGGGCGGGTCGACCGGCTCGATGCGCGCAAGGCGGTGCGGCACTGGAAGGCGCAAGGCATCGACCTGTCGAAGCTGCTCTATCAGGCGCCGCTCGGCGAAGGGCCGTCGCTCAACTGGACCCAGCGCCAGGATCACGGGCTCGAAGCCGCGCTCGACCAGGACCTGATCGCCGCCTCGGCCGAAGCCCTGGCCAGCAAGCAGCCCGTGGTGATCGAGCGCAAGGTCATCAACGTGAACCGCACCGTGGGCGCCATGCTCTCGGGCGAGGTCGCCAAGCGGTACGGCCATGCCGGCCTGCCGGACAACACGATCAACCTGCGCCTCACCGGGGTCGCGGGCCAGTCGTTCGGCGCCTTCCTGGCCCACGGCGTGACCCTGGACCTGACCGGCGACGCCAACGACTATGTCGGCAAGGGCCTGTCGGGCGGCCGCGTGATCGTGCGCCAGCCGGGCCACGTCGACCGCGAGCCGACCGAGAACATCATCGTCGGCAACACCGTGCTCTACGGCGCGATCGCGGGCGAAGCGTTCTTCAACGGCGTCGCCGGCGAACGCTTCGCCGTGCGGAACTCGGGCGCGGTCGCGGTGGTCGAGGGCTGCGGCGACCATGGCTGCGAATACATGACCGGCGGCGTGGTCGTCGTGCTCGGCAAGACCGGGCGCAACTTCGCGGCGGGCATGTCGGGCGGCGTGGCCTACGTCTACAACCCCGACGCCTTGTTCATGGGCCTGTGCAACCCGTCGATGGTCGACGTCCTGCCGATCTCGCCCGCGCGCGACGAGGAGGACGGGACTGGCCGCCCGCAGCAGCGCAGCAACGGCGTCCACGACAACGGCATGGGCGACATGCTCCGCCACGATGCCGAGCGCCTGCGCGTCCTTTTGGAGCGCCACCATCTCCACACCGGCAGCAAGCGCGCCCGCGCCCTGCTGGACGATTGGGACAACGCGCTGAAGCACTTCGTCAAGGTCATGCCGCGCGACTACGCCAAGGCATTGCAGCAACTCGAGGCCGAGCGGCTTGAAGCCGCCTCGGTGGCCGCGGAATAAGTGGGGCTACGTTAGAAGATGGGCAAGGAAACCGGCTTTCTCGAGCTTGACCGCCACGATCGGACCTACACCGATCCCCAGGAGCGGCTGAAGCACTACAAGGAGTTCATCGTTCCGCTGCCGGAGCCCGACCTGCGCGGTCAGGCCTCGCGCTGCATGAACTGCGGCATCCCGTACTGTCACAACGGCTGCCCGGTGAACAACCAGATCCCCGACTGGAACCACCTGGTCTATGAGGACGACTGGCGCAGCGCGCTCGACAACCTGCATTCGACCAACAACTTCCCGGAGTTCACCGGCCGCATCTGCCCCGCCCCGTGCGAGGCGAGCTGCACGCTGAACATCATCGACCAGCCGGTGACGATCAAGTCGATCGAATGCGCCATCGTCGACAAGGGCTGGGAGAACGGCTGGATCGTCCCGCAGGTCGCCCCGCGCCGCACCGGCCGGCGGGTCGCCGTGGTCGGCTCCGGCCCGGCCGGCATGGCCGCCGCCCAGCAGCTCGCCCGCGCCGGCCACTCGGTCACGCTGTTCGAGAAGAACGACCGCCCCGGCGGCCTGCTCCGCTACGGCATCCCCGACTTCAAGATGGAAAAGCACCTCATCAACCGCCGCGTGGCGCAGATGGAGGCGGAAGGGGTGCAGTTCCGCACCTCGACCGAGGTGGGCGTGACCGTCTCGGTCGCCTCGCTGAAGGAGAACTTCGACGCCATCGTCCTGTCGGGCGGCGCCGAGGATGCGCGCCGGCTTGAAATCCCCGGCTCGGAGCTGCCGGGCGTCCACCTGGCGATGGACTTCCTCACCCAGCAGAACAAGCGCAACGCCGGCGACGAAGAGCTGCGCGCCGCGCCGCAGGGCTCGATCCTGGCGACGGGCAAGCACGTCATCGTCATCGGCGGCGGCGACACCGGCTCCGACTGCGTCGGCACCTCGAACCGCCAGGGCGCGGCCTCGGTCACCCAGATCGAGATCATGCCCAAGCCGCCCGAGCGGGAGAACAAGGCCCTCTCCTGGCCGAACTGGCCGCTCAAGCTGCGCACCTCGTCCAGCCACGAGGAAGGCGTGACCCGCGACTGGGCCATCCTCGCCAGGCGCGTGGTGGGCGAGAACCAGGTCACCGGCCTGGAATGCGTCCGCGTCGAATGGGACGGCGGCTCCATGAAGGAAGTGCCGGGCAGCGAGTTCACGCTCCAGGCCGACCTGATCTTCCTCGCCATGGGCTTCCTCGGCCCGCGCAAGCAGGGCCTGCTCGACCAGGCAGCCGTTGAGCTGGACGCGCGCGGCAACGTCGCGGCGACGATGGCCGACTACACGACCAGCGACCCGCAGATCTTCGCCTGCGGCGACATGCGCCGCGGCCAGTCCCTGGTCGTCTGGGCGATCCGCGAAGGCCGCCAGGCCGCCCGCGCGGTCGACCTGGCGCTGATGGGCACCAGCGAACTGCCGCGCTGAGGCCGGCGCTCTAAAAACGAAGGGCGCGCCGCAAGGCGCGCCCTTCTTCGTTCTCAGGCAAGACGGTTCTCAAACTCCCCGAGCCCGAGCGTTATCTCGGGCCGATCGTTACGCCGCGCCACCGCCATACAGAAGCCCAGCGAACGTCCGGCCGGATCGGCCAGCATCCGGTCGTTCAGCTCGATGCCCGGATGGGAGCCATAGGCAGCGATCGTCGCATCTATCCAGCGATGCCAGTCATCCATCCCGCCATCGACCATCCCTGCATATTCGACGTCGACGCAGGAGGTGTATGACCAATGCCGCCGCCACCACGCAGCGCTGCGAAAGGTAAACCAATCCGCGCCGAGCTGCGCCTCGAGCGACGGATCGAGGCGAACGGCGGCTGGATCGTCCGGGTCCACCGCGTTGCCCGGCACGACGATGCCGATCACACCGCCCTCCCGAACGAATTGCGACAGGTACGAAAGATAGCGAACCTCGGTCCCGAAATAGTGGTAGGCATCGATGCTCACCACGGCGTCGAAGAAGCCCGGCTCGAACGGCAGCCGACGCGCTTCGGCACGGTGGGGAAAGACCTGGGCGGCCATTCCCGCACCCTCGATCCTGCGGCGATTGTCCTCGGGATCGATCCACAGGTCGGCCGCCCAGACCTCCACGCCGAACTCCATGGCGAGGAAGATCGAGCTGGAGGCCGCCCCGCATCCCAGGTCCAGCACCCGCGCGCCCGGCCGGAGGGCCAGCCGCCGGGCCAACGCCTCCGCGCCCCACAGGTTGATCGGCCCCATCGAGTTGTGAAAGGCCCACCCCGGGCACCAGGCCGAGGACCGGGGATAGCGGGGATTGTCCATGGCCGCCGCGAAGGCCATGGGATCGCGCACCAGCGCGGGCGCGATGCGCAAGGCGGGATTCCAGGAAAACGAAGGATGTAGGCGGTTCTCGCGCGAACCGCTGGTCTTGTCGGATGGCATTGCCGGAAAACTCCGATTGTCATGATCTCATCGGCCGCGACCGGCTTGGCCGGGCGGCTCAGGGCTCCGCTCGCAAGGATCGCGAGGGCCTCGGATCAGACAATCTGGGTCATGGCAGCAAGGGTAGAGGCAAGCGCCCGAGGCGTCAATTCAGCGCCTCTTGCGTTGCATGAAGGCAAGCCGGCCCTATCTTCTCCTCCATGACCGATCCCGACACGGCCGAGTTCGAACGCCTTGCCCGCCAGGCCATGGCGGCGCTGCCCGCGCAGTTTCGCGAGCATCTCGACGGCGTGCTGATCCGGATCGAGGAATTCGCCGACGACGAGACGCTCGATGCGCTGGGCATCGACGATCCCTGGGACCTGACCGGGCTCTACCACGGGCGACCGCTGGACGAGCAGTCAATCTGGGTATCGGGGGAGATGCCGCCGGTCATCTCGCTCTACCGCCAGCCGTTGCTGGATGAATGGCGCGAGACGGGGGTGCGGCTGGAAGACCTCGTGACCCATGTGGTGGTCCACGAGGTCGGCCATCACTTCGGGCTGTCGGACGAGGAGATGGAAGCGATCGAGAACGCCGCCTGACGCGGTCGCCGCAAATGATAAGGGCGCACCCGTGAGGCACGCCCTTGGTTGGTCGGATCAGCCGAGAACTTCGAGGGCCGCCGCATAGGCTACCGGATCGAAGTTGGGCTTGGGATGGGTTTCGGCCTTGGGCCGGGGATCGCGCCTGGCGATCCGGGAACTTGCCGCGACGTGCGGTCGATATTGTATCATTTGATCTTTCTGTTCATTCTCAGGTGGTTGGTTGCGCCGCCCTTTCACGTTCGCTGCGGGCGGCTTCGATGCGGCCGACGCGATCGGCCATCTCGGTCCAGGCGGCCTCGGCGCGGAGCCAGCGGTCGCGGACGTTGTCGAGGATGGCCTCGTCGGCTCCCGTCCGGGCCTCTTCGGCGCGAGACAGGTAGAAGTCGCGTTGTTGGCTCATCGATCGTCTCCGGTTGGAGGGGGGAGGAACGGGGCGGCTTTCACCGCCCCATCCCGATCAGGCGTTCTGCAGGTTGACCGCGCTGGTCTTGCCGCGCCGGTCCTGCTCAAGCTCGTAGGAAACGCGCTGTTCCTTATCGAGCGTGTGCATTCCCGCGTTCTGGACGGCGCTGATGTGCACGAATGCATCGTTGCCGCCGTCGTCGGGCTGGATGAAGCCATAACCCTTGTCGGGATTGAAGAACTTCACGGTGCCGATAGGCATGATAGTCTTTCCTTCTCTTGGCGGGTCGACTGTCGGCCCGCTCGTGCCGAAAGCTGCGAATAGAGGGAAAGAGGGGCCGCAAAGCGCCAGGAACCATCGATCTGCGACTGGTAGCGAGGCCAATGTAGGAACGGATGCGTGCAAATGCAATGGCCGCTCAGTGCGGCGAGCCCGTCCTCCATCCGCCACGCGGCGGTGCGGGGATCATCCGCGAGCGAAAATCCGCGATCCGAGCGGCATAATATTCGGCGCGGTGTTCCGCCCAGATGCGGCTTTCGGCGCAGGTCGCCTGCATCGCGTCGATGAGCGCGATCTGGTGGCTGGAATAGAGTCGATTGAGGTCCACGGCATTTCTCCCTGGGTCGGCGGGAGCACGGCGGTCTCTCTGTCGCCGGCTTGCAGAGAATGCCGGCAATGAAGGCATTATGCGCCTCTTGGGACCCCGAAGCAAACGATCCTTCCCTATCCCCTGCCGATTCCCCTGCGGGCAATTGTCCGATAGGCTGCGCGCGGCCTGAGGGAGGGCATGGTGAGCGACGCGGAAGACTATCCCTGGACCATTTCGACGATGAGGCTTCGCGCCCGGACCCGCCTGCCGTGCTGATCCGCCCCGCCGAGCTGCGCGATCACGCCGCCATCGCCGCGATCATCGTGCCGACGATCCGCGAGGGTGCGACCTATGCGCTCGATCCCGCGATGAGCGAGGCGGAAGCGGTCGCCTATTGGACCGCGCCGGACAAGCAGGCCTTCGTGGCCGAAGCCGATGGAGAGATCCTCGGCACCTATTACCTGCGGGCCAACCAGGCCGGCGGCGCCAGCCATGTCGCCAACTGCGGCTACATGACCGCAGCGGCCGCGAGCGGCCGGGGCATCGCGCGCCGGATGTGCGAGCATTCGCTGGACCAGGCCCGGGCGCGGGGCTTTGCCGCCATGCAGTTCAACTTCGTCGTCAGCACCAACGAGCGCGCCGTGCGCCTGTGGCAATCGCTGGGCTTCGCGATCGTCGGAACCCTGCCCGGCGCGTTCCGCCACCCCACGCTGGGCGAGGTCGATGCCCTGGTGATGTTCCGGCGGCTGTAATCCCGACTACGGATAGGCACCGGGCGGCGGCGCAGGACCGAAGTAAGATTCTTCATCTATGTTAAGGCGTTAGATCGCACGGCGGGCTACCGGCGCGATGGGGCCGGGGGAACGTCGACGCGCTCCGTTCACGTCTGCGGAGTGCGGAATGCCGGTTACGCTACAGCATGTCCTCGAACGGATGCTGCGAAAATTCGCACTGCGCGCGCCGCTCTCCCCTCGGGATCGCGAAGCGCTGCTGGCCTTGCCGTTCACCTTGCGGGCGCTCGAGCCCGGGCAGATCCTGATCCGCGAAGGCGCCTCGGCGACGAGCAGCGCGCTGATCGTCACCGGGCTGGCCCATCGCCACAAGACCACGGTGGACGGCGACCGCCAGATCCTGAGCTTCCACGTGCCGGGCGATTTCGTCGATCTCGAAGGATCGCTGCTGCGGGTGGCCGACCATACCGTCCAGGCGCTGACCCGCTGCGAGCTGGCGCTGGTGCCCGTCGGCGTCCTGCGGCAGTTGATGACCGATCATCCGCTGCTCGCCCAGGCGATGTGGATCGACACGCTGATCGACACCGCGATGGCGCGCGAATGGATCGTCAATGTCGGCCAGCGCGACGCCAGGGGGCGGATCGCGCATATCCTGTGCGAATTCTCGTGCCGGCTGCGGCTGGCCGGGCTGTCCGACCGCGACGGATACGAGCTGCCGGTGACGCAGGGGCATCTGGCCGATGCGACCGGGCTGACCACCGTCCACGTCAGCCGCACGCTGATGACGCTGGAGCGGGAAGGGCTGGTTTTGCGCCAGAAACGCTTCATCGCCATCCCCGATTGGGAGAAGCTGAAGCTGGCCGCGGGGTTCAACGACCTTTACCTGCACCTGGATCAGGTCAGGGCCTGACCGGCGCCGATTGCCGAGGCCCGCGCGGCGTGCGAGGAAGGGCGCATGACCGCCGAAATCGACCCGTTCCACGCCATCGGCATCGGCGAGCTGGCCTATGCCCTGCAGGCGCAGGGGCGGTCGGTGATCCACATGGAGTACGGCCAGCCGTCGACCGGCGCGCCGCCTGCGGCGATCGAAGTGGCGCATCGGGTGCTCGATGCGGACCCGATGGGCTACTGGGAGAACCCCGCGCTCAAGGCCCGGATCGCCGGGCTCTATGCCGAGCGGCACGGCGTGGCAATCGCGCCGGAGCGGATCATCCTCACCTGCGGCGCGTCGCCCGCGCTGGTGCTGGCGCTGTCGAGCCTGTTCGCCCCCGGCGCGCGGGTCGCCCTCGCCCGGCCGGGCTATGTCGCCTACCGCAACACGCTGAAGGCCCTGCACATGACGCCGGTGGAGCTGGACTGCGGCGCGGCCGAGCGCTTCCAGCTCACCGCCGCCGCCCTCGCCGCGCTGGACCCCGCGCCGGAGGGCGTAATCATCGCCAGCCCGGCCAATCCCACCGGCACGGTGATCGAGCCCGACGAGCTGGCCCGCATCGCCCAGGTCTGCGCCGAGCGCGGCATCCGCCTGGTGTCGGACGAGATCTACCACGGCATCAGCTATGTCGGCCCGGTCCGCTCGGCGCTGGAGGTCGCGCCGGAGGCCATCGTCGTCAACTCCTTCTCCAAGTACTACTCGATGGCCGGCTGGCGGCTCGGCTGGCTGGTCGTGCCGCC
>CAZFPW010000076.1:8068-10537 GCA_964520765.1 uncultured Novosphingobium sp.
CCGGGGATCGACTTCGATCCCGTCCAGGGCAACCGCTTCATCCGCTTCAGCTTCGCGGTGTCGACCGCCCTGGTCGAGCAGGCGCTGGACCGGCTGGAACCGTGGTTCGCCGCCCAGGCCAGGCTGGCGGAACCCCAGGCGTGACCCGCCCGGAAGCCCGCTACGAAGGGTCGTGCCACTGCGGCGCGGTGCGCTTCGCGATCCGCACGACCTTTCCCGAGCTGACCACCTGCGACTGCTCGATCTGCCGCCGCAAGAACGCGCTGATGGTCAAGGTCCACGAAAGCGAATTCGAGCTGCTCGCGGGCGAGGACAGCCTGACCGAGTACCGCTTCCACACCCATACCGCCCGGCACTTCTTCTGCCGGACCTGCGGGATCTACCCTTTCCACCGCAAGCGCGTGACGCCGGACTACGTGGGCATCAACGTCTTCTGCCTCGACGGGTTCGAGCCCGAGGGGATACCCGTGCGCGCGACCATCGGCAAAGGCATGAGCTGACATGAAAGCGATCCGCGTCCGCCATCCGGCGAGCCTCGACACCCTGGCCTGGGAAGAGGTTCCCGACGCCCCCGCGCCCGGCCCCGGCGAGATCAGGGTGCGCCTGCGCGCCGCCTCGCTCAACTTCCGCGACAGCCTGGTCGCCAAGGGCTTCTTCCCCACCGCCGACGGCCGTATCCCCCTGTCGGACGGCGCGGGCGAGGTGGTGGAGGTCGGCGCGGGCGTGACCGGCTTCGCGCCGGGGGATCATGTCGTCTCCACCTTCCACCCCAACTGGGCGGACGGCGACGTCGACCGCGCCCTGCTGGACAATTCGCCCGGCGGCCCGGCCGATGGCTATGCCTGCGAATATGCGACGCGGCCGGTCAGCCACTTCACCCTGGCGCCCAGGGGCCTTGGCCACGCCGAGGCCGCGACCCTGACCTGCGCCGGGGTCACGGCCTGGCGGGCCCTCGTCACCGACGGGCAGGTGAAGCCCGGCGACAGCGTGCTGGTGCTGGGCACGGGCGGCGTCTCGCTGTTCGCCCTGCAATTCGCCAAGGCCGCCGGGGCCATGGTGATCGCCACCTCCTCCACCCCGGAAAAGCTCGCCCGCCTGAAAGCGCTGGGCGCCGATCACGTCATCAACCACCGCGAGGTGGAGAACTGGGGCGAGGCCGCCGCCGCGCTCACCCCGCGCGGGGTCGATCACGTGATCGAGGTCGGCGGGCCGCACACCATGGCCCAGTCGCTCGTCGCGGTGCGGGGCGGCGGCCATGTCGCGGTGATCGGCGCGGTCGGCGGCTTCGAGATCGACACCATGCCCTTCGCCATCGTCCAGGCCAAGCGGCTGCGGCTCCAGGGCGTGACGGTCGGCAGCCGCCGCGACCAGACCGACATGGTCCGCGCGGTCGAGACGCTGGGGATCGCGCCGGCGATCGACCGCCACTTCGCCCTGGCCGATCTCGCCGGAGCGCTGCGCCATCTCGATAGCGGCGCCCATTTCGGCAAGGTCGTCATCGACATCTGAGCTTGAGCTACTGAGGCGGGAATTAACCGGCCGCTAAGCTTTGTGTTGCAGTGCAGCAACAGGTTGCGAAGATCGTCATGCGGCCTCGGAACCAATCTTCCCACCCGCGTTTGGGTTTGCGATCGAAGAATCGGTCGGGCCCGGGATCGGGTTTAATTTCGAAGGGGACTACAATGCGCAAAGCATCGCTTTTGACCCTGGCCGCGCTGGGGGCGTTCACCACGCCCGCCTTCGCCCAGGAAGAATCGGGCACCGGCCCGTACGTCGGCATGGAAGCCGGCCTGCTGATTCCGGAGGACGTCCGCATCGGCCAGCCGACCAGCGCCTGGGTCGCGCTCAACAAGGGCTTCGATGGCGGCGCCTTCGTCGGCTACGACTTCGGCATGTTCCGCCTGGAGGCGGAGTTCGTCGCGCAGCACGCGAAGATGAACACCGCGCAGACCGCCGCGCGCAACGGCATCCCCGGCCTGACCATCGGCGGCGACAACCGCATCCTGGCCGGCATGGGCAACGCCCTGGTTGATTTCGGCTCTCCCACCGGCGTGAACTTCTATGCCGGCGGCGGCGTGGGCTATGCCTGGCGCACCGCGGAATATTGGGACAACGGCCCGACTCCGGCCTTCGTCGGGGTGCGCGACACCGAGGGTTCGTTCGCCTGGCAGCTCCTCGCCGGCGTGCGCTATCCGCTGTCGAGCAAGGTCGACGTCGGCCTGAAGTACCGCTTCCTCGATGCCGGTCGCTTCCGCTACAAGAACGACCTGGCGGGCCTGAACGACCGCTGGCGCAGCCACAGCGCCCTGGCGACGCTGACCTTCAACCTGGGCCGCAGCGCGCCGGTGGAAGACGTCGCGCCTCCGCCGCCCCCGCCCCCTCCCCCGCCGCCGCCTCCCCCGCCGCCTCCGCCGCCGCCGCCGCCGCCGGTCGTGGAATGCAACAAGGGACCCTACATCGTGTTCTTCG
>CAZFPW010000077.1:0-6895 GCA_964520765.1 uncultured Novosphingobium sp.
GCGCTGCTCGTCGTCAGCGGAACCTCGTTGAAATAGGCAATCACCGCCGAGGGCGTGCCCGAGAAGGTGTCCGCCGTCTGGCCGCGGATCGAATAGGTGAGCGAATTGTTGCCCTGGGTCTGGCGGATCGTCAGGCCGGGCGTGGCGAGCTGGAGGTCCGAGTCCGTCTTGATCCCGCGTTCGAGCAGGTCCTGCGAGCCGAAGGCCGTGATCGCGGCCGGCAAGGTCGAGAGGTTTTCCTCGACGCGGCGGGCGGTGACGATGATCTCGTCGCCGCTGCTCGCGCCATCATCGGCGGCTTGCGCCAGGGCCGGCGAGGCCGACAGGACGGTGCCTGCAAGCAGGCCGACGGTCAGGATTTTCCGCAAGGTTATTCTCCCCTAATTCCTTGAAATCGTTGGCGGCGCAGTCAGCTTGCCGCGAGGGCCGCGGTGCGCACGTCGAGGATTTCCTGGAGGTGGTTCACCGGGTCGCCGGCGGTTACTCCGGCCTCTACCGGCATGACGATGCCGGTGATGTAGCGAGCGCGATCGCTGGCCAGGAACAGCGCGGCCTCGGCCACGTCGATCGGTTCTCCGCGCGTCTTCAGCGCCTGGTTGCGCAGGTAGGCCGCGTCCACGCCTTCCGCGATCCGCTGCGCGATTTCGGCGTCCGCGCCGTCGGCCTGGAAGGAGCTTAGCGGGGTGCGGACGTGGCCGGGAACGATGCAGTTCACCCGGATTCCGTACTGTCCGAGGTCGATCGCGGCGGATTTGCTGTATTGGATGAGGGCCGCCTTGGAGGCCCGGTAGGTCAGCATGCCGATGCCCGCGAGGGTGCCGGCGATCGAGGCGTTGTTGAGGATCACCCCGCCCGTTCCGCGCGCCTTCATCACCCGCGCCGCGTTGCGCGTGCCGAGCATCGGGCCGAGCACGTTGACCCGCATAACCCGATCAAAATCAACAAGATCGTCGTCGAGCAGGCTGGGGAAGGCCTTGCAGGAAATCCCGGCGTTGTTGAACATCACGTCGAGCCCGCCGAAGCGTTCCACGGCGAGATCGACGACGGCCTGCATGTCCTCGGGAGAGCTTACGTCGGTGCGCCGGAACGCCGCCGCATCGCCCAATTGGTCAGCCAGTGCGCGACCAGCCGCTTCCTCTACGTCCGCAATGACGACCTTGGCGCCGCGCGCGGCGTACAGTTCGACCGTAGCCTTGCCGATGCCCCCCGCGCCGCCCGTGACGATGGCGACCTTGCCCGCGAGATCGGTCATGCGCGGCGCTTGAAGGTGATCGGCAGCGATTCGATCGTGCGCGTGGCGACGGTCGGCAGATACTCGATCTCGCTCTCCGGGATGGCCAGGGCGATGTCCTTGAGCCGCCGGCCGACCTCGCGCGCGGCGACCTTCACTTCCATGCGCGCCAGGGCCAGGCCGACGCAGCGGTGGACGCCGCCGCCGAAGGCGACGTGGCGGCCCAGGTTGGGCCGCTCGATGTCGAACTTGCGCGGCTCGGGGAAGACGCCCGCCTGGTCGTTGGCCGAGCCGTAGACGAGGAGCATGTGCGCGCCCGCGGGCAGGGTCGTCCCGCCCAGCACGGTTTCCTTGGTCGTGGCGCGGGAGAGCGCCCGCACCGGCGGCTCGTTGCGCAGCAGCTCCTCGACGAAGCGGTTCATGCGGCGATCGTCGTCGAGCGCATCCTGGAGGAGCTGCGCGACCTCCGGCTTGGTGGCCAGGAGGTAGAACAGGTTGCCGATCGCGGTCGCGGTCGTGTCGTTGCCGGCGATCAGCAGGGCGCGCACCAGCGAGACCGCCTCACCGAACTCCAGCGTTTCCTCGGTCCCGTCGGCGTTCTTCACCCGGGCGTGGACGATGTCGGAGATCATGTCCTCGCGCGGGTCGTTCTCGCGCTCCTTCATCTTGGCGATGAGGTATTGCTGCAGCTCGCAGATCGTCCTGGCATTGGCGATCATCGTCTCGCGCGACTGCATCGCGCTGATCTGGGCGGTGACCGCCTTGGACCAGGCCGAGATCCGATCCTCCATCCCGTGATCGAGGCCGAGCTGCTCGACGATGATGCGGATGGTGATCGGGACCGCGATGTCGTTGACCGCGTCGCACGAGCCCTTGTCCGCGACGCTCTCGATCAGGTCGGCCACGACCGCGGTGATCCGGGGCTCCAGCTCCTTCACGCGGTGGGCGGTGAAGGCGTTCTCCATCAGCTTGCGGATGCGCGTGTGATAGGGCGGGTCCGACATGATCGCGTCGGGGAAATAGCCGCCGCCCTCGTCGCGCAGGATCTGCTGGAATTCCTCGCGCATGCCGCGCGCCTGCTGCTCGTGATAGCCGTGGTTCACCGAGAAGGTGAGCGGATCGGCCTGGACCGCCAGGATGTCCTCGTGCCGCGTCACCAGCCAGGAGCCGAGCTTCGCGTCGAAGTGCACCGGGTCGCCGTGGCGCATGGCGCGGTAATAGGCATGGGGCTGCGCCTGGATCTTCGGATCGGCGAGCGAGCCGGTTTCGAGCAGCTCCTGCTCGGCGGCGGTCAGTTGGGGCCTGTCGGCTGCCTGGGTGTCCATCTCGTCCAATCCTGCTGGCGTGCGCCCGGAAATCCCGGCCGCATCTTGTGGAATGCATAATGGGAAAGCGCCGGGCCTCGGGCCATGCCCGACCTCGAACGCCCGCTTGCCCCCCGGCGCAATCGCCGCCGCCGCGAAGGGCCCTTCAGAATCCCGAGCTGGGCGCGACCGTGACCGTGATGCCGTCGAGCGCTTCGCTCATCTTGATCTGGCACGACAGGCGGCTGGTGTCCTGCATGACGTCGGCCACCATATCGAGCATCGCGAACTCGATGTCGTCGGGCGGGCCGACCTTCTCGAACCATTCGGGCGTGACATAGACGTGGCAGGTGGCGCAGGCGCAGCCGCCGCCGCAATCGCCGGTGATCCCGACCACGCCGCGGGACTTGGCGACCTCCATCAGGCTCAGGCCCGCGTCGACGTCGTCGATCTCCAGGGTCTCTCCGTTGGTATCGGTGAACGTGACTTTCAGATTGCCCACTCTGGTCCCTCGCAAGTGTTTGCCGCTCTTTCCCATGACGGACATCGCCGCACAATGGGACTGCCTCTCCGGCGTGCAGATTTGACTGGCGGCGCAGCACCCGCCGCTTGGGGTAACCTCTTCTGCGCAGCCAGTCATTTGGCGCAAAAGGCGGCAGGGCTATCGTCGAGCCATCCTGAGGAGAGGCCTGAGGAAAGGAAGCCACCTGTGTCCCGCATCAAAATCGCCAATGCCACCGTCTTCGATGCGACCGGCGCCGCGCCCTTTGCCGGCGACGTGCTGATCGAGGGCAACCGCATCGCCTCGGTCGCGCGGGCCGGCACGCCGGGCGCCCAGGCCGACCGGGTCATCGACGCGGGCGGACGGTTCCTGATGCCCGGCATGGTCGAAGGCCACGCCCACCTCAGCTTCGAGAACGTCACCGCCACCGAGAACCTCATCACCCCCTCGCCCGAAGCCCAGGTCTTCGCCGCCGCGCGCGGGGCCAAGGCGCTGATCGATGCCGGCTTCACCAGCGCCTACGGCGCGTCGGAGGCCAAGCTGCGCCTCGGCGTCGCCGTGCGGGACGAGGTGGCGGCCGGCCGCCTGCCCGGCCCGCGCATCCGCGCCGGGGGGCTGGAGATCAGCGTCACCGGCGCGATGGGCGACGAGAGCAAGGAGCATAACCCCCGTATCGGCCCCTCGACCATCGTCGACGGGGTGGAGGAAATGCGCAAAGCCGTGCGCCTGCACTGCCGCGAGGGCGTGGACAACATCAAGCTCGACGTCTCGGGCGACCCGTTCTACCCGAACACGCCGGGCCATACGACGCCGATGACCTTCGAGGAGATCAAGGTCGCCGCCGACACGGCCCATGCCTATGGCCGCAAGATCAACGCCCACACCCGCTCGATCGAAGGGTCCAAGCACTGCATCCGGGCCGGCGTCGACGGGCTGTTCCACTGCGAATATTCGGACGAGGAACTGCTCGACCTGATGGAGGCGGCGAAGGACCGCGTCTTCGTCGTGCCGACCGTCGGCCTGTTCTACCAGATCGTCCACGGGGAGGCGGCGGGTCACGGCCTGACGCCCGAGATCGGCGGCTACATGGGCATCACCGGCCTGCTGGAAGAATCGGTCAAGACCCATACCGAGCTGCGCAAGCGCGGCGTTCGCCACCTGATCGGCGGCGACTACGGCTTCGGCTGGAGCCCGCAGGGAACCCAGGCGCGCGACCTCCAGCTCTTCGTCGAGCTATACGGCTATTCGCCGGCCGAGGCGCTGGTCTGCGCCACCCGCCACGGCGGCCAGGCGATGCGGTCCGAGGGCGACCTCGGCACGATCGCGGCGGGCCAGCTCGCCGACCTGGTGCTGGTCGACGGCGACGTGCTCCAGGACCTTTCGCTGCTTACCGACCACGCCCGCCTGATGATGATCATGAAGGACGGCGCATTCCACAAGCTTGACCCCCAATTGCAGGCGACAGCGGCCCAGCCCGCCGTCGCCGCCTGATGGAGACCCGGAAATGAACCTCGAAACCGGCACATTGCAGCCCGGCGCCAACGAACCGGGGACGGCCCGGTGCCCGGCCGAGACCACGCAGGAGATCATCGCCCGCGACAAGGTCCCCGCGCCGGCCTGGGCCGCGAGCGAGAGCTACGAATACCTCGGCAGCGAGGACATCTCCAAGAACCGCTACACCGATGCGGATTTCGCCCGGCAGGAATTCGCCAAGCTGTGGACCCGCACCTGGCAGATGGCCTGCCGCGAGGAGCATATTCCCGAGGTCGGGGACTATTACGTCTATGACGTCGGCCCCTACAGCTTCGTCGTGGTGCGCAGCGGCGAGGACGAGATCCGCGCTCACTTCAACTCCTGCCTCCACCGCGGCACCAAGCTGAAGCCATCGGGCACGGCGGGCTTCGCGATGAGCCTGAAATGCCCGTTCCACGGGTGGGACTGGAACCTCGACGGCAGCCTCAAGAACCTGCCCGAGAAGTGGGACTTCGCCCACGCCACCCGGCGCAAGATGTGCCTGCCCGAGGCCCGCGTCCAGCGGCTCGGCGGCTTCGTCTGGATCAACATGGACCCCGACGCGCCGAGCCTGGAGGAATACCTGGGCGAGGCCGCGCTGTCCCACCTCAAGGCCTGGAAGCTGGAGGAGCGCTACATCTACCTCCACGTCCAGAAGTCCTATCCGGCGAACTGGAAGCTGACGATGGAGGCCTTCATGGAGGCCTATCACGTCGGCGACACCCACCCGCAGGTCGCGCCCGCCAACGGCGACGTGAACTCGCAGTACGACGTCTACGGCAAGCACGTCGACCGCTTCATCTCGACGCTCGGCGTGGTCAGCCCCAAGCTCTACGGCAAGTATTCAGAGCAGGACATCATCGAGAACTTCACCCTGGGCGACAGCTCCTCGCTTGGCGGGTCCAAGCCGCAGCTCAAGGAAGGGGAACGCGCCCGCCAGGTCATGGCCGACATGTTCCGCGACATGTTCGAGACGGCGACCAACACCGACCTCAGCCATGTGTCGGACACCGAGCTGCTCGACACCTACAGCTATACCTTCTTCCCCAACCTGTTCCTGTTCCCCGGCATCTCGCTGCCGATGATCTATCGCTTCCGCCCGGACGCGCGCGACCATCGCCGGACGATCTACGAGGTCATGTTCATGCGCCCCCTGCCCAAGGACGGCTCGGTGCCGGAGACGGCCGAGGTGGAGATCCTGGCCGACAACCAGTCGTTCATGGAAGCCAAGGGCATGGACCCCGGCTTCGGCAACATCCTCGACCAGGATACCGACAACCTCTTCGCCCAGCAGGAGGGCCTGGAAGCCAGCGCCAAGCCGGGCCTGACCCTGGCCGACTACCAGGAAATCCGCATCCGCAACTTCGAGCGGACGGTCGACCACTATGTGGCGATGGAGCCGAAGTTCCCGGACTGGGAGAAGCTGCAGCGTTAGGCCTCAGCACAGCAAATGCGGCCTCGATCTTTTCGACGGCTCGGTTTTGGAGCCACATCCGCTCAGCCTGAGCGGGATAGGAAGGATCATGTTTAATCTCTCCGGGCGGACGGTCCTGATCGCCGGCGCATCCTCGGGCATCGGCGCGGGGTTCGCCCGGACCCTGGCGGCGGCCGGGGCCAGGGTCGTGCTCGGCGCGCGGCGGCTGGAGCGCGTCGCGGCGCTGGCCGGCGAGATCGGCGATGCCGCCCTGGCGGTTGCGCTGGACGTGACGGACGAAGCCTCGGTGATCGCGGCCTACGATGCCGCCGAAGCGCGGTTCGGCACGGTCGATTCGGTCGTCGCCAATGCCGGCATCGGGATCGGCGGGCGGTCGACCGACGCCCCGGCCGAGGGGGTGCGCGGCGTCCTCGACACCAACCTGCTCGGGGCCTATCTCGTGGCGCGGGAAGGCGCGCGGCGGATGATCGCCGCCGGCAGCCGCGAACGGGAGGACGGCCGCGTGGTGCTGATCGGCTCGATCACCGCCGAGCAGAACGGCACGGGCGACGCGATGTATGCCGCGACCAAGGCCGGCCTCGCCCACCTCGGCCGCCAGCTTGCCCGCGAATGGGTGCGCCAGGGGATCAACGTCAACACGCTCCAGCCCGGCTGGATACCGACCGAGATCAACGCCGACTGGTTCGCCGGCGAGCGCGGCCAGGCCGACATCGCCGGCCTCCACCGCCGCCGCCTGCTGGATGCGGGCGCGCTCGACGACATGCTGATCTACCTGCTCTCCGACCGCTCCCGCCAGGTGACGGGCGCGACCTTCACCATCGATGACGGACAATCGCTATGAGCGGCGCCCTGGAAGGCCTGGTGATCGTCGAGACGGCCGAGCGGCCCTGCGGCGAATATTGCGGCAAGCT
>CAZFPW010000077.1:6995-10449 GCA_964520765.1 uncultured Novosphingobium sp.
GTCATCAACGCGGGGGGCTGGGCCTATCACAGCCCCAGCGAGACCCCGCCCGACAAGCCGCCGCTGAAAGGCGCCGGGCGCTTCCTGCCCGACTACGAAAGCGGCATCGACGCCGCCTTGGCCGTCCTCTCCTCCCTGCACCGCCAGCGCCGCGGCGGCGAAGGCCAGTTCGTCGCCATTTCCGAGGTTCAGGTCCAGGTGAACCGGATCGACTGCGTGCTCGACCGGATGCTCGCCGGAGAGGTCGATCCCAGCCCCGAGCGCTCCGCCTACGACATGGGCGGCCCCGGCACCTCCTTCGCCTGCCAGGACGGCCATGTCTTCCTGTTCATGACCACCAAGGTCCACTGGCAGGGCCTCTGCGCGCTGATGGGCGATCCCGCCTGGGCGCGCGAGTTCCCCGAGGACTGGCTGGAGTTCCACTGCACGCCGGACCGGGTGGGCGAATTCCGCCGCCACTTCTCCGAATGGGCGCGCGACCAGCGGAAGATGCCGATCACCGAGGCCGCGCAGAAGGCCGGCGTGGCGATGGTCCCGGTCAACACCGCCGCCGACCTGCCGCACAACGAGCAGTTCGCCCATCGCGGCTTCTTCCAGGACATGGGCGGCCGGCTCTATCCCACCGCGCCCTACAAGA
Source organism: uncultured Novosphingobium sp. (assembly GCA_964520765.1). Lineage (GTDB taxonomy): Bacteria > Pseudomonadota > Alphaproteobacteria > Sphingomonadales > Sphingomonadaceae > Novosphingobium. Next base: position 7,633 of record CAZFPW010000077.1, read on the forward strand.
TGAGCGCGACGCCGGTGCGACTGAAGACCCCCGCCCCTTCGCTAGGAGAGCACGATGCCTCAGCCTGATCGCGGCGGCCCGCTCGCGGGGGTCCGCGTGCTCGAGATCACCAAGGTCTGGGCCGGGCCTTACGCGGGCAAGTACCTCGCCCACCTCGGCGCCGAGGTGATCAAGGTCGAGTCCATGACCCAGCTCGACGAGATGCGCGCCTATGGCGGGGTGGACATCAACTCCGCGCCCTATTTCCTGTCGATCAACCAGGAAATCCTCTCGGTCCAGGTCAACATGAAGACCGACGAGGGGCTCGACCTGCTCAAGCAGATGGTCGCCCAGTCCGACATCGTGATCGACAACATCCGCCCCGGCGCGATGGAGCGCTCCAAGCTCGGCTACGAGGACCTGAAGGCGATCAAGCCCGACATCATCCAGTGCTCGATCAAGATGTGGGGCAACGACGGGCCGCTCGGCTACCAGACCGGCTATGCCCCCTGCTTCGCCGCGCTTTCCGGCCTCACCGCACTGGTCGGGCACGAGGGCGAGACGCCCAAGGGGATGAACATCCGCTACGGCGATTCCACCGCGGGGGCCTGCGCCGCCCTCGCCTGCATCGCCGCGCTGCACCACCGGGAGCGGACCGGCGAAGGCCAGTTCATCGACCTCTCGGCGGTCGAGACCATGACCAGCCTGGTCGGCGACAGCCTCTACGCCTGGAGCGTGACCGGCGAGGTTCCGGCCGCCGACGGCAACTTCCACCCCGAGATGTGCCCGCACGGCGCCTATCCTTGCGCCAACGGGGAATGGCTGAGCATCGCCGTGGCCGACGATGCCGAATGGCAGGTGCTGTGCGAAGTGCTCGGCGCCGATGCCGCGCGCTATCCCACCCTGGCCGACCGGCTGGCCGAGCGCCATGCCCTGGATGCCGAACTCGGCGCCTTGACTATCGGCCATAATGCATTGGAGCTGGCTGAAAAACTGCGCGCGTCGGGCGTCCCCGCCTTCCGCAGCGCCAGCTCGCTCGATCTCTGCTCGGACGATCATCTCTGGGCCAACGGCGGCTATCGCATGGTCAGCGATCACAAGAACGGCTCGCGCCCGATCATCGGCCCGAGCTGGCGGATGACGCCCGACGAGGCCGCGATCGAGCGCGGCGCGCCGCTGCTCGGGGAACACAACGATTACGTCTATCGGGAGGTCCTGGGCTTGCCGCAGGATCGAATGGACGATCTGATCGCCCGCAAGGTCATTGACTAGGCTCGCTTTTCCACATCTGGAGAGGCTCGATTGAAGCCCTGACGACGGTGCGATAGCAGTCGGCTCGACAAGGGAGAGCCGGCCGATGAAGCTTGCATTTTCGATGCCGCACCAGTTGCGGATCAAGGCCATGACCCAGCCGTGGGAGCTGCAAGTCACCGGGCCGGACCAGATCAAGCTGGTCCAATGGGCGGAAAAGCTGGGCTTCGAGATGGTCTCCGTGCCCGAGCATCACGTCATGCCGGCCGAGCACCTGGAGCTTTCCGGCCCGTTCCAGATGAACGCGGCGGTGGGCATGGCGGCCTATGCCGGGGCGACCGAGCGGATCAGGGTCAATTCCTGCATCGCGATCCTGCCGCTCCAGCACCCGATCACCACGGCCAAGCAGCTCGCGACGATGGACTGGCTCTCGGGCGGGCGGGTGACGATCACCTGGGCGGTCGGCTGGGTGCCCGGCGAGTTCGAGCTGATGGGCGTGGACTTTACCAAGCGGGGCGAGATCGCGGAGGAATATACCAAGGCGATCATCGAGCTGTGGACCAGTCCCCACCCCGAGTTCGAAGGCAAGTACGTCTCGTTCAAGGATATCTTGTTCGAGCCGCACTGCGTCCAGAAGCCGCATATCCCGATCTGGTTCGGCGGCGACGCCGACGCCGTGCTGAAGCGCACCGCGCGCCATGCGACCGGCTGGTGGCCCTTCCTGACCAAGCCCGAGCAGATCGCGGAGCGGATCGACTTCATCAAGTCCCAGCCCGACTACAACGGCAAGCTGGAGGACGTGTTCTACGGCTTTTCGACCACCCGCATCGGGGAAGGCCACGTGCCGATCGACGATCCCAAGGCCCGCCCCGGCCAGACCAAACAGGAGATCATCGACCGCCTGTCCTGGTTCAAGGACATGGGCGTGACCTGGAGCGGCATCCCCATCCCCGAATGCAAGGGACTCGAGGAATATTACGACTATACCCAGTGGATCGCCGAGGAGATCATGCCCGCGGTGAAATAGGGAGAGGCAAGCGATGGCGACTTTCGTGCTGGTCCATGGCGGCGGCCATGGCGGTTGGTGCTACACCCGGCTCGCGCGGGAGCTTCGCGCGCTGGGCCACGAGGTTCACTGCCCCACCCTCACCGGGCTTGGCGACAGGCGCCACCTGCTGAGCAAGGACATCGACCTTAACACCCATATCGAAGACGTGGTCGCCTTCCTGTTCCATGAGGACCTGCGCGAGGTCTATCTCGCCGGGCATTCCTATGGCGGCATGGTCATCACCGGCGTCGCGGACCGCGCGCTCGACCGCATCGCCAACCTGATCTTCCTGGACGCCGCCCATCCGCGCGACGGGGAATCGCTGGCGACCATCGCCAAGGCCCAGATGGACATGGCGCACAGCCATGCCACCTGGGTCGATGGGGTCGAATGCTACGAACTGCCCGACGATATGGCCGCGGCCGCCTATGGCGTGACCGATCCCGCCGATGCCGCCTGGATGAAGCCCCGCCTCGCGCCCCATCCCTGGGCCTGCATGACCACGCCCCTGCGGCTCGCCAACGAGGCCGCCGTCATGG
>CAZFPW010000078.1:0-10428 GCA_964520765.1 uncultured Novosphingobium sp.
TGCCCGACATGGTGGTCGGCTATGCGACCGGCCTCGCCCGGCCCTGCATGGGCTCGACCATCGCACTCACCCGCGAGACGCTAGAGGCGATCGGCGGGTTCCAGCGCTTCGCCGACGTCCTGGCCGACGATCACGCGATCGGCGCGGCCGTGGCCGAGCGGGGCCTCGCCGTCGAGATCCCCCCGCTGCTCCTGACCCACGCCTGCACCGAGCCCTCGTTCGGCGCGCTGTGGCGGCAGAAGCTGCGCTGGGCGGCGACGATCCGGGGCCTGCAACCCTGGGGCTATGCCGGCTCGATCGTCACCCAGCCGCTGCCGCTGGCCCTGCTCGCCGCGCCGTTCCTGCCCGCGACCGGCCTGGCCCTGATCGTGGCGGCGCTCGCCGTGCGGTTGGCCGTGGCGCTGCGGGTGAACCGGATCGCGGGGGCTCGGTCCGTCGCATTGGGCTGGCTGCCCTTGATTGACACGATAGATTTCCTGGTGTTTGCCGCGAGCTTTACCGTGCGAAAGATCGATTGGCGTGGTAACGCGCTCCAGATCGCAGCCGATGGGCGCATAGCCGCCTGAAAAGAGAGATTGAATGAAGCGTACCCTTTTGATGCAGGGCCCGTCGTTCGACGGCTACGACGGCGGCGCCGGCGCGCGCTATCAGATGAAGCGCGAAGTGAAGAGCTTCTGGTATCCGACCTGGCTCGCCCAGCCCGCCGCGATGATCGAGGGCTCGCGCCTGATCGACGCCCCGGCGCACGACCAGTCGTGGGACGACATCGCACACGAGATCGACGGGATGGAACTGGTCATCCTCCACACCTCGACGCCGAGCTTCAACCAGGACTGCCGCACCGCCGAGCTGGTCAAGGCGCGTAACCCGAACTGCCTGCTCGGCATGGTCGGCGCCAAGGTCGCGATCCAGCCGGACGAGAGCCTGGCCGCCTGCCCGTCGCTCGATTTCGTCGCGCGCGAGGAATACGACTTCACCCTGGTCGAGATTGCGGAAGGCAAGCCCCTGGCCGAGGTCGACGGGATCACCTGGCGCGGCCCCGACGGCAGCTTCGTGCGCAACAAGGACCGCGCGATCATCGAGGACATGGACGTCCTCCCCATGGTCTCGCCGGTCTACAAGAAGCACCTCGACTTCACCAAATACTTCGGCGGCTACCAGCGGCACCCCTACGTCTCGTTCTACACGGGCCGGGGCTGCAAGAGCCGCTGCACCTTCTGCCTCTGGCCGCAGACCATCTCGGGCCACAACTATCGCTATCGCTCGGTCCCCAAGGTGATCGAGGAGGTGAAGTACATCCTGCGCGAAATGCCCGAGGTGAAGGAGATCTTCTTCGACGACGACACCCTGGCCGACGCGCACGAGCACGTGACCGAGCTGTCGCGCGAGCTGCGCAAGCTCGGCTTCGGGACGCCCGGCTTCCAGGTCACCTGGGGCTGCAACGCCAAGGCGAACGTGCCCTACGAGGTGCTCAAGGAGATGAAGGCGGGCGGCTGCCGCGTGCTGCTGGTCGGCTACGAAAGCGGCAACCAGCAAATCCTCCACAACATCAAGAAGGGCCTGCGCACCGACGTCGCCCGGCGCTTCACCAAGGACGCGCACGACCTGGGCCTGACGATCCACGGCACCTTCATCCTCGGCCTGCCCGGAGAGACGCTGGAGACGATCGAGGAGACGATCCAGTACGCGATGGAGCTGAACCCGCACACGATCCAGGTCAGCCTGGCGGCGCCCTATCCGGGCACCTTCCTCTACAAGCAGGCGACCGAGAACGGCTGGTTCGACGGCACCGACCACCTGCTGACCGACGGCGGCACCCAGATCGCCCAGCTTTCCTATCCGCACCTCTCGTCGGAGGTGATCTTCGACAAGGTGGAGGAGATGTACAAGCGCTTCTACTTCCGCCCCCGCAAGATCGGCGCGATCATGGGCGAGATGCTGCGCGACTGGGACATGATGAAGCGCCGCCTGCGCGAGGGCGTCGAATTCTTCGACTTCCTGCGCAAGCGGAAGGAAGCCGCCTGAGGCCCCTGCGGGAGAGGACGCCTTGCGCGGTTTGATCGTCACCGCCGACGATTTCGGCGCCGCGCTCGCGGTGAACGAAGCGGTCGAGCAGGCCCATGTCGAGGGCATCCTGACCGCCGCGAGCCTGATGGTCTCGGGCGCGGCGGTCGATGACGCCGTGGCGCGGGCGCGGCGCCTGCCCGACCTGGGCGTGGGGCTGCACATCGTCCTGGCGGACGGCGCGCCGGTCCTCCCGCCCGAGCGGGTTCCCGCCCTGGTCGGCGCGGACGGCCGGTTCCGCGAATCCATGCTGCGCACGGCCCTGACGATCGCCGGGTCGCCGGCCGCCCGCGCCCAGCTCCATGCCGAGATCGAGGCCCAGTTCCAGGCCTTCGCGGCGACCGGGCTGCCGCTCGACCACGTCAACGCGCACAAGCATTTCCACCTCCACCCGATGATCGCCTCGGCCATCCTGGCTATCGGTCCGCGCTATGGGATGAAGGCGATGCGCGCGCCGGTGGAGCCCGGCACCACGCCGGCGCTGCGCTGGTGGGCCGGCCTGCTGGGCGGACGGGCCAGGGCCAGGGGCCTTGCCGTCAACGACCGGGTCGTCGGCCTGGCCTGGAGCGGGGCCTTCGACGCTGTGCGGATGCGCCGCGCGGTGAGCGAGATCGACAGCGGCCTGACCGAGATCTACTGCCACCCGGCGACGAGCGACACCTGGGCCGGGCACGCGCCCGGCTATCGCTATCGCGACGAGCTGGCGGCGCTGACCGACCCCGCCGTCGCCCAGGCCCTGGCGGCGCGCGGCGTGTCGCGCGGCAGCTTCGCCCACTTCGCCGCGCCCCAGCGCAAGGCGGCCTGACCCATGCCCGCCGCAACCGCCCTTATCATCGCCAGCCTCGCCGTCGCGGAACCGCCGCGCCCGCCCCGGCCCTTCGTCTTCCTCCAGACCGGCTGGTCGCTGAGCGCCTCGCCCACCGCCCTCGCCGCCGCGCAGGACCGGCCGATCGTCGGCCCCGGCCAGGTCATCGAGCCCAACAAGGTCCCGCCCCCCGCCGCCGAGCAGAAACGGCGCGAGGTGATCGTGCTGCCCGCGCCGGATGCCTCCGCCGACGAGCTGGACGACTTCGACAAGCTTGAGGACCCCGCCGCCCAGGCCGCGCCCGGCGACGCGGCGGCAGCCGCAACGGCGCAGGCCCCCGATGAGGCCGCAACGGAGGTCGCGGGGGACGTCACGGCGGACGCCGCCGCGGTCGACCCGCTGGAGGACGAGCTGGCCTTGCAGCTCAAGCCCGCCGATGATCCGCTGGAAGGCTTCAACCGGGTCAGCTTCGCGGTCTCCATGGCGATCGACAAGGTGCTGCTGCGCCCCTTGGCGCTGACCTATACCAAGATCACGCCCAAGCCCGCGCGCGACGGCCTGCGCAACGTCTTGGCCCATTGGGGCGCGCCGATCATCCTGGCGAACGACCTGCTGCAATTGAAGCCCAAGCGGGCGCTGCGCACGCTCGCGCGGTTCCTGGTCAACACCCTGCTCGGCATCGGCGGGCTGTTCGACGTCGCCAAGGAGAAGAAGTTCAACCTGCCGCATCACGGCAACCGCTTCTCCAACACGCTGGCGATGTACGGGGTGAAGGCGGGGCCGTACATCTACCTTCCCATCCTGGGGCCGACCACGCTGCGCGACCAGACCGACCGCCTGCAGAACTTCATCCCCGGCTTCGACAACCCGGTGTTCCGCAGCGGGCGCGGCTCCGCCCTGCAATACCTGCTGGGGCTCGAGGATCGCTCCACCACCGACCAGGAGCTGAAGGCCCTGCTCGACGATTCGGTCGATCCCTATGCGACCTTCCGCGAGACCTGGCTGCAGGACCGCCAGGGCGAGGTCGACCGCCTGAAGGCCCCCGACGGCAAGGAACCGGGCAGCGTCGAGGCCAATCCGCTCGACGATCCCCTCAATGATCCGGCCAGCGATCCGGCCGCCGATCCCGCCCCCTCGGTGGAGACGCCCCCGGCAGCGCCCGAGGCGGAAGCCGCCCCCCAGCCGATCGTCACGCCGCTTCCGTGATCCGCTTCCGCGCCCGGCGGGCATGGCGGTATTCGTGGAGCGGCCAGACCAGCAGCGGCGCGCCCAGCACCACGTCGCGCAGCCGCAGGACCAGGCCGATCGCCAGGGCTTCGGCCGGACTCAGCCCGAAGATCAGCCCGGCCGCGACCAGCCCGGCCTCCTGCGTCACCAGCCCGGCGGGGATGAAGAACAGGATCGCGCGCCCGGCATAGGCGGCGCTTTCCAGCGCGATGCCCTCGTAGAGGCTGATGTCGAAGCCCAGCGCCTGTCCCGCCATCCAGATCTGCACCCCGCCCATGATCCAGGCGACGAAATGCAGCGCCAGGCTGGCGGGCAGGCCGGCCTTCTGCGTCTTCATCTCCGCGATCAGCAGCGTGGCATGGCCCCGCGCCCAGGCGGCGAAGCGGCCGGCGAGGCCGTCGCGGGCCTGGGCCACCAGCCACAGGACGAAGGCCAGGACCACCAGCGCGCCGACGATCACCCCGACCGTCGCGACGCTGGGCAGGACCTGGGCCCAGTCCTGCCGCCAGCCTTGCAGGACGATCACCGCCGCGAGGATGATGTAGGGCACCTGCGCCGCGGTCTCCGCGAACTTGTCGAGCGCGCTGGCGGTCACCGCGGCACGGGTCCGCCCGCCCGAAAGGACGAGGGCCCGCGCGCCGATCACCTCGCCCAGGCCGGGCAGGAAGACCAGCAGGTTGTCGCCCGCGTCGCGCAGCAGGCGCGAGTTGAGGCAGGCCCAGAAGCCGGGACCCGGCCGCAGCACCCATAGCGCGGCCGAGCAGAGCAGGATCGCGACGATCTGCGCGGGCAGGGTGGCCGCGACCGAGAGCACGGTGATCTTGTCGGCCGCCTCGTCGATCAGCGCGCGCAAGCCGCCCGAGGCCATGCCCGCGACCAGCAGCCCGAGGACGACCGTCAGCGTGATGGCGGTGGTCCGCCAGTGGCCCTTGGCGACGATCGTCACAGGTCGCTCCAGCGGCAGAGGCGGACGCCCCGGGCCGCGATGGCTTCGCGCAGCGCCGGGCTGGTCAGCGCGGCCAGCTCGGCCGCGGGCCGCCAGTCGGGCGGCAGGTTGTGCGGGGCGGGCCAGTGGCCGGTCGCGGGGTGGAGGCCCGCCTCGGTCACGCCATCGGGCAGTTCCGCGATCATCCGCGCCAGCATCGGCTCGGTCACCGCGCCGGCGTCGTTCTTGCCGAAGAAGGCGTCGTTACAGACCATTCCGGCGGCGCGGATTTGGCGGCGCATCGCCAGGGCCAGGGGATAGTGGCCGAGCACGTGTGCCAGCCGCCCGCCCTGCGCCCCGCCGCCCGCGACGCGGCGCGAGAAGGCATAGGGCTCATAGGGCACGCGCACGGCCTTGAGGCCCAGCGGCTTGCCCGCCTCCAACGCCAGGGCGAGGATCGCGGGATGCTGGTGGCAGTGCCAGTGCCCGTCGAGATGGCCGAGCGCCAGGCCGGTCTTGCGATAGGCCTCGAACTGGGCGGCGATCTCGCGCCGGGCCGCCGCGCGGGCCTTGGGAGAGAGCATGATGGCGATGCCGGTGCCGGTGGAATCCATGCCCAGCCGCCGCCCGTCGGGCGCGATCCGCGAGGGTTCGGGATGGGCGGCGGGCGCGTCGTAGAGCGCCAGGTGCAGCCCGACGCCGAGGTTCGGCAGGCGGCGGGCGCGGCGCAGGGCGTCGTCGCAGGCCGGGCCGGTGACCATCAGGCTGGCGCAGGTCAGCACGCCCTCGCGGTGGGCTTGCTCGACCGCTTCGTTCACCTCGTGGCTGAGCCCGAAGTCGTCGGCCGTGACGATCAGGCTTTTCAGGACTTCGCTCCTGCCAGGGCGATCTTTTGCCCGCGCCAGTCGACCTTGCGGACGAAGCAGGCGGCGGCCCAGACCGCGAAGGTGAAAACGTCCCGCAACCAAAGACTTAGCGGACCCGGCACGATCATTCCGGGCGCCCGGCCCATGCGCCGCACCACCAGAAGCGAGAGCAGCCAGCGGGCGACCACCGGGGCGAGGATGGCGACCACCATCCACCAGGAGGGCCGCAAGAGGAGCAGTAGAGGCACAGGCCCCAGATGGGTCACGACCGAGGCGAAGAAACCCGCCGGATCGATCCCGCGCACGGTGCGCGACCAGCGCAGCTCGTGGGTGAACAGCTCGCCATAGGAGGGGTCGTTGGCGAGGGTCTCCGTCACCTTGGGCACGAAGGTCACTTCGTAGCCGGCTTCGCGGACGAGGCGGCCCATCGCGTTGTCGTCGGCGAACTCGTCGGCCAGGGCACGCAGGCCGCCGATCTTCGCCAGCACCTCCTCGCGGATCGCCACCAGGGGCGCATAGGTCACGGCCAGCGGCGCGAGGCGGGCGTGGAGCGCCGCCATCGGCAGGAACCAGTAGTCGATGAACCAGGCCCCGAACGAGCGCACCCGGTCGCGCGGCACGCCGGGCCGGGCGCGGTAGAGGCCCGAGCAGACGCCGACGCCGGGCGCGGAGAGGGCGTCGATCGCGGCCTGCAATTCGCCCGGCTCCAGCACGGTGTCGCTGTCCGACAACACGATCACCTCGGACAGGCCGGCCGCGTCGGCCATGTTGATGAGGTTGCTGATCTTCGGGCTGATCCCGTGCTTGCGCTCGTCGATGACGAAGTGGACCTCCGCCTCCGGGTGCCGCGCGGCGACGCGGCGGGCCAGGGCGAGGGCCGGATCGTCCGCCGAATGGACGCCGAAGACGTAGCGGATCGGGCCGTCGACCCGCTGGGTCAGCGCGGTCTCGATCGCTTCCTCGAGATATTCCTCCAACCCGTAGAGCGGCTTGAGCAGGGTGACCTTGGGCGGCGTCGCCCAGCCCGGCCCGCCGGTGCCGCGAAAGGTCGCGACGGCGAGGATCGCCAGCACCAGATAGGCGAGCGAAGCGGCGGTCAGCGCCGCGGCGATCCACCAGATAACGTCCAACACCACGTCTCGAACCCAATCCGTCCCCGTTTCGGGCGGCTCTCTACAGGGCCGAGGCGGGAATTGATACCGGCAATGACCCGACGGCGGGGCCCACCGGGCCGGGGCGCTTTTACTTTTGGCGCAAGGCCCTTTAATCGTCGCGCCATGATCACGACCTGGCTCAAGCGCACGATCACTTCTGCGGCGACCAAGCCCTTCCACGCCATCGCCGCCGCCGTGCTGCTGACCCTGCTGTCGCTGTACTACGTCGCCAATCACTTCGAGATGACGACCGACACCGGCGAGCTGATCTCCGCCAAGACCGACTGGCGCCAGAACGAGGACCGCGTCGCCGCCGCCTTTCCCAAGACGGTCGACGCGATCCTGGTGGTGATCGACGGCAAGACGCCGGAGCTGGCATCGGGCGCCGCCGCCCGGCTCACCGCCGCTCTCAACGAGGACAGGAAGAACTTCTCCTCCGTGGTCCGCCCGGAGGCGAGCGACTACTTCGCCCGCCACGGCCTGCTGTTCTCCTCGGTGGAGGACGTGCAGGCGACCACGGCCAAGCTGATCGACGCGCAGCCGCTGCTCGGCGGGCTGGCCTTCGACCCCAGCCTGCACGGCGTGGCCAATGCCATCGCCACCGCGGCCGGCGGCGCGGCGGACGAGCCCGACAACGCCGCCGCCGCCGACCTGGCCCTGCCGCTGACCAGGCTGGACGAGGCGGTCTCCGCCTCCCTTGCCGGCAAGCCCGCGTTCTTTTCCTGGCAGCAGCTCTTCGCCGGCAAGGGCAACCTGGTGCCCCCGACGCGGGCCGTGCTGATGGCCTATCCCCACCTCAACTACGGCGCGCTCAAGCCGGGCGAGGAGGCGGTCGACGCGATCCACGCCAAGGCGAAGGAGCTGCACATCGACGAGGCCCACGGCCTGCGCCTGGGCGTGACCGGGGAAATCCCCCTGGCCGACGAGGAATTCGGCACGATCGAGGATTCGATGGGCCCCATCGGCATCATCATGGCGGCGGCCATGCTGCTGACGCTGTGGTTCGCCACGCGATCGGCCAAGACCGTCCTCGCCATCGTCGTCACGATCGTCGCCGGGCTGATCATGGCGACGGCGGCCGGGCTGCTTTCGGCGGGCCGGCTCAACGTGATCTCGCTGGCCTTCATCCCGCTCTACGTCGGGCTGGGGGTGGACTTCGGCATCCAGGTCTCGGTGCGCTTCAATGCCGAGCGCCGCGCCGGGGCCGGCATCGTCGAGGCGCTGGCGCGCGCCGCCGACGGGGTGGGCACCTCGATCCTGCTCGCCGCCGGGGCCATCGTCCTGGCGCTCGCCGCCTTCCTGCCGACCGACTATGTCGGCGTCGCCGAGCTGGGCGTGATCTCGGGCCTCGGCATGATCATCGCCCTGATCCTCAACGTCACGCTGCTGCCCGCCCTGCTGGTACTGCTGAAGCCGCCCGCCCCGCGCGAGGAGGTCGGCTATGCCGCCGCCGCCCCGGTCGACCGCTGGCTGGAGCGCAACCGCAAGCCGGTGCTCTGGGCCTTCGTGATCGCCATGCTGGCCTCGATCGCCGTGCTGCCGCTGGTCCGCTTCGACTTCAACCCGCTGCACCTGCGCAGCCCGGAGACCCCGGCGATGCGCCAGCTGGCCGACCTGCTGCAGGACCCCGACCGCACGCCCAGCTCGCTGAGCGTGCTCGCCCCCAACCTGGCCGAGGCCCACGCCGTGGCGGACCGCCTGGCCAAGCTGCCCGAGGTGCGCGACGCGATCACGGTCGACAGCTTCGTGCCGGAGGACCAGCCCGCCAAGCTCGCCCTGATCCAGGACGCGGCCCTGCTGCTCGATCCCGCGGTCAATCCCTTCGACCTCGCCCCCACCGCCGACGACGCGGCGACCGTGGCCGCCCTGACCAAGGCGGCGGGCGAGCTGCGCCGGCTGGAAACCGCCCGCCCCGGCCCGCTGGGCGCCTCGGCCGGCAAGCTGGCCGCGACCTTCGCCCGCCTGGCCGGCGCCGGTCCCGAGGCGCGGAAGCGGGCCGAGGCGATGCTGGTCGAGCCGCTGGGCATCACGCTCGACCAGATCCGCCTTTCGCTCCAGCCCGGCGAAGTGACCCGCGCCACCCTGCCCGAGGACATCACGCGCGACTGGCTGACCGAGGACGGCCGGGCGATGGTCCAGGTCCTGCCCGCGGGCAAGAGCACCGACAACGCGGTGATCGAGCGCTTCACCGCGGCGGTGCGGGCGGTCGCGCCCAATGCCACGGGCATGCCCGTCTCCACCCAGGAGGCGGCCAAGACGGTCAGCCGCGCCTTCATCGAGGCCGGGGTGATCGCCCTGCTGCTGGTCAGCCTGCTGCTGTTCGTCGTGCTGCGCTCGATCCGCGAGGTGGCCTTCACCCTGGCGCCCGTGGTCCTGTCGGGCTTCCTGACCCTGGGCAGCTGCGTGCTGATCGGCCAGCCGCTGAACTTCGCCAACATCATCGCCTTCCCCCTGCTGTTCGGGGTCGGCGTCGCCTTCCACATCTACTTCGTCATGGCCTGGCGCGGCGGGACCGGGGACCTGCTCCAGACCAGCCTGGCCCGCGCCATCGTGTTCAGCGCGCTGGCCACCGGCAGCGCCTTCGGCGCGCTGTGGATCTCCGACCATCCCGGCACGGCGAGCATGGGCCTGATCCTGATGATCTCGCTGATCTGGACGCTGATCTGCGCGCTGATCTTCGAGCCCGCCCTGCTCGGCCCGCCCGAGCGCAAGGAGGCCCCGGACGCGCCGGCGAGCCAGGGCGAAGCGGAGACGGCCCTTACTAACATGCGGTAATACTTTGCCTTTTCGGTGACGAGTCTCTCCATTTCCGAACAGATAGCGTGAACGCTTAGGGAGAAGACCTGATTATCTTCCCGACCATAGCCGTCAGGGGGGAGCCATACGAATGTCGCCGCGCAAGAATCTCTATCTGGTCGATAGCCAGACCAAACGTCGCGCGGCGGTCTGCCATGCCCTGGCCCAGTCGAAAATCTACGTCGAACCCTTCGAGACCATCGAGGAGGTCCAGGCCCACTGGCCGCGCGAGGGCGTGGTCCTGGTGGAGGATGCCCCCGGCCGCATCCCCGCCCTGCTCGAATACATGGCGCAGAGCGCCCGCTGGCTGCCGCTGATCGGCTTTTCCGAGAACCCCGGCGCGCAGCAGGTGGCCCAGGCCGTGCTGGACGGCGCGCTCGGCTATCTCGCCTGGCCCTGCGCCCCGGACGAGATCGAGGCGGCGATCGCCCATGCGGAGGACAATGCCGAGCGCCTCGGCAGCTTCCGCCTCCGCCAGGCCCGCGCCCGCAGCCAGATCCGGAAGCTGACCCGGCGCGAGCAGCAGGTGCTGAGCGCGATCACCGAAGGCCTGTCCAACCGCGAGATCGGCGAACGCCTGGCGATCAGCCC
>CAZFPW010000079.1:0-5658 GCA_964520765.1 uncultured Novosphingobium sp.
TGATGCGGGCCGAATATCCGATCGATCCGCGGCGCATCTACCTTGCCGGCAATTCGATGGGTGGAGAGGGGACGTGGCACTTCGCCCGCCTGTGGCCCGATCTGTGGGCGGCGGTCGCGCCGGGTGCGGGGGCCATCGCGCCGCAAGCCTACCCCTATGCCCGGCTCGGCCGCCTGCCGGTCCTCGGCGTGCACGGCGACCGGGACGAGATCATTTCCTTTGCCGCGACCAGGGAGATGATCGACCGGCTCAACGCGGCCGGCGGCGCGGGGGAGATGCTGGCCGTGGCCGGCGGCGGGCACCGCTCGTTCGAGCCAGCGCTCGATCAGGTCTTCGCCTTCTTCGCCAAGCATTCCCTAAGCCAGCCCGGCCGTATCGCGCCGGCATCCGAATTTTGAGAGGAGCCATCATGCTGCGCAAACTGATCGTTCTTGCCGCCGCGCTCAGCGCCGGGGCGCTTGCCGCCCAGACACCGCCGCCCAAGGCCGCGCCGAAGCCGTTCGGGATCGTGGGAGAGGCGACGGGGACCGGGCCGAGGCCCGCCGTGGCCGAATATCTGCCGGCCCGGCCCGACAACACCTTCTATCGTCCGCTGCACTTGCCCAAGTCACGCCTGCCGATCGTGCTGTGGGGCAACGGCGGATGCCGGGACAATGGCCTTTCCGCCGCGCAATTCCTGCGCGAGGTCTCTTCCCACGGGTATTTCGTGGTCGTTGCCGGTCCTCCGCGCGAGGAGCCGGTGATCGCGCCGGCCCCGGTTCCGGCCACCGCGCCGCAAGCCGCGCCGGACCGTGACGCCCAACTGACCCGGCGCGGACCTGACGCGACGAGCCCGTCGCAGATTCTCGATGGCCTCGACTGGGTCCTGGCGCAGAACGCCGATCCGGCCAGCCCGCTCCACGGCCGCCTCGACCCCACGCGGATCGCGGTGATGGGGCATAGCTGCGGCGGGTTGCAGGCGGTCCGCATCTCCGCCGATCCGCGGATCAAGGCGACCATGCTGTTCAACAGCGGCGTGTTCAACCTGCAGGCCAACCTCGGGGAGAGCGCGCTGTCGATCACCAAGGCCGAGCTGGCCAAGCTCCACGCCCCGATCGGCTATATCATCGGCGGCCCGCAGGACATCGCCTGGCCCCAGGCGGTCGACGATGTCGCCCGGATCGTCCATGTCCCGCTGTTCTTCGCGCATAGCCCCATCGGCCATTCCGGCACCTTCCGCACCGCGCCTAACGGCGGCGAATATGGGCGGATCGCGGTGCGCTGGCTGGACTACCAGCTCATGGGCAGGAAGCAGGAGGAGGCGTTCTTCCGCGGGCGCGATTGCGGCCTGTGCCGTACCCCCGGCTGGTCGGTTCCCCGGCCGCTGTTCTAGGGCCCTAAGGCGAAAGGACGCGGGATGAGCGATAGACTGACCGACCACATCTGCGGGACCTTCGCCGTGCTGCGGCCGGAGGATGTGCCCGGGACGGCCATGATTGCGGCAAGGCACGTCCTGCTCGATGCCGTGGGCGTCATGCTGGGCGCAAGCGGCATGGCGCCGGAGGTGGCCCCGTTCGTGACGGTGGCGAAGGCGAACGGGGCGGGGCCGGCGACGATCCTGGGAACCGGCGTCGGGGTGACGCCGGCCATGGCCGCGCTGGCCAATGGGGCGATGGCCCACGCCCTCGACTACGAGGATGCGTTCGACCGCAAGCCGGGCCATCCGAACGCCAGCCTCGTTCCCGCCCTGCTGGCGCTGGCCCAGGCGGAGGGCTCGGTCGACGGTGCGCGGTTCCTCGCGGCACTGGCCGTGGGCTGCGATCTTTCGTGCCGGCTTGGGCTGGCGCTGCGGCAGGACATGGAGGTGGGCGGCTGGTATCCCCCACCGATCCTGGCCGGGTTCGGCGCGACGCTGGGCGCGGCGAAACTGCTCGGGCTCGATGCGGTGCGAATGCGCGATGCGCTTTCGCTGGCCTTGTGCCAGGTGACGATGCCCGGCGTGATCAAACACAGCCGCGATACCGTGATCCGCGCCGTGCGCGAGGCGTTTCCCGCGCAGGCGGCGGTGCTTTCCGCGATGCTGGCCCGCGAAGGCGTCGCCGGGTTCGAGGAGCCGCTGGCCGGGCGGGATGCGTTCTATGCGCTCTATGCCGCCGGGCAGTTCGATCCGGCGGAACTGCTCGACGGGCTGGGGCAGAGCTTCCTGATCGAGCAACTGACGTTCAAGCCCTGGCCGAGCTGCCGTGGCACCCATCCGTTCATCGAGATGGCGCTGGACCTGCGCGCGCGTCACGGCCTCACGCCCGCCGACATCGCCGCCGTCGAGGTTCGGGTCGATGCCGTGCAGCAGATGCTGGTCGAGCCGCTGGAGCGCAAGCAGGCGCCGCAGACCCTGATCGACGCCAAGTTCTCGATCCTTTTCGCCACCGCCGTGGCGCTGGCGCGCGGCCGGGTGGACCTCGATACGCTCGATGCGGCGGCGCTGGCCGATGCCGAGGTGCTGAGGCTGGCGGCGCGAACCACCGCGACGCTGCCGGATGCCCCGACCTGGCGGAAGGGCGCGGGAGGGGAGCTGGCGATCCGCCTCCGCGACGGCACGCTGATCGAGGCGCGGGTGGAGGAAGCCCTCGGTTGTCCCGCCCGCCCGCTCGATGAGACCCGGCTGGTCGCCAAGTTCGTCGACTGTGCCGGCCGCGCCCGTAATCCGCTGGCCCGGCCGGAGGCGGAGCGGCTGGCGGAGGCGATCCTCTCGCTCGAAACCTGCGCCGACGTCGGCGCGCTGTTCGCCTAGAACTCGGCGGCGATCTCGACCCGGCGCTGCGATTGCGCCGGAATGCCGTCGGCGTCCGGCAGGTCGGCCACCGCTGCATCGAGGACGGCGCGCGTCTCGATCGTCGCGCCCGGGAGCAGGCGGCGCAGCGATTCCGCGACGGTCTCGGCCCGTTCCTCCGCCACGTCTATGCGCTCCGCCAGAGTGCGGCCCGATACCGTTTCGGGCCGGGTCGCGGCATATCCGCTCACCACGATCCGCTTGGGCTTGGCCGCCGCCAGCCAGGTCGCGGCCTGTTCGAGCAGGTAGTCGCCATATTGGTAGACGAGGAAGCTGCGGTCGAATTCGAAGAAGATCGCGAATGTCCTGGGCCCATAGGGGCCTTCCGGCACCTTCCGCGCGATCGAGGTCGGCGCGATGTTGCGCGGCGGCAGGACGAACCTGTGCCCCGCATAGCCTTCGGCCGGGAGCATGTGGCGCGTGCAGGGCTCCTCGAGCACCGAGGTCCGAACCGGGTCGAGCATGGCCCCGCCGCAGGCGTCCCTGCCGCCCGCCGCAATGCGGCCTTCCACCAGGATCGCCCGGTTCCAGTCGGGCTTGTAGGGCGAAAGGCTGACGTCGTAGCGCGGGCCGCCCTCGCGGTCGTCCGCCAGCCAGCAGCCCGATTTGCGGCCGTTGTCGGTATCGCGATAGACCGGGCAGGAGACGAAGCGGACCAGCGCGCCGGTTTCGGCGGCCTGGGCGGAAAGCGGCGCGATCAGCGCGAAAAGGCCAAGCAGTTTCTTCACAGCACACTCATCAGGTTTATGAGGTCCTGCTTTTCCTGCTCGGTATAGCCGATGTCGTAGCGGCGGTCGTAATAGTCGACCACGCCGCGCAGGTCCTTCGCAAGGCCGTTGGAAAAATAGGGCGCGCGGGCGGCAAGCCCGCGCATCGATTGCAGGGTGATCTTGCCGACATCGGCGCAGCGGCCGGTGGTGAGGGCGAAGCCCGGATCGTAGGTATAAATAACCTTGCCATAGAACGGATGCGGTTGCTTCAGGCAGGTGATGCGGAACAGTGGCAGGTCGTCCCACGGATCGGCGAAGGGCAGGGTCGTGGTGCCGAGGTCGACCTGGCCCGGTGCGACGTCGTTCCCCATCTGCGTCATGTTGTGGCAGAACACGCAGGAATTGCGCACCGGGTTGCCGAAGCCGATCGGTGCGTTGATCCCGGAGCTGTCGGTGATCAGGAAGGTGCGGTCGCGAAACACCTTGGCGCCCCGCGCGACCGAGCGGCGGAACGCGAGCTGCTCCGGGGTGAGCCTGGCCGCCGCTTCGGAAGGAATGTTCTCCCACGCGGCAAACTCGCTCCACACCGGCTTGCCCATGCTGCCGAGCGCGCCCGGCTCGGAATCGCGGAGCTTGGCCGGGCCGCCCTCCGCCCCGGCGCTGTCCAGCGCGCCCGCGGCGGCGCTGACCTGCTGGGCGGTGTAGAGCCGCATCTCGAAGTCCATGATCCGGGCCTGCTGCCTGGCGCTGAGCGGCCCCATGAGCTGGAGGTGCGAGCGCGCCGCGTCCTCCATCTGCAGGCGCAGGTTCGCGGTGCGGTTGTCGGCCATCAGGTTGCCGGATTGCTGGCCGGGGCCATCGGGATCGCGCGGCAAGGCCAGCCCCTGCTTCGGATCGAAGGCGAAGCCCACGGCGAGCAGGTACTTGAAGTTCGAGACCGGGCGGGGGCGGCGATAGACCGAGATGTTGCCGGCGGCCGGGCCACGGTCCGGCCCGGAATTGCAGCCGTTGGGGTCGCGGACCACCTCGATGGCGAAGTCCGGCGTCACCTTGCGTCCGTTCCATTCGGTGACCGGCCAGGGCCGCTCGATGCGCAGCAGTCCGCGTTCGAGCAGCAGCGAATGCGATTCCCGCTTGCCCTGCGGCAGGGTCGGGCAGTTCGATCCGTCGGTCGCTGCGAACAGCGGATCCTTGCCGCCGGTTTCCTCCCATCGCTTCCGCGCGGTGGCGGCGGACAGGCTCATGCCGTCGGCCGGCTGGTGGCAGGTGATGCAGGCCCGGCCGTTGCTGCCGATCGGTTCGAAGAAGGGGTGCCCCTTGGTCGCCATCGGCCCGCCGACCAACAGCGTGCGCAAGGTGCCGTCGGCGTTGCGATAGTCAAGCACCGCGGGGAAAGGGCGGTCCTCGCCCGGCGACCACCATCTGTCCGGTTGCTTGCCGGCCCCGGCAAGAGCGAGGGCGGCGGCGATGAGCACGGCGGCGCGGGCGGTGATTCTGATATAACGTCTGGTCATGCGAGGTTCCCGGAAAGGGCGCGGCGGCTGGCCAGCACCGGCTGTTGCCTAGGCCGATCAGGTATGACGAGTTGGATGGCGCCGGCATTGCCGCGCAGGTCGCGGGCCAGCACGGGCGGGGCCGCCACGAGCAACTCGGTCGCCAGCGATCCGAGGGCGGCGACCGAAGCCGGGATAAGGATCGACGAGCGCGCCTTGCTCACCCGGCGGGCACCCGCTTGCGGGTGATGAGGCAGAGCGCCGCGCAGACCACCGAGATGCCGGTCAGCAGCAGGGTCGGCGGCAGGAACGAGCCGCTGCTTTCCCTGAGGAAGCCCATCGCCGGGGGAATCACCCCGCCGGCGAAGCTGCCCAGCATGTTGATCATGACCACGCCCATCGCCATCGCCCGCGGCTCCAGTATCCGGGTCGGGATCGCCCAGAAGGCGGCGACGGTGCAGCCGGTGCAGGCGCCGCCCAGGATCAGCATGAGCAGGCCGGGAAGGCCCGGCCCCAGCAGGTAGGCGGCGAGCAGGCCGAAGCCGCCCACCACTGCGGGCACGGCGATGTGGAGGAAGCGCTCGCCGGTTCGGTCGGAATGGCGGGCGTTGAGCAGCAGGCCGATCGCGCTCGCCGCATGGGGCAG
>CAZFPW010000079.1:5758-10348 GCA_964520765.1 uncultured Novosphingobium sp.
ACCGCGATCACCAGTGCGGGAAAGGCCTCGACGAAGAACATGAAGCGCCAGCCGGCGATGCCCAGCGGGTTGTCGACGTCCAGAAGCCAGCCCGAGAGCGGCGCGCCGATCACCTGGGCGACGTTGATCGACATGATCGGCAGGGCCAGGATCGTCGCGCGCCATCGCTCCGGCGCCCAGTGGCCGAGATAGAGCATCAGGCCCGAGGACAGGCCGCCTTCGGCAAAACCGATGAGGACGCGCAGGACGTAGAGCTGTTCCTGGGTCTGGATCAGCGAGAGCGCGCAGGCGGCCAGGCCCCAGGCGAAGGTGATCGCGGCCAGCCAGCGGCGAAAGCCGATCGCCTCGTAGAGCAGGACGCTGGGATACTTGGCGAGAACGTAGCCGACGAACAGCACCCCCGCGCCGAAGCCGTATTGCGTCGCCGAAAGCCCGAGATCGGCGTTCATCTGCAATGCGGCGAAGCCGACGTTGGTTCGATCGATCGACCCCATCAGCGTGAACAGCCCGCACGGCAGCACCAGCCGCAACAGGACCTTGCGCCCGATCACCTCGTCAATCTGCAAGGACAATCCCCTCTCTCCCGATGATTTATCTTCATGATAGCGCTTGCATAGAGTGCCGTCGATACCTATTCCGCGCTGGCCATGACCGCCGCCAAACAAGATTTCGACCCGTCGCTTCCCGAGGATTTCGACACCCCGCACGCCGAATTCGCGCGGCTGCGGCGCGAATGTCCGGTGGCGCATACCGACGAGCTTGGAGGCTTCTGGGCGCTGACCCGCTACGAGGACGTGAAACGGGCGGCGACCGATCCGACGACCTTCGTGACCTCAGTGCAGAACGTCGTTCCCAAGGTCGCCTTTACCGGCCGGCGCCCGCCGCTCCACCTCGATCCGCCGGAGCACACGCCCTATCGCCGGACGATCAACCCGCTGCTTTCGCCCGAACGGGTCAAGCGGCTCGAAGGCTGTGCCCGCCGGCACGCGCGGGAGCTGCTGGCCCCGCTGGTGGCGCGGGGCGGGGGCGACGTCTGCGCCGAATATGCCAGCTTCCTGCCGGTGCAGGTCTTCGGCGAATGGATGAACGTGCCCGAGGATTGGGGCGCGCCGTTACACGAGGCCGGGCGGGCCTTCATCCTGGCCGTCAACATGAACCTTCCCGAGGAGATGAAGACGACCAGCCTCAAGCTCTACGAGATGGCGCGCGAGTTGGTCGAGCTGCGCAAGGTCGCCCCGCTCGATCCGCAGGAGGACGTCACGGCCGCGCTTCTCGCCGCGCGCCACAACGGCGAGCCGCTGCCCGAGGAGATGGTCATCGGCATGGTCCGGCAAGTCCTCGTCGTCGGGATCGTCGCGCCGACCGTGCTGATGGGGAGCATCGCCGTCCACCTGTCGCGTGACCAGGCCTTGCAGGCGGAGCTGCGGGCGGACCGGAGCAAGGTGCCGGCGGCGGTGGAGGAGTTCCTGCGCCTCTACACCCCCTATCGCGGCTTCGCCCGGACGGCGGTGAGCGACGTGGCGTTCGGCGACCGGATCATTCCCGCCGGAGAGGCGATCGCGCTGGTCTATGCCTCCGCCAATCGCGACGAGGCGGTGTTCGAGGATGCGGAGGCCTTCGTGCTCGACCGGCCTAACATCGCCGAGCATCTCGCGTTCGGGCGCGGTCCGCATAACTGCCCCGGCGTCCACCTCGGGCGCCTGGAGATCCGCGTGATGCTGGACGAGCTGCTCGCTATGACGAACCGGTTCGAGATCGCCGGCCCGATCGCGCCCGCGCGGTGGCCGGAAATCGGGGCGATTTCGGTTCCGCTGCGGTTCGACTGAACTACCGCGCCGCTTGTCCTGCGCGCGATGGTGGCGCTAGGCTGGCGTCCATGAGCGGAAAGAACCCCACCCTTGACGATGTCGCGGCCAAGGCGGGGGTCTCGCCCGCGACGGTAAGCCGTTTCATCAATAACCCCGCGATCGTCGCGGAAGCGACCGCCGAGCGCATCCGCGCGGTGATCGAGGCCACGGGCTACATCCCCAACCTGCTGGCCGGAGGCCTGGCGTCGAGCAAGTCCAGGATGGTCTCCGTGCTGATCCCGCACCTGGCCGATTCGATCTTCAACGACACGATCGAGGCGATGGTCGAGGAACTGGCCGCGGCCGGGATGAACGTGATGCTGGGGCTGACGGGGGTTTCCCCGGTCCGCACCGACGAGCTGATCCGCGCCTCGCTCAGCCGCCGGGTCGGCGCGATCATCTCGTCCGGTCCGCTGGCGCCCGAGACGGCGGAGCTTGTCCGCCGGAGTCCGGCGCTGTTCATGCAGATATGGGAATTGCCCGAGGATCCGCCGGGCTTGGTGGTCGGCTTCTCGCATCGCGACGCCGGGCGCGACATCGCCCGCTTCGTCATGTCGCGGGGCTTTCGCCACCCCCATATCGTGACCAGCCAGGGCAGCCGCGCCGCGATGCGCCGCGACGGCTTCATCGAGGAATGGCAGGCGTTGGGCGGTGGCCCGCTGAGCGAGGCGGAGGTGCCGATCCCCTCGCGCTTCGGCCAGGCCCGGAGGGTGTTCGCGGACATGCGGCGACTGGAGGAAATGCCCGATGTCGTGGTCTGCGGTTCGGACTACCTGGCGCAGGGGATGATCATCGAGGCCCAGTTCGCCGGCCTGCGGGTGCCGGACGATCTGGCCGTGATCGGTTTCGGTAACAGCTCGCTCGCCGGCGACATGCGCCCGACCATCACCACGGTCGATATCGACGGCGCCCGTATCGCCCGCGAGGCGATCGCCGCGATTCGCCGCCACGAGGCGGGGCAGCTCGCCGCTCAGGAGGTGATCGACGTTGGCTTTCGCCTCATCGCCCGCGAAAGCGCTTGAAGAAGCGTCGTCCCGGGCTTGACCCGGGACCGCTGGAGACTGGATCGAACCTTGCGGCGATGAGGCCAGCGGTCCCGGGTCAAGCCCGGGACGACGAACAAGGTGCTAGATCTCGCCCCAGACGTCCCGCGCCACGTCCATCACCAGGCGCAGCTTGTCGGACTGCTGGGCTAGGCTCACGTCGTTGCCGTGGACGGTGGAGGAAAAGCCGCACTGCGGGCTCAGCGCGAGCTGGTCGAGCGGGGCGAACTTCGCCGCCTCGTCGATCCGGCGTTTCACATCGGCGGGGCTTTCCAGGTCGCCCAGTTTGGTCGTGACTAGGCCCAGCACCACGGTCTTGCCCTTGGGCAGGAAGCGCAAGGGGGCGAAGTCGCCCGAGCGGGCGTCGTCGTATTCCAGGAAGTAGCCGTCGACCGCGAGGTCGTTGAACAGCACCTCGGCCACCGGCTCGTAGCCGCCCTCGGCGGCCCAGCTCGAACGGTAGTTGCCCCGGCACAGGTGGACGCAGACGGTCATGTCCTCCGGCCGGTCGCGGATCGCGTCGTTGATGATCCGGGCGTAGAGCCGGGGCAGGTCGTCAGGGTCCATCCCGCGCCGCCGCGCGTTCTCCCGCTGGGTGTCGTCGCACAGGTAGGCGAGGTTGGTGTCGTCGAGCTGGAGATAGCGGCATCCGGCCTCGGCCAGGCTGGCGATCTCGGCGCGGTAGGCGGCCGACAGGTCGGTGTAGAACTGGTCGAGGTCGGGATAGGCCGCCGCATCGATCGCCTCGCGCCCGCCGCGAAAGTGCAGCATGGTGGGGGAGGGAATCGTCACCTTGGCCTGGCGCGCGGTGTTGGCGGCGAGGAACTCGTAGTCCGCCCGCTGGATGTCGCGCCCGTGGCGCACCGCGCCGGTGATGAGCATGATCGGCGGGGCATATTCCAGCTCCTCTCCGCCGTGCTTGTGGAAGTGGACCTGGGTGCCGCCGCCTTCGTCCACCCCGTCGAGCTGGAGCAGGAAGTCGGTGTGGAAGAAGGTCCGGCGGAACTCGCCGTCCGTCACGCCCTTGAAGCCGAGGTCCTCCTGCATGGCGATGACGCCGCGGATCGCCTCGTCCTCCGCCGCGCGCAGTGCCGCCTTGTCGATCCGCCCGGCCTTGAAGGCTTCGCGCGCGTCGAGCAGCGCCTTGGGGCGCAGGAAGGAGCCGACATGGTCGGCGCGGTAGGGGGCCTGCTTGGTCATGTCCGTTCCTCGGGCCAGTAGAGTTGCATGGGGTTGTCGATCAGCAGCTTGCGCTGGAGCGTTTCGGTGGGCGCGATGCGCGGGATCATGTCGACGAGGTGGCCGTCGTCGGGGATCGCGTCCTGCATGTTGGGGTGCGGCCAGTCGGTGCCCCACAGGGCGCGGTCGGGATAGTCGGCCACCAGCGGCGCGACGGCCTGGGCGAAGGCGTTCCAGGGATCGCCGGTCTGGTCCAGCCGGTCGGGGCAGGTGGCCTTGAACCAGATGTCCGGGCGGGAATCGAGCAGGGCGCGGAACGCCTTCATGTCCGCGCCGTCCGGCCCTTCCGTAACATCGGGGCGGCCCATGTGGTCGATCACCAGCGGGACGGGGATCGCATCCATGAACGGGCGCAGCTCCTCCAGGATGTCGGCTTCGAAATAGATCACCACGTGCCAGCCGGCGGGCAGGCGGCGCGCGACTTCCAGGAACTTGTCCTTGGGCGCGTCGTCCACCAGGCG
>CAZFPW010000080.1:0-8523 GCA_964520765.1 uncultured Novosphingobium sp.
GCGCCCAGAACCGCGCCCACCTTTTCGGAAATCTGCTGCACCGAGAACGGCTTGGGGATGAAATGCATGTTCTCGACGTCGATCTCGCGGCGCAGGTGGTCCTCGGCATAGCCCGACATGAACAGGATCGGCAGGTCCGGCGCCCGCTTGCGGATCTCGCGGGCCATGGCCGGGCCGTCCATCGTCGGCATGACGACATCGCTGACGACCAGGTCGAACTCGCCGCCCGCCAGGACCTTTTCCAGGCCCTCCTCGCCGTCGGCGGCGGTGGTGACGGTATAGCCCGCGCGGGCCAGCGCGCGCTCGGCCACCATCCGCACCGGCTCCTCGTCCTCGACCAGCAGGATGCGCCCGCCGCCGGCCCATTGGCGCTGGACCTCCTGAGGCGCGGCCGGAGCCGAGGCCAGCTCACCCGGCGCGGGGCGATGGACCGGCAGATAGACGGTGAAGCGCGTGCCCCGGCCCAGCTCGCTGTCCGCGAAGATGAACCCGCCCGACTGCTTGACGATGCCGTAGACGGTGGAGAGCCCCAGGCCGGTGCCCTTCCCCTGTTCCTTGGTGGTGAAGAACGGCTCCCAGATCTTGGCGAGATGCTCGGGCGCGATGCCGCTGCCGGTGTCCTCGACGACCAGGGCGGTATATTCGCCCAGGGGCAGGACCTCGCTCTTCATCTGCCGCACGTCGGCGGGCGTGACGCGGCGGGTCATGATCTTGAGCTTGCCGATCTCGACCTTGCCGGCCATCGCGTCGCGCGCATTGACCGCCAGGTTGACGATGACCTGCTGGAGCTGGCTGGGATCAGCGCGGACCGGGCCGAGGTCGCGGTCGTGGCTGACCGTCATCTGCACCTTCTCGCCGATCAGCCGCTTGAGCATCTGCGAGACGTCGGTGACCACGTCGGGCAGTTGCAGCACCTCCGGGCGCAGCGTCTGCTGGCGCGAGAAGGCGAGGAGCTGGCGGGTCAGCGAGGCCGCCCGGTTGGAGTTCTGCCGCACCTGCTGGATGTCGTCATAGTCGCTGTCGCCGGGCGTATGGCGTAGCAGCATGAGGTCGCAGGTGCCGATGATCGCGGTCAGGATATTGTTGAAATCGTGGGCGACCCCGCCCGCGAGCTGCCCGATCGCCTGCATCTTGGTCGCCTGGGCGACCTGGCGCTTCAGCCGGGTCTCCTCGGTCGAATCGGTGAGGCCGAGCAGCACCGCCGCCTCGCCCAGCCCGCGCACTCCGGCAAGGCTCAGCGATACCGGATCGTCGGGCTGGCTGTTGAGCCGCACGGCCAGGTCTCCCGAGTTCGCCGGCCCTTGCGCGAACCGGCGGATCGCGTCGGACAGCGCGCCCTTGTCCTCGCGCACCACAAGGTCGGTGGGATAGGTCGGCATGTCCGCCGGACTGTTGGCGCCGTCCTTGCCCGCTGCGCGCAGGAAGGCCGCATTGGCGAAGAGCAGGCGTCCGTCGCGGTCGGCCATGGCCAGGCCCAGCGGCAGTTGCGAGAGCAGCGCCTCCAGGTGCGGGGAAGCCGCCGCCGCCTCGCTCCCACCGCCCAGGCCGATCCCCGAATCGGCGATCAGCATCAGCGAGGGCGTGGTCTCGGGATCGGGCTCCCCGATCACGTCGGGGTCGGCGACCGGAATGTAGTACATCGTCACCGGCTGCCCGCTGCGCCCGTCGCGCGCCCAGGTGATCTGGCCGTTGTCGTCCTGGCGCAGCAGGGCCACGAAGTCGTGCCCGGTCAGGACCGCGTTGACATCGCCCACGGCGCGCAGGGCCAGGCCCGCGCTGGCGGTGCGGATCTGCCCGTCGGGATCGACAATCGCCGCGGCGAAGCCTGCGCGGTCGAGCGCGCGGCCCATCTTGCCGTCGATCTGGCGCACGAGGTCGGCCACCGGATCGGACACCAGCAATTGGGTGAAGCGCCAGACCAGGAAATCGTCGCCCCGCCCCGCGCGCACCACCTCGCCGCGCCAGCGCAGGCCCGCCGCGTCCTCGATCAGGTCGGCCCGCCCCTGCCCGTCGCGCCAGCCGGAGCGCGCGGCCTTGGCCAGGCGTTCGAGCGAGGCGTCGTCGGCCGGCAGGCGCGGCGGGGCAAAGGCCGTGCCGAACCACTGCTCGAACAAGGGGTTGGCGCAGACCAGCCGGCCGGCGCGGTCGGTGATGGCGACGGCGGTGTCGGGCTGCTCGATCGCGGCGACGGTGACCGACCAGTCGGGCAGCGCCAGCTCCGGCTCGGGCCGGGCCGGCTGGCGTTGCGACAGGACGTAGGCCAATCCGCCGAGAGCGAGCACGCCGCCCCCGAAACCCGCCACGACCAACGGCTCCCCGCTGACCAGCCACAGCAGCGCGATGCTGACGATGAGCCCGGCGGCGACCGCCAGCCAGGCCGTTGCCTGCCGCGGTTGCTCGGCCGCCAGATCGCTCATCGCCTAAATCCCTTCGTCCTCGCTTCCGCGGCCGACCCGGCGCTTGTGCATCACCCAGCGCGACCAGAAGTATGCGGAGAGCAGATAGCCCAAGCCGGCCGCGATCGTCGAGATCACGAACAGCCCAATCACCAGCGACGGCGCCGCGTCGGACAGCAGCCAGGCGCTCCACTGGCGGATGCCCGCCCCGCTCTCGTAAAGCCGGTAGATGGTCGAGACGTCGGCCCGATAGCCCAGCCAGTTGCCGATCCAGATCGACGCGGCGATGAGGAACGGCGTCGTCGCGGGATTGCTGAGGAAGGTCATGGCCGCGGCGATCGGGATATTCCCCCGGCAGGGCACGCACATCAGCGCGGCGCCGACGATCTGGATGCCCGGGATCAGCGCGAAGATGCCGATGAACAGCCCCACCGCCACGCCGCGCGGCACCGAGCGGCGGGTGAAGCGCCACAGCTCCGCCCGCCGGGCCAGCGGGGCGACCAGGCGATTGTGCTCAAGCTGCTCGCGCGTGGGCAGGTTGCGGCGGCTCCAGGCATGGATGCGGGAAAACAGCTTGCTCATGCGCTCAGCTATGCTCACGCATGATGCGTTGCTGGTCGCGCTTCCAGTCGCGTTCCTTGATCGTCTGGCGCTTGTCCGCGGCGTTCTTGCCCTTGGCCAGGGCCAGCTCGACCTTCGCCCGGCCCCGGCCGTTGAAATAGACCGACAGCGGCACCAGGGTCATGCCCTTGCGCTCGACCGCGCCCTGCAGCCGGTCGATCTCGCGCTCGTGCAGCAGCAGCTTGCGCGGCCGCTTGGGCTCGTGGTTGAAGCGGTTGCCGTGGCTGAACTCGGGCACGTTGGAGTTGATGAGCCAGGCCTCGCCATTGCTGATCTCGGCATAGGCCTCCGCGATCGAGCCCTCGCCGAAGCGCAAGCTCTTCACCTCGGTCCCGGTCAGCATGATCCCGGCTTCGAACACGTCCTCGATATAATAGTCGAAACGAGCCCGGCGGTTCTCCGCCACGACCTTCTTCTTCTCGAATTTTTCAGGAATCGGGCGGGCCATCGCCAGGGCATGTAGGGGTTAACGCCAGGAAGCGAAAGCGGGGCGGCGACGAAAAATGCACGCTCCGGCTTGCCGGTGCCGCCGCCCTGTGGAAGGCAGGCGGCCATGAAGATCGGTGTCATCTATCCGCAGATCGAGCTTGGCGGCGACCCGCGCGCGCTCGATGCCGTGGCCCGCGCGACCGAAGCGCTGGGCTACGACCATTTCGCGATGTTCGACCACGTGGCCGGCGCGATCCACGAACACCGCGACCCGCCGCTGTGGGGCCCCTACACGGAAAACGACCCGTTCCACGATCCGCTGGTCTCGTTCGGCTATATCGCCGGGATCACCAGCCGGATCGAGCTGGTCACCGGGATCATGGTCCTGCCCCAGCGCCAGACCGTCCTGGCCGCCCGCCAGGCCGCCGACGTCGACCTCCTCTCCAACGGCCGCCTGCGCCTGGGCGTCGGGGTGGGCTGGAACCACGTCGAGTTCGAAGCCCTGGGCGAGGACTTCCACACTCGCGGCGCCCGCATGTCCGAACAGATCGGCCTGCTCCGCCGCCTGTGGAGCGAGCCGACGATCGATTTCGCCGGGGAGTTCCACCGCATCGACCGCGCCGGGCTCAATCCCCGGCCCAAGCGGCGTATCCCGATCTTCTGCGGCGGCGTGACCGAGCCCGCCTTCCGCCGCGCCGCCCGCTTGGCCGACGGCTTCATCTTCGGCGGCCAGCTCGACCGCGTGATCCCGGCCTGGGAGCGCATCCGGCAGATGCTGGCCGAGGAAGGCCGCCCCGTCGCAGGCTTCGGCGCGGACTATCAGGCGCCCGACGGCACGACCGTCGACCAGACCGCCGAACTCGCCTGCCGCTGGCAGGACGCGGGCGGCACGCACTTCGCGGTGCGGACGATGAAGCTCGGCTATCGCGAAGCCCAGCAGCACATCGACCATATCGCCGAGGCGCGGGTGCGGTTGGGCTGAAGCACGCCGGGTTCAACCGTCCCGGCGGCACCTATTGCGGCTGGTGGAAACCCATGATGACGTCGACGGCGACGATGCGGTCCGCCTCGTCGAACTCGTAGATCGAGATCGAGCGCAGCGAGCCGACCGAGCCGTCCTTGGCGGTCGCCCGCTCGTCGAGGTCGAGATAGACGACGTCGCCCACCTCGCTCGCCCGGTGGAGGGTCTTCTCGTAGCGGCCGCTATGCGCCTGCCATTGCTCCAGCATGGCGCGATAGGCGGGCCAGTCCATCTCGGTGCGCTCGTTGCCGCGGCGGCGGAAGCGCTGCGGGTCGATCAGCGGCAGCAGGGCGTCCCAGCCCTCGTCCATCTCGCCGTTGACGATCGCGGCCATCTTGTCGCCATAGGCGATCGCCCGCTCGGCCCGCGGGCTCACCTCGGTCCGCGCCGTCCAGTCACCTGCCATCATCGCTCTCCCACGGTTCGATTCGCGGGAAATAGTCGGACCGAACGGCCCTTGCCGCAAGAGCCGATCAGGCGAGCCCGGCGTGGGCCAGCGCCGCGTCGACGGCCTGGCGCGCCGCCTCGTTGCACCTGGTCATCGGTAGGCGCAGCTCTTCGGTGAACCAGTCGGCCACGCGCGACAGCGCATACTTGCACGGCCCCGGCGAAGCGTCCTCGAACATCGCGTAGTGCAGCGGATAGAGCCGGTCGTTGAGCCTGCGCGCCGCAGCGAAATCACCGGCGGCGAGCGCGGCCTGGAACTCGGCGCACAGCTTCGGCGCGACGTTGGCGGTGACGGAGATGCAGCCCACCCCGCCGGCGGCGAAGTGCGGCAGGGCGGTGTCGTCGTCGCCCGACATCTGGCAGAAGTCGCCGGCGATGCCCATGCGGTGCTCGGCCACGCGGCTGAGGTCGCCGCTGGCGTCCTTCAGGCCTACGAAGCTGGCGGGATAGCGCCGCACCAGCTCGCAGATGGTCTCGGGCTTGAGGTCGGTCACGGTGCGGCCCGGCACGTTGTAGAGCACGATCGGCAGGTCGCAGTGCTCGGCCAGGTAGGAGAAATGGGCCAGCAGCCCCTCCTGGCTCGGCCGGTTGTAATAGGGCGCGACCACCAGCGCGGCCTGGGCCCCGCTCTTCTTCGAGAAGTTCATGTGCAGCAGCGCGTTCATCGTGTCGTTGCTGCCGCAGCCGGCGATAACCGGCACGCGGCCCGCCGCCTGCTCCACGCAGACCTCGATCACCCGGTGATGCTCGGCGTTGGAGAGGGTCGACGCCTCGCCCGTGGTGCCGCAGGGCACCAGGCCGGTGGAGCCGTTCTCGATCTGCCAGTCGACGAGCTTGCGGAAGGCGGGCTCGTCGAACGCTCCGTCGCGAAACGGAGTCACCAGGGCCGGAATCGAACCGGAAAACATGGACTTTACCCTTGCTTTTGCCCCATGAGCGGGGCGCCGGCTCCATTCGCGAGCCGCGCCATCGCGGGGGGTGCTTTCGTTCAGCGCCTGATAAGGAGCCTTTTCGGAAAATGTCCAGCATGCATCGCGTCCTTGCCTCAGCCACCCTCGTCATGCTGGCTTCCATTTCCGTCCCCGCCCGTTGCCAGATCCTGGGAAGCCAGGACGGCAGCGAGTGGGATCGCTCCCGCGCGCAGCTCGCCGCCAGCCAGCCCACCGGCATGGCCCAGGCGATCGACCGCTGGCGCCAGCTCAACGCCAGCGCGAACTTCTCCTTCGCGGACTATTCGGGCTTCATGCTGGCCTATCCCGGCTTCCCCGAAGAGGCGAAGATGCGGGTCAACGCGGAAAAGGCGCTGGAGAACGGCTATGCCGAGCCTTCGCGCGTCGCCGCCTATTTCGACCGCTTCCCGCCGGTCAGCAATCCGGCCCGCGCGCAATATGCCTTGGCCCTGTCCGCGCTGCGCCGGTCCGAGGCGGCCGATGTCGCGCGCGAGGCCTGGCGCGGCGGGGTCATGTCCGACGCGGCCGAGGCCGCGCTCCTCGCGCAGTTCGGCTCGGGCTTCCGCACCGACGACTACGACGCGCGGGTCGACGCGCTGCTGTGGGACGGCGCGACGAACCAGGCCGCGCGCAGCATCACCTATACCTCTTCCTCCGCGCGCCAGCTGTTCATGGCGCGGCTCGCGCTGGCCCAGGGGCTCGACCCGGCGAGCCAGGGCCTGTCCGTCGATCCCAACGCGATCCGCGACGCCGGCTATGTCTACAACCGCGTCCAGCAGCAGCGCCGCACCGGCCAGGCCTATGCCGCGGTCCAGCTCCTCGCCACGCGCCCGCAGTTCGACCGCCGCCCGCTCGACCGGCGCAAGTGGACCAAGACCCTGCTGGAGGTCGCCCGCACGGCCGGAGCCGATCCGGCGGTGCGCATCGCCGCCTCGATCGACGACGGCTTCGCCCCCAACGAGGACATCAGCCGCCTGTCCTTCATGGTCCGCGACGATTACACCTCGCTGATGTGGCTCGGCGGGACCAAGGCCTATTGGGACCTGGGCGACGCCGCCCGCGCCGCGCCGCTGTTCTACCGCTACGGCGCGGCCGCCAAGACGCCGCAGACCCGCTCCAAGGGCTTCTACTGGGCCGGCCGCTCCGCCGCGCGAGCCGGCAACCAGGGCGAGGCCAACCGCTATTTCGAGATGGCCGCCGCCTATCCCGATCACTTCTACGGCCAACTCGCCGCCGAGCGGCTGGGCCGCCCCGTCCCCAACTTCCGCAACATGCCGAACCGGACGCCGTCGCCCCAGGCCCGCGCGGCGTTCTACGCCAAGCCGCTGACCCAGGCCGTGCGCGAGGTGGCGCGCGGGGCCGACTGGCAGACCGGAGTGCGCTTCTACCGCGAGATCGCGGACCAGGCGGAGACCGAGGAGGATCACCTGCTGGTCGCCGACCTCGCCCGCACGACCGGGCGTCGCGACCTGGGCGTGATCCTGGGCATGGCGGCGCACACCGACGGGCTCGACAACTTCCAGGAGGTCTCCTTCCCGCTGGTGCCGATCCATTCCGGCGGCAACTGGACGATGATCCACGCCATCACCCGGCAGGAAAGCCAGTTCGCCCAGAACGCGATCAGCCATGCCGGCGCGCGCGGCCTGATGCAGCTCATGCCGGCGACGGCGCGCGAGCAGGCGGGCAAGATGGGCCTATCCTACGAACTAGGCCGCCTCATCGGCGATCCGGCCTACAACATCCGCCTGGGCGACGGCTATTTCGCGCGGCTGATGAACATCTACGGCTCCTACCCGCTGGCCGTCGCGGCCTACAACGCGGGCGGCGGCAACGTGAACAAGTGGCTGCGCGCCAACGGCGATCCGCGCACGGGCGGCGTCGACTGGATCGACTGGCTGGAGAAAATCCCGATCACCGAGACCCGCAACTACGTCCAGCGTGTGCTGGAGAACGCCGTGGTCTATGAGGCGATGAACCCCAACCGGGCGAGCTATCGCGGCCCCAACCCGCTGAGCCGGTTCATCGGCAAGAACCGGCCGGGCTGAACTCCCAATCCCGTCGCCCCGGACTTGATCCGGGGCCCCGCTTTCTTCCTGCAACATTACGAAGAAAAGCGGGATCCCGGATCAAGTCCGGGATGACGGAAATGGGATATTGGCGCTACCAAACCCGCATGAAACCCGCAGGCCCACCGATCACCCCCGCCGGCCTCGCCGCCCTGCGCGAGCGCTACGACCACCTGCTCGGCACCGAGCGCCCGGCGATCGTCGAGATCGTGAGCTGGGCCGCCGGCAACGGCGACCGCAGCGAGAACGGCGACTATCTCTACGGCCGCAAGCGGATGCGCGAGATCGACCGCGAGCTGGCCTTCCTGGCCCGGCGGATGAAGGCGCTGCGCCCGGTCGACCCGGCGGCGCAGGCCGACCGCAGCCGGGTATGGTTCGGCGCGACCGTCACCGTGGCCGACGAAGACGACAACCACCGCACCGTCACCCTGGTCGGCGACGACGAGCAGGACGCCGGCGCCGCCCGGATCGGCTGGAGCGCGCCCCTGGCCCGCGCGCTGCGCGGCGCGGCGGTGGGCGATCTGCGGCGCGTGAAGCTCCCCGCCGGCGAAAAGGAATGGGAAGTGATGGAGATCACCTATCCACATCCTCCC
>CAZFPW010000080.1:8623-10345 GCA_964520765.1 uncultured Novosphingobium sp.
GACAGCGATAATCGTTTTCCTACTCGCCCCGTTTCTGCAATGAACGCCGCGATGACCCGCGCTTTTCTCCCCCTTTTCCGCCTGTTTCAGAACCGCCGGACAGGCCCGTGGCGGGATTCCCAGGACACCGTTAATATCGTAAAGTCGTGTCAACCTCTGGCTGTCGCCTTGCTCATCGCGGCCCTTTTCGCGACTCCGGCCCAGGCGCGCGACAGCCTGGGCGTCTTTTCGAACTGGGGCGCGTTCCGCGATCCCGCCGTGCCGCGCTGCTACGCCATCGCCATGGCCCAGCCGAGCACCCTGCAACGCGATTTCCAACCCTATGCCGATGTCGGCACCTGGCCCCGCCAGCAGACGCGCAACCAGGTCCATTTCCGCCTTTCCCGCCGGATGGCGCCGGGCAGCCCGATCACGCTCTCGCTGGGCGGGCAGCGCTTCGCCCTGGTCGGCGGCGGCAGCGATGCCTGGGCGGCGGACAAGCGGATGGACGCCGCGATCGTCGCGGCCATGCGCTCGGCCAGGGAGATGACCGTCAGCGCCCGTGACGCGCAGGGGCGCGGCTTCAGCAACACCTGGCAGCTGGCCGGCGCGGCGACGGCGATGGACGCGGCGACGATCGGCTGCGCACGGCTGCGCTGAGCGGCCGGGACGGCGCGAAAACCTCACCTTTCCTACTTGGCGCATAACACCTATATGCGCGGCGCAATGTCCGACACCAATCTCATGCCGATCCCGGGCCTCGTCGATCCGGTCCCCGTCCCGCGCGACATCACCCCGCGCGAGGACGGCCGCATCGACCTGATCGGCCTGCCGCGCCCCCGCATCGCGGAGCTTTTCGCGGAGGCCGGGCTCGACGCCAAGGCGGCGAAGCTGCGCGCCAAGCAGGTCTTCCACTGGCTCTATCATCGCGGCGTGACCGAGTTCGAGGCGATGACCGACATCGCCAAGACCATGCGCCCGTGGCTGGCGGAGCGCTTCGTGATCGGCCGGCCCGATGTGGTGGAGGCCCAGGTTTCCACCGACGGCACCCGCAAGTGGCTGCTGCGCACGGCCGACGGCCACGACTTCGAGATGGTCTTCATCCCCGATGCGGACCGGGGCACGCTCTGCGTCTCCAGCCAGGTCGGCTGCACGCTGAACTGCCGGTTCTGCCATACCGGGACGATGCGCCTGGTCCGCAACCTGACCGCGGGCGAGGTCGTCGGCCAGGTCATGCTGGCGCGCGATTCGCTGGGCGAATGGCCGCGCGGATCGATGGCGGGGCTCGATGCGGACGAGGATGCCGACGGCACCTATGGCGGCGGCTACACTTCGGACGGACGGCTGCTCACCAACATCGTGATGATGGGCATGGGTGAGCCGCTCTACAATTTCGACAATGTCCGCGATGCGCTGAAGCTCATCATGGACGGCGACGGCCTCGCCCTCTCCAAGCGGCGGATCACCCTCTCGACCAGCGGCGTCGTGCCGATGATGGAGCGCTGCGGGGAAGAGATCGGCGTCAACCTCGCGGTCTCTCTCCACGCCGTGACCAAGGACGTGCGCGATGAGATCGTGCCGATCAACAAGAAGTACGGGCTGGAGCAGCTCCTCCAGGCCTGCGCCGACTATCCCGGCGCCTCCAACGCCCGGCGCATCACCTTCGAATACGTGATGCTCAAGGACAAGAACGACAGCGACGATGACGCCCGCGAGCTGGTCCGCCTCATCAAGCAGTACAAG
>CAZFPW010000081.1:0-4411 GCA_964520765.1 uncultured Novosphingobium sp.
GCCAGCATCGCCGAAGCGCCCTGCTCCGCGCCGTCCGCGCTCGCGCGCATCATCGCGAACAGCTCGCGGCCGGTGCCTTCCCGGGATGGCGGAGCCTCCGCCGGAATACGCTCCGACAGGTCTGCCAAAACGTCGAAGCGGCCTTCATTGGCGCAGAGCCGGATCACGTCGCCGTCCCGCACCAGGCCCAGCGGGCCGCTGTTCAGGGCCTCGGGCGTCACATGGATCGCCGCCGGAACCTTGCCCGAGGCGCCGGACATCCGTCCGTCCGTGACCAGGGCCACGCGATGACCACGATCCTGCAACACGCCGAGCGGCGGGGTCAGCTTGTGCAACTCGGGCATGCCGTTGGCGCGCGGCCCCTGGAAGCGCACGACCACCACGACATCGCGGTCCAACTCTCCGGCCGCAAAGGCGGCGGCCACGGCCTCCTGGCTGTCGAACACCCGCGCCGGGGCCTGGATCGTCCAGCGTTCGGGATCGACCGCGCTGGTCTTGAAGGTGGCGCGACCGAGGTTGCCCTGGACGAGCCGCATGCCGCCATCGGCCAGGAACGGCGTTGCCACCGGCTGAAGCATGGCCGGATCGCCGCTCTCGGCCGGAGCGGGCCGCCAGGCAAGCCCGCCGTCGGCAAGGCAGGGCTCCTGCGCGTAGTCGGCCATGCCGCCGGGCGCGACGGTCAGCACGTCGGCGTGGATCAGCCCCGCCCCCAGCAGTTCGCGCACGACATAGGCCATGCCGCCCGCCGCGTGGAAATGGTTCACGTCGCCCGAACCGTTGGGATAGACCCGCGCGATCAGCGGCACGGCGGCGGACAGCGCGTCGAGGTCCTGCCAGTCCAGCAGGATGCCCGCCGCCCGCGCCATCGCCGGCAGGTGGATCGCATGATTGGTCGAGCCGCCCGTGGCCAGCAGGCCGACGCAGGCGTTGACGATCGCCTTCTCGTCCACGACCCGCGCCAGGGGCCGGTGATCCTCGCCATTGCGCCCGATCGCGGCCAGCCGGTGGACCGCCGCGCGGGTCAGCGCCTGGCGCAGCGGCGTGTTCGGCGGCACGAAGGCGGCGCCCGGAACGTGGAGCCCCATCAGCTCCATCATCATCTGGTTGGAATTGGCCGTGCCGTAGAAGGTGCAGGTGCCAGGCGAATGATAGCTGGCGCTCTCGCTGGCGAGCAGCTCGGCGCGGCCGACCTTGCCCTCCGCATAGAGCTGGCGGACCTTCTGCTTCTCCTTGTTGCCGATCCCGCTCGGCATCGGCCCGGACGGCACGAAGATCGCCGGCAGATGCCCGAAGCGCAGCGCGCCGATGACCAGGCCGGGCACGATCTTGTCGCAGATGCCGAGGCAAGCAACGCCGTCGAACATCGCGTGGCTCAGGGCGATGGCGGTGGACAGCGCGATGGTGTCGCGGCTGAACAACGATTCCTCCATGCCGTCCTGCCCTTGCGTCACGCCGTCGCACATGGCCGGCACCCCGCCCGCGACCTGCGCCGTCGCGCCGACCTCGCGGGCGAAGAGCTTCATCTGCTCGGGATAGCGGCCATAGGGCTGATGGGCCGAGAGCATGTCGTTGTAGGCGGTGACGATGCCGAGGTTGAACCCGCCCGCCAGGATTCCCGGCTTGTCGCCTTCCGCGGCGGCGAAACCGTGGGCCAGGTTCGAGCAGCCCATCCAGCCACGACCGACGTGCTTTTCCCCCTCGCGCTCCATCAGGTCGAGATAACGCTGCCGTCCGGGCCGCGAGCGTTCGATGATCCGCGCGGTGACGCTCTCGATCGTGGGGTGAAGGCTACTCATGCCAGCTCACGCCGCCGCGCTCGGCCAGGGCGATCGCGGCGGACGGTCCCCAGCTTCCGGCGGTATAGCTCTTGGGCGTCTGGCCCTGGTCGGCCCAGCTCGTCCGGATGCCGTCGATCCAGTTCCACTGCGCCTCCACCTCGTCGCGGCGGACGAACAGCGTCTGGTCGCCCTCGATCAGGTCGAGCAGCAGGCGTTCGTAGGCGATGCGGCGGGTCGGCCCGGCAAAGGCGTCGTCCATGGCGATGTCGAGCGGCACGGAGCGCAGGCGAATGCCCTCGCGGTCGAGGCCCGGCACCTTGGCCATGAGCGAGAGGGTGATGTTCTCCGCCGGCTGGATGCCGATGACCAGCCGGTTGGGCTCGGTCCGCGCGCCGCGCCGGGCGAAGATCGAGTGCGGCACCTGGCGGAACTGGACGACGATCTCGGTCGTGCGCCGGGGCAGCCGCTTGCCGGTGCGCAGGTAGAAGGGCACGCCCTTCCAGCGCCAGTTGTCGATATGCGCCTTGATCGCCACGAAGGTCTCGGTGTCGGAAGGCTTGCCCAGCTCCTCCAGATAGCTCGGCACCGCCTCGCCCGAGATCGCCCCGGCGGCGTACTGGCCGATCACCGTCTCGTCCGGCCCGACCGGACGCAGCGAGCGCAGGACCTTGACCTTCTCGTCGCGCACGGGGGTCGCGTCGTAGCTCACCGGCGGCTCCATCGCGACCAGGGCGAGAAGCTGGAGCATGTGGTTCTGCACCATGTCGCGCAGGGCGCCGGCCTCGTCGTAGAAGCCCACGCGGCCTTCCAGGCCGACGGTTTCGGCCACGGTGATCTGGATGTGCTCGATATGCGCAGCATTCCACAAGGGCTCGAACAGGATGTTGCCGAAGCGCAGGGCCAGCAGGTTCTGCACCGTCTCCTTGCCGAGGTAATGATCGATGCGGAAAATCCGTTCCTCGGGGAAGGCGCGGGCCACGGCATCGTTGATATGGCAAGAGCTGGCAAGGTCGGTGCCCAGCGGCTTTTCCAGCCCGATCCGCACGTTCTCGCCGGTCAGGCTGCTCGCCTGCAAGCCCGCGATGGTCGGCTCGAAGAGCGAGGGCGCGGTGGAGAGGAAGATCGCCAGGCCCCGGCCTACCCCGTCCACCTTCTCCGCCAGCTTGGCGAAGCCTTCGGGCCGGGTCGCGTCGAGCGGCTGGTAGCTCAGGCGGTTGAGGAAGGTCGCGAAGCTGCCGCGCCGCTCCGCCGGCAGGAACTTCTCCAGCGCCTGGCGGGCGAAGTTGCGATAGCCCTGATCGTCCATCTCCGACCGGGCCGTGCCGATGATCTGGAGGTTCGGATCGATCAGCCCATCCGCGTCGAGCGCGAAGAGCGAAGGCAACAGCATCCGCTGCGCGAGGTCGCCCGTCGCGCCGAACAACAGCAGCCGATCGGCAATGAAACCTGTCATGTTAGCGCTACCCATGCCCACCGAAGTAGTTGGCGATCGCCACGCTGACACGCAAGCATAAGTTGTACGCCTCCTCGATCGGATCGATCAGTTCCTCACGGATCGCCGCATAGCTGTGCCCTGTCAAATCCGGGTAATCGGCGGGCTCGTCGACGGCATAGTCGGAAAGCGAGGGCGCCGAAACCGGATAGGCCCGGCGAAGCTGCTCCAGGGCATCGTCTATGCGGAGCGAGAAGATCATCTGCAGCACGTCGTCGCGGCTGATGTCGTTGGCGCGGCTGAAGGCCGGGATGCGCACCGCGCGCAGGAAGATGAACTGCATCAGCGCGAGCCGCAGCGCCTGGAGCGCGCCGAGGGAGCGGCGCAGCTCCTCCCTTCCGCCGGCCTCGCTTTCCGCCGGGACCAGCTCGAGCAGGCGGTGCAGCTTCACGGCATCGACCCGCAACCGCGAGGTCAGGGTGCGGAAGGCGCTGCTGCGGTCGTCGGTGGTGAGCTGGTCGGCTAGGCTGAGGCAGGCCGCCTCCAGATGTCGCTCGGTCCCGCGATAGGGCCGGCTCGCCCAGAAGGCGGAGTTGAACAGCTCGCCATAGGCCGCGACCGACTTGATGCTGCCGAGCCGGTCGGCCGCGCGCAGCATCCGCATGATCTGCCGCCCGCGGGGGGATGCCGCGAGCAGGTCGGCCACGCCCTCCACGTCCTCCACCGCCGCCGTGCCGACCCCGGCGATGAGGTTCACCGGATAGCCGAGCTGCTGGAGCACCGCGTTGTGCGGGATCGCGCGAATCTGGCGCAGGCTCATCGCCCGGTCGGCCGCGAGGTCCGACTGACGGCGCGACTTGCGGCTGCCCGTCTCGACCAGCAGGCCGAGCCCGAAGGCGGTGATGGCGCGCGCATAGGTGCGGGAGTTCATGAAGGCCCGCTGGACGCCGCGGATGCCGCGATAGAAGTCCAGGCTGAGGTCGGTCTGGGTGTAGAACGGGTCTTCCGTGTCCGGCAGCGGCATCGCCTCATGCTCAGCGATGCGCACGAGGGTCGCCAGGGCCAGCTCGGGCGTGCGGAAGAACATGTAGCCGTCGCCGCCCTGGAAGCTGGCCTCCAGCTCGGCGCGGATGCCAGCCCGCGCGAAACGCTGGCGCGCCCAGACGCTCATCGGCCAGGTCAGGCGATCGGTCATGTCGAC
>CAZFPW010000081.1:4511-10338 GCA_964520765.1 uncultured Novosphingobium sp.
ACGTCGACCTTGTCCGCGATCCCGAACAGCCGCGCGAAATAGAGCGCGGCAAGCGCCGTCTGCGGGTCCTCGCACTCGGCGATGAGCATGCGGATCGGCGAATCGGCGTCGATGTGGTGCAGAATCTGCGCCATGATGACGAACTGGCGCACGGCCGTGGTGTTCTCGATCGCCAGGGCGGCAAAGTTGGTGCGCAGCGGCGTCAGCTCGTCGATCAGTGCGCGGATGCGGATCAGCGCGGTCTTGCTGGCAAGGTCGAGGCGGTTCTCCGGATCGATCCGGCGGCGGATCGCATTGTGGAGCTGCGAGGCGTTCACCCGAAAATGGATGCCGCCCATGCCGAGACCGTCAGCGCGCATCGCGGCGGCCAGGACCAGCAGGCCGCGCGCCGTGGCCTGATCGGCGGCAGCGGCGGCTTCCTCCAGCCGGGCGATCAGCGGCGCCAGCGAGATCAGCTTGGCCGGGTGATCCTCGGTCAGCCGGTTCGCCGCGCGGGAAAGATCGGCCGGCGCCGACAGGTCTTCCCCGAACAGCGCCTCCATCTCGCGGGCATGGGCCGCGGCCGCCCGAAGCTCCGCCAGGATCGGGCTGGCCGGATCGATCCGTTCGAGCTGCGCGGCATAGCGTTCCAGGCGCAGCGCCTTTTCACCCAGGCGGAAATGGATGCTGGTCGGCCAGCCGATGTCGGTCCGCCCGTCCATGTCGTAGCCCACCCAGGTCGCGAAGCGATAGGGCAGCGGCCGGAATTCACGCCACCGCTCGGGCCAGCGCTCGATGGCGGTCGCGAACAACAGGTCGTTCAGGCGGTCCCGCGCATTCTGCGCGCGGCCCAGGGCCGCCAAGACCTCGCCATGCTCGAAGTCGAGCGTGATCGCGGGCCGTTCACTCTCGGCGATACAGACTGCCGCTTCCGAAACCGCGCCGCGGCTGGCCGCATCGGCCACGGCGTCGCTCTGCGCCGGGGTCAGCAGAAAGGTCGGGTGCGCGGTGAAGACGACGTGGAACAGCGGATGCGACCAACGCCGGGCGAACCTTTCATAGTCCGGGCTGAGCCCCGCAAGCCTGGCGAAGGCGGCTTCGTTGTCCGCAATCCCGACCGGCTCCAGCAAGCGGGCCAGGCGGTGGGCGCGGTCGAGCAGGCTGTCGCACTCAAGCTCGGCCGCAAGCCCGGCCGCGTCGCCCAGCGACAAGCGGCCCGCTTCCAGATCGCGGGACAGTTCCAGGCTGAGCTGGAAAACCGGGTTGAACAGCGGCGATTCGGCTGTGCGCTGGTGCAAAACGCCAAGGCGTTCGCAAAGCTTGG
This sequence comes from uncultured Novosphingobium sp., assembly GCA_964520765.1. Taxonomy (GTDB): domain Bacteria; phylum Pseudomonadota; class Alphaproteobacteria; order Sphingomonadales; family Sphingomonadaceae; genus Novosphingobium. The sequence goes on from CAZFPW010000081.1 coordinate 5,815, forward strand.
CGCTGCTGGTCATCGGCGCGCAATCCCCTTTGCCGGCGACCGCGGCAAGGCACGGCCATTCCAGAGATCATGACCGCGTTTATTGTGCGATGCAACGAAGTCGGATCAGACTTTTACATAGCGCCGAAACACCGCGCGGGTTCCCTCGCCTTGCGCCATCCATCCGCTCTTCCCTCGCCGAAACCGGACAAACCGGCCCGCCCTAGGCGTTCGCGCCGTGACAGTGCTTGTATTTCCGGCCCGATCCGCAAGGGCAGGCCGCGTTGCGCGACAGCCCCATCGCGGCATAGGGATCGTCGCCCGGAATGGCCGCGCCGCCGCCCAGGTTGCCCAGCAGCGCCTGCGCGCCCGGGCTCGCGGGAACCGCGTCGTTCTCGCCGGTGAACGGATCGATGTGGCTGGTGAGGAATTCCGGCAGCTCCGGCAGCGCGAAGTCGGCCGGCTGCGAGAATTGCAGCTCGCTCACCGAGAGGATGCGGGTCACTTCCTCGCGGATGTTTTCCAGCATCCGCTCGAACAGGCCGAAGGCTTCCTGCTTGTATTCGTTGATCGGCGTCTTCTGCGCATAGGCGCGCAGGAACACGACCTGGCGCAGCGCGTCGAGCGTGGCGAGGTGCTCCTTCCAGTGGAAGTCGAGCCGTTCGAGCAGCACGCTCTTTTCCACCTGGCGCCAGATCTCGCTGTCCTCGCCGGAAACCTTGGCGGCCATCTGCGCATCGGAAAGCTCGGTGATGCGCTCCTCGATCATATCGGGCTCCAGCCCGTCCTCGGCCATCCAGGCTTCAAGGGGAAGGTCGAGGCCCAGCGTATCCAAGATGCGGCTCTTCAAGCCCTCGACGTCCCATTGCTCCGGATAGGAGCCGGCCGGGCAGGCGTCGGCAACGATCGAGTTGATCGTATCGTGGCGCATGTCGATAACGACGTCGCCTATCGTTTCCGAATCCATGATGTCGGCGCGCTGCTCGTAGATGACCTTGCGCTGGTCGTTCATCACGTCGTCGTATTCGACGACCTGCTTGCGCACGTCGTAGTTGCGCGCCTCGACCTTCTTCTGCGCGGTCTCGATGGCCTTGGATAGCCATTTGGAACCGATCGCCTCGCCGTCCGCGAGGTTGGAGTTCATCATCTTGGCGAACAGGGTGTCCGGCCCGAAGATGCGCAGCAGGTCGTCCTCCAGGCAGAGGTAGAACTTTGACAGGCCCGGATCGCCCTGACGGCCCGAACGGCCGCGAAGCTGGTTGTCGATGCGGCGGCTTTCGTGCCGCTCGGTGCCGATCACGCACAGGCCCCCGGCGGCAAGGACCTGACGCTTGGCTTCGGCCACCTCGGCCTTGATCTTCGCGATAGCGGCATCGCGCTCCGGGCCTTCGGGCATGTCGGCCAGCTCGTCCTCGATGCGGAACTCCACGTTGCCGCCAAGCTGGATGTCGGTGCCGCGGCCCGCCATGTTGGTGGCGATGGTCACCGCGCCAAGGCTGCCCGCCTGGGCGACGATATGGGCCTCCATCTCGTGGAAGCGGGCGTTGAGGACGTTGTGCTTCACCCCCTCCTGCCGCAGGTATTCCGACAGAAGCTCGGACTTCTCGATCGAGACCGTGCCGACCAGCACCGGCTGGCCGATCTCGTTCTTCTCGCGGATCAGCTTGGCGATCGCCTGGAACTTGTCCTGCGTGTTCTTGTAGAACTCGTCCTCTTCGTCGATGCGCTGGACGGGCACGTTGGTCGGGATGGTGACGACGTTCATCTTATAGATGTCGTAGAATTCCGCCGCCTCGGTGGAGGCCGTGCCGGTCATGCCCGACAGCTTGGGATACATGCGGAAATAGTTCTGGAAGGTGATCGAGGCCATCGTCTGGTTCTCGGGCTCGATCTGCACGCCCTCCTTGGCCTCGACCGCCTGGTGCAGGCCGTTCGACCAGCGGCGACCGTCCATCATGCGGCCGGTGAACTCGTCGATGATGACGACCTTGCCGTCCTTGACGATGTAGTCGATGTCCCGGCGGAACATGACGTTGGCCTTGAGCGACTGGTCGAGGTGATGGACGACCTGGGTGTTCTCGACGTCATAGAGATTCGAGCCGACCAGCAGCCCGGCGCTTTCCAGCATCCGCTCCGCCTTCTCGACGCCGTCCTCGGTCAGAGTGATGTTCTTGGTCTTCTCGTCCGCCTCGTAATCCTCGGGGACGAGCTGCTTCACGATCGCATCGACCGAGATGTATAACTCGCTCTTGTCGTCGGTCGGGCCGGAGATGATGAGTGGGGTGCGGGCCTCGTCGATCAGGATCGAGTCCACCTCGTCGACGATCGCGAAGTTGAACGGGCGGTGCACCATCTGCGACCGCTCGTGCTTCATGTTGTCGCGCAGGTAATCGAAGCCCAGCTCGTTGTTGGTCGCATAGGTAATGTCGCACTCGTAGGCCTCGCGGCGTTCGAACTCCGACAGGTTGGGCACGATCACGCCGACCGTCAGGCCGAGGAAGCGATAGATCTGCCCCATCCATTCCGCGTCGCGGCGGGCCAGGTAATCGTTCACCGTGACGACGTGGACGCCCTTGCCCTCCAGGGCATTGAGATAGCAGGCCAGCGTCGCAACCAGGGTCTTGCCCTCGCCGGTGCGCATCTCGGCGATCTCGCCGCGATGGAGCACCATGCCGCCGATCATCTGCACGTCGAAGTGGCGCATCCCGAAGACCCGCTTGCCCGCCTCGCGCACCGTGGCGAAAGCCTCGGGCAGCAGATCGTCGAGCGTGGCGCCCTCCGCGAGCCGGGCGCGGAACTTGACCGTCTGGGCCGACAGGTCCTCATCGGACAGGGCAGAGATAGCAGGCTCGAAGTCGTTGATCTGCTTGACGATCTTTTCGAGCGACTTGACGTAACGGTCGTTGGACGAGCCGAAGAGAGCTTTGGCGACGGCGCCGAGCATAAGCGGATTCCTGAAATGGGTAGTGCGGTTACGGCCGGCGCGGCCTTCCCTGGGGACGCGCGGCGAGAATCGAAGGGAAAGCGCGCCTGGGCGCGGCGATCGCAGCCCTATTCGCGGGCGCGATCGATCCCGATGCGAATGGGAGCGCCAACGACCGTCAGCGACGGCAGCGGCGCGGCCTGGCTCAACCTGGCGTCATAAGCGACGCTCGCATGACCCTTCGCCACCACGGCCTGCCGGGCGAGACGAACCGCCGCACGCGCGGTCTGCACCGAACCGACCTCCGCCGCCCCAGCCCCGCGCACGGCGGCCTGCGCAGGCGAAACCTGCGCGGCAAGCCCCGTCAGCAAGGCAAGTAGGGTGAGAAAAAGACGATTCATCGCCGAGGAGAGATAGGGATTGCCGAGTCTCCCGTCCAGCCCGTGCGTGCCTTGCCTCACAAGCCAGATTCGCCAAGCCTTAACCCTCGGCGGTTACGAAAAGCGGGATTGGGCCTGGGGACATCGGCATCGCACCGCACCGCTTACTGCTGCTTGACGGATTGCGCGGAATCGCCGCGATTGCCGTCATGCTGTTCCATGCCGAGGCGACATTCGACGCGTTCGGCGGATTTTCGCGCGGATATCTGTTCGTCGACTTCTTTTTTCTGCTGAGCGGCTTCGTTCTGACACTCGCCGCCGAAAAACGCATGAACCAGGGGACACTCACCTCTTGGCGGTTCTTGCGATCTCGCATCATAAGACTTTGGCCGACGATTGCCGTCGGCGTGCTGATCGGAGGCGCCTCAGCGGGCATCATCGGCGATCCCGCCGGACTGCCGAGACTGATCGCGATGGGCGTGCTGATGGTGCCCGTCCTGAGTGGCGGCGGGCAGATCTTTCCCCTGAACGGGCCGCAGTGGTCGCTCCTGATGGAACTGATCGCCAATTTCGCTCACGCCCTGCTCTTGCGCCGACTGGGCAAGCGGTGGCTCCTGGCCTTCGTTGTCATCGCGGCGCTGGCATTGTGTGCGACGACGATTTCCTATGGTTCGAACACCTTGGGGCCATTCAGCTTCAACTGGTGGCTCGCCCTGCCCCGTGTGGCCTTTTCCTATGCCTTGGGCATCTACCTGGCGCGGCGCTGGCAAGCCCAGCAATATCGCCCCCTGATCTCGTGGCGAATTGCGCTGATGCTTCCACTCGGGGCCATAGTGGTGCTCAGCATCGTGCCGATCAATATCGCCGCCGGCGACCTGGCAATCACGCTCGCGATCTTCCCGTGCCTGTTCTGGCTGGCCGCGACGGCGAATGTACCGCTCGCGGCACAGCCATGGTTGACGCGGCTCGGCGGCCTGTCCTTCCCCCTCTATGCCGTTCACCTGCCGATGCTCGAAGTCTTCGCGCATTTCGGCAATTCCGCCGCGACAATGATCGCGGCAATCGGCGCTGCGCTCCTTGCCGCCCATCTCATCGACCTGGCCCTTACCCCGGCGAAAGCACAACGATCGGCCATTCGGAGACCCATCCGAGAATCGCTGCCGACTTGACCTGCCAGGGCCACACGCTACGCCGCGCCCCATGTCCGACGCCGTCTCCCCGCTCGCCACGCCGTTTCCCGAC
>CAZFPW010000082.1:0-10163 GCA_964520765.1 uncultured Novosphingobium sp.
GCCGCGCACCTTGCGGTCAAGCGCGGGCGGATGGACCGGGCCGAGGAGGCCGAGGTCGTCCGGCACCTGATCGAGACGCCTGCCTGCCTCAACGCCGCGCTGGCCCATGACGACGAGATCGCGGCGATGGCCCACCTCATCGCCCCGGCGCGGGACGTACTCTACCTGGGGCGCGGGCCGGACTATCCGTTGGCCTTGGAAGGCGCGCTGAAGCTCAAGGAAATCAGTTATATCCATGCCGAGGGCTATGCCTCAGGCGAGATGAAGCATGGGCCGATCGCCCTGATCGACGAAGCCGTGCCGGTGATCGTCCTGGCGCCCAGCGGCCCCTTGTTCGAAAAGACGGTCAGCAACATGCAGGAGGTTCGCGCCCGGGGCGGCAAGATCGTCCTGATCTCCGACCGGGAGGGCCTGGCCGAAGCCGGTGACGGCTGCCTTGCGACGATCGAGATGCCCAAGGTCCACCCGCTGATCGCGCCGCTGGTCTATGCCGTGCCGGTCCAGCTGCTGGCATACCACGTCGCCTGCGTTAAGGGTACGGACGTCGATCAGCCGCGGAATCTGGCGAAGTCGGTCACCGTGGAATAGCCGCCGGCCTGTCTCCCGTTTTACCCCCCGCTAACTATTGCCCGCCTATGCGTGGGCGATGCAGCCGAATCCCTCGACCGCGCTCTCGCTTCCCGATGACCTCTCCATGCGGGCGGTTCTGGGGCTGACGGACCCCAACGACGGCGATTGGGCGCGGCTGCGCGGGCTGCAATACTCGGGGCTGGCCAAGGTTTGCCGCCAGCGCATCCTGGCCCACATCATCGCGGCCATCGCGACGGTGCTGATCTTTGCCGAGACGATCCACGTAAGCGTTCTCGCCGGCTGGCTCGTCGCCCTGGCCGGCACGCTCTATTACGGAGCCAAGTTCGACAATTCGCTGGGCGATGCCGACCGCCGCCGCATGTCTCGGGCGGAGATGAACCAGCACACCCTGAGTTCGGTCATCAATGCGCTGATCTGGGTCATCCCGATCTCGTTCTTCGCCTATTATTCCGGGCAGATCGAACGGGTCGAGCTGTGGACCGTGCTTGCCCTGTTGATGGTGGTCTCGGCGGTGGTCCTTCCCGCCGTGCCGCTGGGGACGCTGCTGTTCAATTCGATCCTGGGCGTCGTCGCCTCGTTGAGCTTCCTCTTCGCCGGGCAGTTGGTCATGTCCTTCGTGGCGATCGTCTTCGTGGCGATCCTGGCCGTGGGGGCGGTGGAGAACACCCGGATATTCCTTCAGGCCCGCGTCGCGGAGGCCGGCGTGGCGGAAAAGAGCGAGGTCGTCTCTCTGCTCCTGCGCGAGTTCGAGGAGGGCGAGGCCGACTGGCTCTGGCAGATCGACACCTCGCGCCGGGTCCGCGCGGTCAGCCCGCGCTTCGCCTTCGCGCTGGGCATGGACCCGGAGGATATCGACGGAAAGCCCTTCATCCAGCTCATCGCCGGCTCCGCCTGGGAGACCGGGCAGTTCCCGTCGAGCCTTCACGACCTTGCCGAACGGCTCAAGCGGCGGGAGAACTTCTCCAACGTCCTTGTCCGGGTGACGATCAACGGCCAGCAGCGCTGGTGGGAGCTGTCGGGCACGCCGAAGCTGACCGAGGACGGGGTGTTCGACGGTTTCCGCGGGGTCGGCTCGGACGTCACCCAGCAGCGCGAGAGTTCGGACAAGATCGCCTATCTCGCCCGCTACGACACGCTGACCGGCCTGCCCAACCGCCTGATGCTGACCGAGGCGCTGGGCGAGGCGATGCGTTATGCCGAGCAGTGGCGGACGCGCTGCGCCTTCCTGATGCTCGATCTCGACCGCTTCAAGGCGGTCAACGATACGCTTGGCCATCTTGTCGGCGACCAGTTGCTGGCGCGGGTCTCGGAACGGCTCAAGAAGCTGATGAGCGATAACGAGATGTGCGGCCGGCTCGGCGGCGACGAGTTCGCCATCGTCGTGCGCGATGCCTCGGACATTGAGCGGGTCAACCGCGTGGCCCAGGCGGTTATCGAATCGCTGTCGCGGCCCTACGAGGTCGATCACCATACGCTCTATGTCGGCGTTTCGATCGGTTCGGCGCTCGGCCCGCGCGACGGCTCCACGGTCGAGACCCTGATGCGCAATGCCGACCTTGCGCTCTATCGCTCCAAGGATGCGGGCGGCGGTCAGCACTGCTGCTACGAGCCTGCGCTGCACGCCCATGCCGAGGAGCGCCGCAAGCTGGAGTTCTCGCTGCGCCGCGCGCTGGAGCGCAACGAGTTCGTGATCAACTACCAGCCGGTCGTCGACGCCACGAGCGAGCAGGTGCTGAGCTTCGAGGCGCTGCTGCGCTGGCATAGCGAGGAGCATGGCTTCGTCAGCCCGGCGAAGTTCATCCCGCTGGCCGAGGACACCCGCCTGATCGTGCCGATCGGCGAATGGGTGCTGCGCAAGGCCTGCGAGGACGCGATGAAGTGGCCCGCCCATGTGAAGGTCGCGGTCAACGTCTCGGGCGAGCAGTTGCTCGATCCCAATTTCAGCGCCAGCGTGGTCGGCGCCCTGGCGATGAGCGGGTTGCCGGCCCAGCGCCTCGAGATCGAGGTGACCGAGAGCATCTTCGTGCGCGACGCCACGACCGCTCGTGCCGCGCTGGAGCGGGTCATGGCCCTGGGCTGTGGCGTAAGCCTGGACGATTTCGGCACCGGCTATTCGTCGCTCGGCTATCTGCGCAAGCTGCGCTTCACCACGATCAAGGTCGATCGCAGCTTCGTCCAGGGCGCGGCGACCGGCAACCCGGAGAGCCTGGCGATCATCCGCGCGGTCGTCGCGATGGCCGACAGCCTGGAGATGAGCACCACCGCCGAAGGCGTCGAGACGGTTGAGGAGCTGGAGATGATCCGCGCCCTCGGCTGCGACAAGATCCAGGGCTACTACTTCGGCCGGCCGATGAGCCTCGCCGAGGCGGATCGGCTATTCTATCAGGAAACCTTCATGCGGAGCGGCGGGGCGGCGGCCTAGGCCGAAGCCAACGCCGAAATCGCGCTTTCGAACAGGCGGCGCCCGTCGCTGCCGCCCTGTTCCGCCTCGATTGCCCGCTCGGGGTGCGGCATCATGCCCAGCACGTTGCCCGCCTCGTTGAGGACGCCGGCGATCTGGCGGGCTGAGCCGTTGATGTTCTCGGCATAGCGCAGCGCTACGCGGCCTTCGCCTTCGAGCCGGTCCAGCGTGGCTTCGTCGGCGTAATAGTTGCCGTCATGATGGGCGACAGGGAACGAGATGCGCTCGCCTTGCTCATAGCCGCTGGTGAACAACGACTGCGCGTTCTCCACCACCAGGGCGGCTTCGCGGCAGACGAAGCGGATGCCCGAATTGCGCAGCAGGGCGCCGGGCAGCAGGCCGCTTTCGGTCAGGACCTGGAAACCGTTGCACACGCCCAGCACCGGCACGCCGCGGCCTGCCGCGGCGATCACCGCCTGCATGACCGGCGAGCGCGAGGCGATCGCGCCGCAACGCAGGTAGTCGCCATAGGAGAAGCCGCCGGGCAGGGCGATGAAGTCGAGGCGGTCGGGCAGGTCCGCGTCGCCGTGCCAGACGCGATGGGGCGCCTGGCCGGAGATCTTCTCCAGCGCGTCGGCCATGTCCCGGTCGCAGTTGGAGCCGGGGAAGGTGATGACGGCGGAGCGGAAGGCCATTACGCCGCGACTCGTTCGATGCGATAGTTCTCGATCACCATGTTGGCGAGGAGCTTGCGGCACATCTCGTCGAGGTCGGCGTCGCTGACGCTCTCGTCCACCTCAAGCTCGATCAGCCGGCCGGCGCGGACGTCCTTGACGCCGCCGAAGCCGAGGCCTTCGAGCGAGTGCTGGATCGCCCGGCCCTGGGGATCGAGCACCCCGTTCTTGAGGCTGACCGAAACGCGGACCTTCATCGCATTGCCTTTCCGTGCGCGGGAATCGCTGGAGCCTATGGCCGGATGCGGCCCACGGGGCAAGTGGCGCAAGGCGACGGCTTGAAGTGGACGCTGGACGGGACCCCAAATCCTGTGACTTTCGGAGCGCGGGATCGAGGCAATACCTTCATAAACAAATGAAAAATTCGCTCTTCCGCCGAACCGGGGGAGGGCGGAGCGTGACCTTCCGCTTTGGGCAAGGCGACGCATCCGGCCCGTCTGGCCGGCGGGCAGGGATCGCAGGGTCGGTCGGGTCGGGCGCATGATCGCTGAATCGCAGGTTGCGGCGCTGTAGGACAGCGAAAATCACTCCGGCAGGCTGTCCAGCACATAGCCCAGCGAGCGCACGGTCCGCAGCGGATCGGGCACCCCGTGGGCCTTGAGGCTGCGGCGCAGGCGGCCCACCCAGACGTCGACCGTGCGCTCGTCGATCGCGTCGCTGTCCTTGCCGAGCATCGCGATCAGGCCGGTGCGCGACAGGACCTGGTCGGGGTGCTCGACGAAATGGGCCAGGAGCCTGAACTCGTTGGGGCGCAGCGGCACGGGCCGCCCGTGCCAGCGCGCCTGGTGCGCGGCGAGGTCGAGCGTGAGGTCGCCGTGGGCGAGGCGGGGCAGGGGCGGCCCATTGCTCACCGTGCCGCGATAGTGCTCGAGCCGGTCGAGGAGCAGATCGGCGGTAAGGGGCGCGAGGACGTAATCGTCGGCCCCGGCGCGCAGCGCCCGGCGGCGCGCCTCCGTGTCGTCCTCGTCCAGGATCATGGTGATATGGCTGTGCGCGGTCGCCGGGGCGTCGCGGAGACGGCGGCACATTTCGAGGCCGGAGAGATCGGGCAGAAGCCAGTCCACGAAGCACCAGGTCCGTCCCTCGTGCCGGTGCGCCGGCGGCTGCGAGCCGGCGGTCATCACGCGCACGCCCGGCATCCGGTCCGCCAGCATGGCAACCAGGTCCGGCTTGGCATTGGTCAGGATTACGGTTCCCGGTTCACTCATCGTCGCTTCGGCCCAGTCGATCCGGGGCGGTATAATGCGTTCGGCAAATGACGGTTTTGTGACGCTATTCCGTCAATCGGGACTGTCACCATGTTGTCGCAAATCTGACTTCGAAATGACGCGATAGTGTCGCGCGGGTGAAATCTGGCGGGCCTAGTCGGCGGCTCGACGGAGGGCGACCCAGGCGAATCGGCAGGCGGTTCGGCTGATCCCTCACACAACGAAAGAGTCAGGGATCAATATGATGAACCGCTCCATTTCCAAGCTCGCCGCGTCGATGCTGGCAATCGCCCTGGTGCAGTCCGCCGGAACGGCCTGGGCCGCCGAAGATGCCGCTGCCGCTGACGGGGCTGCCGCCGATGCCGACACCCCCCAGGATTCGAGCGGCCTGACCGACATCGTCGTCACCGCCACGAAGCGCGAAACGAACCTCCAGAAGACGCCGATCGCCATCGCCGTGCTCGGCAGCGACATCATCGCGCAGCGCCACGTGCAGAGCCTGGCCGATCTGGCGGACGGCGGCGTGCCGAGCTTGCGCGTCGCGACTTTCGAATCCCGCCAGTCGGCCCTGACCGTCGGTATCCGCGGCATCGTGCCCTTCGACCAGAACCAGACCGCCCGCGACACCGGCGTCGGCGTCTATATCGACGGCGTCTATCTGGGCCGCTCGCAGGGCCTGAACGCCGGGCTGTTCGACGTGGAGCGCATCGAGGTCCTGCGCGGCCCGCAGGGCACGCTGTTTGGCCGCAACACCGAGGGCGGCGCGGTCAGCATCGTGACCAAGAAGCCGACCGGCGAGTTCGGCGGCCGCATGCAGGGCGGTTTCGGCAACTTCGGCAGCTACAACGGCGAGGTCCACCTCAACCTGCCGGCCTTCGCGAACATCGCCATCAAGCTCGACGGCCTGATCCAGCACCAGAACGAGACGACGACCAATCCGATGGAAGGCCAGTACGGCTGGGGTTATTTCCACCGGGTCGGCGGCCGGGCGACGGCGCTGTGGCAGCCGGTCGACGGGCTGTCGGTCGAGGTGTCCTACGATCGCGGCAAGGAACAGAACACGCCGTATTACAGCCAGCTCATCAACTATAACCCGAACGGCCGCCCGGTCGGCACCTATGTCGGCTCGACGCTGACCTGCCCGCCGCCGGCCACGAGTTGCATCGCGCCGCTCTCGCCGCTGGTCTACGTGAGCGGCAACCGCCGCCAGGACGCCGCCGAGATCGGCGTGCCGCAGCAGCTCAGCGTCAACGACACCGAAGGCTTCACGGGGACGATCAAGTACCGCCTGTCGCCCGCGCTGGAGCTGCGCTCGATCACGGCATGGCGCAGCGTCACCACCGAGCAGTGGGACAACTCGGGCGGCGCGCATCGCACGATCTTTGCGCCCAACACCAACTTCAGCCGCTACAGTCTGTCGAACATGCATCAGACGCAGTTCAGCCAGGAATTGCAGGCGGTCGGCAGCTTCTCGAACTTCGACTACGTGGTCGGCTTCTACTATTTCACGGAGAGCGTGCGTGAATTCGCCGCGACGCCGACCACCAATCGCTGGAACGCGACCGGCACCGGCTACACGATCAACGATGCGATGACCTGGCAGCCGCAGAACTGGTCGCGCCAGCGCGACAGCAATGCGACCGCCCACAGCTATGCCGTCTTCGCCCAGGGCACCTGGTCGCCGACCGACTCCCTGCACCTGACCGTCGGCGGGCGTTGGACCAAGGACAAGCGTCGCGGCACGCTGACCATGGTCTCCAACACGCCGACCAACCATACCTTCACCTTCGACAACAGCCGCTTCGACCCGATGGTGACCCTGGCGTTCGACGCTGCGCCGGACGTCAACCTCTACGCCAAGTTCTCGACCGGCTATCGCGCGGGCGGCGCCAATGCCCGTTCGAGCAACTTCGGCGCCTTCGGTCCCGAAGAGGTCAAGTCCTATGAGATCGGGGCGAAGATGGACCTGTTCGATCATCGCGTCCGGCTGAATATCGCGGGCTACATGATGGACCGCACCGGCACCCAGGTGGACTTCGACTATGTCGACACCGACCCCTACCTGCCCGGCACCACCATCCCGAACCCCACCTTCAACCTCCATACCGAGAACACGGCCAACGCCCCCGGAACGTCCAAGATCCGCGGCGTCGAGGTCGAGCTGACGGCCAAGCCGACCGACAGCCTGACGCTGGGCGTGTCCTATGCCTACACCTATGCCGACATCCCGGCGATGGCCAACCCGCTGCCGGGTCCGACGCACGGGGTGCTGACCAAGGTCTATACGGTGTTCACCCCGAAGAACGCCGTGTCGGGCTCGATCGACTACGAAACCCCGATCGGCGGCGCGGGCGCCAGGCTGCGCCTGCACCTCGATGCGAACTATTCGGACCCGGTCTATTCCTTCCAGTCGGAAGACGTGATGACCGAATCGGGCTTCGTGGTGAACGGCCGTCTCTCGCTGGCCGACATTCCGATGACCGACAACGGCCAGAAGCTGACCGTCGCGGCCTGGGTTCGCAACCTGTTCAACGAGGATCACATCTATCGCCGCTCGGATGCGAACAACAACACGCTGGGTTCCTATGCGAACTTCAACCCGCCGCGGACCTTTGGTCTTGAAGCCATCGTGAACTTCTAAGGTTCTCTCTCTCCTCCCGAGAGACACCCTGACTGGCGGGCGGCGAAAGTCGCCCGCCTCTTTTCATGCCAGGCCCTGCCCGGTCACGTAGCCGCCGATCAGCATGACGATCGCGGCAAAGCCGATTTCCATCGCCCGGCGATGGCCTGCCAGCCGCTTGCCCAGCGCGATCCCCGCCAGCGCGCCGGTCATGCCGCCGGCAACCAGTATTGCCACCAAAAGCCAGTCGACGAGACCAGAGAGCGCATAGGAGGCCGCGGTCGTCAGCCCCAGGGCCGTGACGGCGACCAGCGAGGTGGCGACCGCGTTGCGCAGCGGCATCGCCGTCGCCAGCATCAGGCCGGGGACGATCAGGAAGCCGCCGCCGATGCCGAAGAAACCGGCCAGCAGGCCGACCGCGAAGCCGATCGGGATCAGCCGGGGCAAAAGATAGCGGGCGGTCTCCGGCCGCAGCCGCACGTCCGGCCGTTCGCGGCCGCCACGGGGGCGGAGCATGGCGCCGCCCACCACGATCATCAGCAGGCCGAACAGGGCAAGCAGGCGCTGGCCGTCCAGCGCCTTGCCGGCTTCGGCGCCCAGCGCGGTGCCGATCACGCCGGCGCCTGCGAAGACGGCGGCGCAAGGCCATTTCACGGTTCCGGCCCGAGCATGCCCGGCCAGGCTCGACGCGGCGTTCAGCGCGACCGCGACTGCCGCCGTGCCGATCGCCGCGTGGGGGGATTTCACGCCCACGGCATAGACCAGCAGGGGCACGGCGAGGATCGAACCGCCGCCGCCGACCAGGCCGAGGGTCAGCCCGATCGCGGCGCCTGCGCCAAGCGCGGGCGCGACCGCAGCCGGGTCCAACATCCTACATCCCCGCCGTCGCGCGCCGGTTCCACGGCATCAGCGCCAGGAGCCGGGCCATGCCGCACCAGCCGGTCATGCCGGCCACGGCCAGGCCTGCCCCGACGAAGGCGGCGAGGAGGAAGAACCCCGGCGCGATGGCGAAGCCGAGGGCGACGCCGGCCAGGATCAGCAGCCCGGCGGCGATCTGGACCTGCCGCATGATCTCGATCGGCTGGCTCCGGTCCTCGACCACGGGCAGGCCGGCCTTGCGCCAGGCCTCGATCCCGCCGTCGAGGACATAGGCCTCGCAATCCGCCGCCGCCGCCAGCTTGCCGGCGTTCGCGTCGGTGCGGCCGCCCGAGCGGCAATGGTAGATCACCGCGGGCGCTTCCCCGATCCGCTCGACCTTTCCGGCGGGCACGTTGCGCGCGCCGGGAATGCGGGTCCGGGCATGTTCGTCGGGCTCGCGAATGTCGATCAGCGCGGCCCCTTGCGCGATCAGGGCCTGGGCCTGCTCAGGGGTGATGCGATTGAGCGTCATCGGTCAATTCTCCTGGCAATAGAGTTGGTGGAGCGTGGCCAGCAGCGTTTCGCAGCGGGCGTCGGCGATGCGATACCAGAGCGTCTGGCTTTCGCGCCGGAAGGCGACGAGGCCGTCTTCGCGCATCCGGCCGAGGTGTTGGGACAGGGCCGACTGCGACAGGCCGACGGCGGCCGCCAGATCGCCAACCCGCATCTCGCCGTGCTCGGCAAGCTGGCACAGCACCATCAGCCGGCGCTGGTTGCCCATCGCCTTCAGCATTCCGGCCACGCGCTCCGCATTCGCGGCGAAGGTGGCGAGGTCCATGTCGGCAACCTTCATTTGCATCTCCTAAATTAGATATTGCTAAATTAGAAATATCTCACATATTGTCAAGCATCGAATCAGGATTTCGCTTGAAAGGACATCTCATGCCGGCTTCCCCCATGATCCGCGCCTTCTTCGACGAGGCGACCTTCACCGTCAGCTATCTGGTCGGCGACCCGGCCACCCACGCCGCGGCGATCGTCGATCCGGTGCTCGATTTCGATCCGGCTTCGGGCAAAGTCGGCACCGGGTCCGCCGACGCGATCCTGGAGGCGGCGCGGGCAGGGGGCTGGAAGGTCGAGCTGGTCCTCGAAACCCATGCCCACGCCGATCACCTGTCCGCCGCGCCGCACATCCAGGCCCGGACGGGCGCGAAGATCGCGATCGGCGCCAATATCGGAAAGGTGCAGGCGATCTTCCGCGAGGTGTTCAACACGCCGGACCTACAGCCCGATGGCGCGGACTTCGACCTGCTGCTGGCCGATGGAGACAGGGTGCCGCTCGGCGCGCTGGAGATCGAGGTGCTTCACACCCCCGGCCATACCCCGGCCTGCGTCAGCTACCGGATCGGGGATGCCGTCTTCGTCGGCGACACGCTGTTCATGCCCGACTACGGCACGGCCCGCGCCGACTTTCCCGGCGGCGACGCCCGGGCGCTCTACCGCTCGATCCGTCGTCTGCTCGCCCTGCCGCCCGAGACGCGGCTGTTCCTATGCCACGACTACAAGGCACCGGGCCGCGACACCTATGTCTGGGAAACCACCGTGGCCGAGGAGCGGGCGAGGAACATCCATGCCCACGACGGCATCGACGAGGACAGCTTCGTCGCCATGCGGCAGGAGCGCGACCGGGGGCTGGCCGCCCCGCGGCTGCTGCTGCCCTCGGTCCAGGTGAACATCCGCGCCGGCCACCT
>CAZFPW010000083.1:0-10146 GCA_964520765.1 uncultured Novosphingobium sp.
ATCGTGCGATGAGCGCTTTCCTGGCGCCGATGTTCGATGTATGTTCCGGCCATGGAAGGTTCTCCGCTTATTTTCGTCCTGGTGATCGCCGCGCTCGTGATCGGTATCGCGCTCGGCTGGTTCTTCGGTTCGCGGCCCGTGGCCGACTGGCAGGCCCGCTTCGCCGCCCGCGATGCCGAGGCAAAGGAACTGGACGGCAGGTTCCGCCGCGCCATCACCGAGCTGGCGGCCGAAAGCGAGAAGGGCAAGCAGGCCGAAGCGCTCGCCGCGGAACTGCGCGAGCTGCGGGGCGAGCAGGAGGGGCTGGTCGCCCAGCTCGCCGCGCTGAAGGCCAACGCCGCCCATTTCGAGGAGCAGAAGCGGCTCCTGCTGGAAGCGCAGGAAGGGCTCCGCAAGGAGTTCGAGAACGCCGGCAACAAGGTGCTCGAACGCGCGCAGGAGGCGTTCCTCAACCGCGCGCAGGAGCGCTTCGCCCAGTCCGAGGAGAAGAACGCCGAGCGCATCCGCACCTTGCTCGCCCCGGTGGGGGAACGGCTGAAGAGCTACGAGGAGCAGGTCGCCACGCTGGAGAAACAGCGCGTCGACGCCTTCGGCCAGCTCGCCGGGGTGATCGAGGGGCTGCGGGCCGGGCAGGAAGAGGTCCGGCGCGAGGCGCAGCGGCTCGGCAACTCGCTGACCAATGCGCCCAAGGCCCGCGGCCGCTGGGGCGAGCGGGCGCTGCAGAACGTGCTGGAACAGTGCGGGCTGACCGAGCACACCGATTTCTTCCTGGAGCATTCGCTGGATACCGAGGATGGCCGGCTGCGGCCCGACGCGGTGGTCCGCATCCCCGGCAACCGCCAGCTGGTGATCGACGCCAAGGTTTCGCTCAACGCCTATCAGGCGGCCTTCGAGGCGGATGACGAGGCGGTGCGCAAGACCGCGCTGGACCAGCACGCCCGGGCGATGCGCGGCCATGTCCAGACGCTGGGGACCAAGGCCTACCAGTCGCAGTTCGAGGATGCGCCTGACTATGTCGTGATGTTCGTGCCGGGCGAGCATTTCGTCGCCGCCGCGCTGGAGCACGACCCGGAGCTGTGGGACTTCGCCTTTCGCAACAAGGTGCTGTTGGCGACGCCGACCAACCTCGTCGCCATCGCCCGGACCGTCGCCCAGGTCTGGCGCCAGGACGGCCTGGCGCACGAGGCGCGGGAGATCGGGCGGATGGGCGGCGAGCTGTACGACCGGCTGGCGACCGCGGCCGAGCACCTCAAGGGCGTCGGCGCGGGGCTCGACCGGGCGGTGCGGAAATACAACGATTTCGTCGGCAGCTTCGAGCGCAACGTGCTTTCTTCGGGCCGCCGCCTGCGCGACAAGCACATCGAGATCGGCAAGCGCGAGATCGAGGAAGTGCCCTTGGTGGAAACCGCCCCGCGTCACGGTGAAGCGGCCTCGGCCGGCGCCCAATCTGGCGCCCTGCCGCCAAGCCCGCCCGCGAACGACGTGCCGGTGGAGGCGGCGGAATAGGGGCAAGGTGACAGGTTGGGGCGTGCCCTTGGGACACCGTGCACTTTGTCAATTTCGGCCGAAAAGCGTGGTTTCGGATAAGGGCTAATATTCGCCTCACCACGCACCATCCGCAGCGCCACTCACTGCTCCCGCTCAGCCTGAGCCTGTCGAAGGCCACGCGATGCCGTGGCCGCTAGGTCGCCGGGAGCTTGGAGCAAACGATTGTGCGTGGCCTTCGACAGGCTCAGGCTGAGCGGGGTTTGTGAATGGGTGGAATGGGGTGAGGGCGCTCGTAAGGCTCCTGCCTCAGCCGCCCGCTTCCAGCCCGGCCAGCACCTCATAGGCCAGCACCGCCCCGGCCACGGCGGCGTTGAGGCTGTCGGCGCGGCCGCGCATCGGCATGGTGACGCGCAGGTCGCAGGCGTCCTCGTAGGCGGCGGGCAGGCCGCGCGATTCGTTGCCGACCAGGATGAAGCAGGGCGCCTGGTAGGGCGCGCCGCGATAGGGCCGGGCGTCGCGCAGGCTCGCCGCGACGAGCTGGCCCGGTCCCTCGCGCAGCCAGGGCAGGAATTCCTCCCATCGCGCCTGGGCCACCCGCTGGGTGAACACCGCGCCCATGGAGGCGCGCACCGCCTCGACCGAGAAGGGATCGGCGCAGTCGTCGATCAGGATCAGCCCGCCCGCGCCGACGGCGTCGCCGGTGCGCAGCATGGTCCCGAGGTTGCCCGGATCGCGCAGCGCCTGGGCGACCAGCCAGATCGGCGCGGCATCGCGGTCGAGCGCGGCGAGCGAGGTGTCGAACTCGGCGAAGACGCCCGCCACGGCCTGCGGATTGTCCTTGCCGGTGATCTTGGCGAGGATGTCCTCGCTCGTCTCGATCACCTCGCCGCCCGCCGCCGCGACCGCCTGTTCCAGTTCGTCCAGCAGGGGATGGCCCTCGCGCCCGCTGGCCATGACCAGGATTTCCGGCAGGCGCCCGCACTCCCGCGCGTCGGTCAGCAGGCGCAGGCCCTCGGCTAGGAAGCGCCGTTCCTGGCGGCGGTGCTTCTTCTCCCGCAGCGAGCGGAGGAACTTGACCGTCGGATTGGAAAAGCCGGTGATGGTGCGGCGCATGGCCTCAGCGGATAGGGCGGCGCGCGGCCTGCGACAAGCTCAGGCTGGGCGGAGGTGTTCATAAGCGGCCGTGAAGGCCGCGCGGCACGGGGCACTCGCCCCCGGATCAATCCTCGCCGAAGCCGTCCTTGACCAGGCCGACCAGCTTGGAAAGCACCACGTCCGCGCCTTCGCCGCGCACGACGACCTCGATCGAATCGCCCTTCGCCGCGCCGAGCATCATCAGGCCGAGGATCGAGCCGCCGGCGGCCTCGGAGCCGTCCTTGTGCACCGTCACCCGGCAGGTTTCGGGCAGCTTGGCCACGGCATTGACGAACTTGGCGCTCGCCCGCGCATGCAGGCCGCGCTGGTTGACGATTTCGACGGTTTCGCTCGCCTGGCTCATCTTAGGGTAGGGCTCATCGTGGGCTGGGGCTCATTATCGTTCAGGCATCCTGTCCGAGGAATTCGGAGGCGATGGTGATGTAGTTGCGCCCGGCGTCGCGCGCGGCCCTGGCGGCGTCCTGCACGCTCATCGAATTGCGCGCCTTGGCCAGGCGGATCAGCATCGGCAGGTTGATGCCCGCGATCACCTCGACATGGCCGGCCTTCATCAGCGAGATCGCGAGGTTGGACGGGGTGCCGCCGAACAGGTCGGTCAGGACGATCACGCCTTCGCCGGAATCGACCTTGCGGACGGCGTCGGCGATCTCCTTGCGGCGTCGCTCCATATCGTCGTTGGGGCCGATGCACACGGTTTCCACCGCGTCCTGCCGGCCGACGACATGCTGCATGGCGTGGACGAATTCCTCGGCAAGCTTGCCGTGGGTCACCAGAATCATACCGATCATGCGGGAGACGCGCTCCGAAGTTCCTGCAAACGCAACCTCTTGAACATCTTGGCAATGCTTCTTTCGGTGGTCATCGCGCTTGCCCCCCTTCAACCAGATCGGCAGCGCGTGAACCCAGGTTGCGGTGCAGCAATGTGGGCGAAAATCCGGCTTCGCGCAAGGCTGCGGCGATCAGCTCGGCGACGAAGACCGAACGGTGCCGCCCGCCGGTGCAGCCGAAGGCGATGGTGACATAGGCCTTGCCCTGCGCCCGGTAGCGCGGAAGCAGGAGCAGCAGAAGGTCGAGGATGCGGGCATAGGCTTCCGCGAAGGCGGGATCGCGGCGGATATAGTCGCCGACCGGGGCGTCCTGCCCGGTCAGCGGCTTGAGATCCGGCACCCAGTGCGGATTGTCGAGGAAGCGCATGTCGAACACCAGGTCCGCGATCGGCGGCATGCCGCGCGAAAAGCCGAAGCTGGTGACGGTCACGGTCATGTCGGCGCCGGGTTCGGGCGCGAACTGCTCGCGGATCGCCTGCTGGAGCTGGTTGGTCGAGAAGGCGGTGGTCGAGATGACGATGTCGGCCCAGCGCCGCAGCGGCTCGAGCAGCTCGCGCTCGGCGACGATGCCCGAGGCGGCGGGCATGTCCCCGGCCATCGGGTGGGGGCGGCGCGTCTCGTTGTAGCGGCGCTCCAGCTCGGTCCCAGCACAATCGATGAACAGCGTGGTGAGTTGCAGGTCGTCGCGTTCAGACAGCTTCTTCACCAGCTTGATGACCCGGTGGGGATCGAAGCCGCGGGTGCGCGAATCGAAACCGATGGCGAGCGGGGCGCGGATGTCGGAGCCGGCCGGGCTGTCGATCAGCCGTTCGAGCATGCGGACGGGGAAATTGTCGATCGCCTCCCAGCCGAGGTCTTCCAGAACCCGCAGGGCCGTGGTCTTGCCCGCGCCGAGCAGGCCGGTGACCAGCAGCACGCGCTGGCGGCTGTCCTGAGATGACTCGTCGGGCATTACCTCCTGCTTTGCCCCTCCGGCCGGGAAAAGGGAAGGGGCGGCGGCGGAAGCTTCGGGGACAGTTCAGGATTGGGGCAGGCCGAAGCGCGCCAGGGCCAGCTCCGCCTTCAGCGCGGGCGGCGCGGCATCGGGCCAGAGGCGGACGAGCGGCACCCTGTGGCCGGCCAGGGCGAGGCTTTCTGGCTCCTCGATGAAGCGCGCCGCCGCCGAGTCCAGGCGGAGCGCCAGGGCGACGGGGGCCTCCTCGCGGACCGGGAAGGTCAGCAGGCCGAGGTTGCGCACCTCGATCAGGCCGCGCGTGTTCGGGTGGGGCCGGGCGAGCAGCCGGTCGCCCGAGGGGGCGAGCAGCACGCCGTCGTCGCCGATCAGCTCCGCGCCCCGGTCGATCAGGGCGAGGGCGAGGGCGGACTTGCCGGTGCCCGGATCGCCCTCGATCAGGATCGCCCGGCCGCGAATCGCGACGCAGGTGGCCTGGCGCGCGATCATGCCGGCTCCATCGCCGGCAGCTCCATGACCATGCGCGCGCCCGTTCCGCCGTCGAGCCGGTCGCGGGCCGAAAGGATGCCGTCGTGCGCCTCGATGATGGTCCGCGCGATGGCCAGGCCGAGGCCGGAGTGATTGCCGAAGTCCTCTCCCGCCGGGCGCGCCGAATGGAAGCGGTGGAACACCTTCTCGCGCACCTCGGGCGCGATGCCGGGGCCGTGGTCGGAGACGGCCAGCTCCACTACGCCATCGTACCCGGCGATCTCGACCTCGATCTGTGCGCCCTCGGGAGAGAAGGAGACGGCGTTGTCGAGCAGGTTCTCGATCACCCGCTCCAGCCGCGCCGCTTCGCCGAGCACGACCGGGCTGTCGCCGTAATGGGCGACCGTGATCGGATGGCCGCCGTTCTCGCCGCGCTCGTCGCGGGCCTGGGCGAGGGCGCGGACCAGGGCGACGAGGTCGACCGGCTCGAAGGTCGCCCGGCTCAGTTCGGCGTCGATCCGGCTCGCCTCGGAAATCTCGCTGACCAGGCGGTCGATCCGCCGCACGTCATGGGCGGCGATGCCGAGGAGCTGGCGGGACAGCTCCGGGTCCTTGACCTTCTCCAGCGATTCCAGCGCGCTGCGCAGGGAGGCGAGCGGGTTCTTGATCTCGTGCGCGACGTCGGCGGCGAAGCTTTCCACCGCGTCGATCCGCTGGCGCAGCGCGGCGGTCATGTCCGAGATGGAGCGGGCCAGCAGGCCGATCTCGTCGCGCCGCTCGGGCAGGCGGGGGACGACCACCTCGCGGTCGCGGCCCAGCCGGACCCGCACCGCGGCGCGGACCAGCAGGCGCAGCGGCTTGACGATCGTCCGGGCGAGGAACAGCGAGAGCTGGATCGAGACCAGCAGGGCCACCGCGACGACGATCGCCAGGTTCTGCCGCGCGTCGCGCACCGCCTGGGTCACGTCGGGCGCGTTGCGCAGGAGGAGGAGCTGCTCGCCCTTCTCGCCCACCGAGACGGCGGCGGTGATGACCGGCGTCCGGTCCGGCGCATAGCGCTGCATCACCACCGGGCGGCCGGTGGCCTTGGCCTCGATCAGCTCGGGCCAGACGTCCGCGGGGGCATTGCCGGGGTCGGCATAGGCGGGCACCGGCGGCGCGCCGAGCACGAAGTCCATGCCCCGGTCGATCGTCCGCCCGGCGCCCTGATACCATGGCTCGTTGGTCGGATCGGCCAGGATGAAGGCGGGGCCGGCGAGCTCGAAGCTGTCGGCGATCATCTTGCCCTTGCCGTTGTAGTAGCGCAGCCGCAGCTTGCGCTCCGTGCCGATCGCCGCGAGCAGCTCGCCGCGCTGGCGGGGCGGGGCGGCGGCCAGGGCGTCGGCGGTGATCAGCGCCTCGGCCTCGGCCAGGTTGAAGCGTTCGGCCAGGAGTTGCTTGCGGTAGATGTCGATGTAGAACAGGCTCGCCGCCATCAGCCCCAGGGCGATGACGTTGACCGCCAGGATACGCGTGGTGAGCGAGGAGCGGATCGACCAGACGCCCGACCAGCCCGAACGCCGGAAGCGGCCTTCGACCTCTTCCTCACCCCTCTCCAAAGGAATATCCCGCGCCGTAGAGCGTCTCGATCGCGCCGAATTCGGGATCGACCCCGCGGAACTTGCGGCGCAGGCGCTTGATGTGGCTGTCGATCGTGCGGTCGTCGACGAATACGTCGTCCGAATAGGCCGCGTCCATCAGCTGGTTGCGGCTCTTGATCACGCCGGGCCGGGCGGACAGCGCGTCGAGGATCAGGAATTCCGTCACGGTGAGGGACACCGGCTTGCCGTCCCAGCGCACCAGGTGCCGTTCCGGGTCCATCTCCAGCCGGCCGCGGCGGGATACCTCGGTCCGGTCCTCCCCCGGCGGCTCGGCCAGGTCGCGCCGGGCCAGCTCGCTGCGCCTCAGCAGGGCGCGGATGCGCGCGACCAGCAGGCGCTGGCTGAACGGCTTGGTGATATAGTCGTCCGCCCCGAGCGCGAGGCCCAGCGCCTCGTCCGGCTCCTCGTCCTTGGAGGTCAGGAAGATCACCGGCAGGGCCGATTTCTCGCGCAGTCGCTGGAGCAGCTCCAGCCCGTCCATCCGCGGCATCTTGATGTCGAAGATGGCGAGGTCGGGCGGATTCTCCAGCAGCGCCTTCAGCGCCGTGGCGCCATCCGCATAGACCCTGGTGGCAAAGCCTTCCGCCTGGAGACCGATCGAGACGGTGGTGAGGATGTTGCGATCGTCGTCGACCAGCGCGATCGTCTGCTGCGGAGCGGCGGCATCGGCTTCGGCGGCGGTGGAGGCAGGCGTTTCGGGCATCGGGGCGGCGGCAACTTCATGGCGAAACGGCGGTGGGACCATGCAGTTACCGCGTCGCCGGGGCGCTGACAATGGAGCGGCTTAGAGTCTGATTCAGCGCGGCTGAATCAGGTACGGCACCGGCCCACTCCCCCGGCCCGGCCACCCGACAGGATATCTTATGGGTGGCCGGGCCGGGGGAGTGGGCCGGTGCCGCTTCCACGGCAGTGGATCGAGCCCCGGGCTATTGGTCAGGCCAATGTTTCCCGGCGCGTTGCATTTGACCGAAAAGCCCGCCTCGACTAATGCCCGACCCCGAATCCACCCGCTATAGAAAGACGCGCCCGGTGCCGCGGCATCGCGCGTTCCTCGCATCCAGGAGATGACGTTGACCGCTTCGCTCAGCTATCCGCTTGAAAAACAGGGTATCACCACGCGCGCCGAAATCTTCGCCAACCTCGGCACGGCCCCCCTGGTGGAGCATGCGGTGCGCAACGGCGAGGGCCTCCTTGCGGCGGACGGCCCCCTGGTGGTGGCCACGGGCAAGCACACCGGCCGCTCGGCCAAGGACAAGTTCATCGTCCGCGACGCCGAGACCGAAAATACGGTGTGGTGGGGCAAGACCAACGTGGCGATGACGCCCGAGCACTTCGCCGCGCTCAAGGCCGATTTCCTCGCCGCCGTGGGCGAGAAGGAAACGCTCTACGTCGCCGACCTGTTCGGCGGCTCGCAGCCCGAGCATCGCGTGAACGTGCGCGTCATCAACGAGCTGGCCTGGCACAACCTGTTCATCCGCACCCTGCTGGTGCGCCCGAGCGAGGCGGAGCTGGCCGGCTTCGTCCCCGAATACACGATCATCGACCTGCCGACCTTCCGCGCCGATCCCGCGCGCCACGGCTGCCGGTCCGAAACGGTCGTCGCGGTCAACTTCACCGAGAAGCTGATCCTGATCGGCGGCACGGCCTATGCGGGCGAGATGAAGAAGTCGGTCTTCGGCATCCTCAACTACCTGCTGCCGGTCAAGGGCGTCATGCCGATGCACTGCTCGGCCAACATCGGCCCGAACGGCGACACGGCGGTGTTCTTCGGCCTGTCGGGCACCGGCAAGACCACCCTGTCGGCCGACGCCAGCCGCACCCTGATCGGGGATGACGAGCACGGCTGGTCCGACACCGCCGTCTTCAACTTCGAGGGCGGCTGCTACGCCAAGATGATCCGCCTCTCGGCCGAGGCCGAGCCCGAGATCTTCGCCACCACCAAGCGCTTCGGCACGGTGCTGGAAAACGTGGTGATCGATCCCGTGACCCGCACGCTGGACCTCGACGACGCCTCGCTGGCGGAGAACAGCCGCGGCTCCTACCCGATCGAGTTCATCCCGAACGCGAGCGAGCACAACCTCGGCCCGGTGCCGAAGAACATCATCTTCCTCACCGCCGACGCCTATGGCGTGCTGCCCCCGATCGCGCGGCTGACGCCCGACCAGGCGATGTACCACTTCCTGTCGGGCTACACCGCCCGCGTCGCCGGCACCGAGATCGGCGTGACCGAGCCGGAAGCCACCTTCTCGACCTGCTTCGGCGCGCCCTTCATGCCGCGCCACCCGTCGATCTACGGCAACCTGCTCAAGGAGCGGATCGCCAAGGGCGGCGTCACCTGCTGGCTGGTCAACACCGGCTGGACCGGCGGCAAGGCGACGATGGACGGCATCAAGCGCATGCCGATCAAGGCGACCCGCGCCCTGCTCAACGCCGCGCTCGACGGCAGCCTCAACGGCGCGGAGTTCCGCAAGGACCCGAACTTCGGGTTCGAGGTGCCGGTCGCGGTGCCGGGCGTCGAGACCAAGCTGCTCGATCCGCGCGGCGCCTGGGCCGACGCGGCCCAGTACGACGAGACCGCCCAGACCCTGGTGCGCGCCTTCGTGGACAACTTCGCCCAGTTCGCGGAGCATGTCGACGAGAGCGTCCGCGCCGCCGCGCCGGTCGCCGCCTGACATTCGCTCCTCCCCGTTCGCGGGGAGGAGCGATTACCTCTTGGCTGAAAGCCGCCCGGAGCGCATCGTGCTCCGGGCGCTTTTGCTTTTTGTGGAGTCGTGAACGATGAGCCTGCTTGACGGATTGCTGAACCAACTCGGTCCGAACGTCGATGTCGCCAACCTCGCGGCCAAGGTGGGGATCGACCCCGCGCTGGCCGAAAAGGCCATCTCCGCCCTCGGCGCGGCGCACCAGCAGCCTGGCGACACGGTCGGCCTGGCGGCGGAGAAGACCGGGCTCGATACCGGCGTATTGTCGCAGATCGTCGGCCACATCGGCGGCGAGGGCTCGCTCGGCGAGTTCGCCCGGATGCTCCAGGACCATCCCCAGGCCGGCTCGATCTTCGCCATGCTGGACAAGGACGGCGACGGCAACCCGCTGAACGACCTGGCCGACATGGCCAAGGGACTGTTCGGCAAGGCCTGAACCGGCTAACGCGGCTTCATGTTTGAAACCGCGCTGTCCTTGCTCGTCCTGGGATGCGTCGCCCTGCTGGGCGGCGCCTACCTCCAATGGCGGCGCGGCAACCGCAAGCAGGCCGGCCTCATGCTGATCCTGGCGGTGGTCTTCGCGACCAACGTGGCGATCTGGGCCGTGCCGGACGAGAGCGGCCAGTCGCCGCTGGTCGGGCGGGAGCTGAAGTGACAGGGGAAGCGATCAAGCGCGAGCGCTTGCAGGATCGCATTCTGAAAGACGCCAGTTTGATGCCAGGCACACCTGCCGCCGAGGCTTATCTCAAAGTGCTTCGCGAGCGTTGGCTATCCGAAAATGCATCGGCCATCGCTTTGTTCAATGAATGGACCGAATGCAACGGCCTTCCTCTAGCCGGTTTTCGCAAGTTCTGACCCTATCGTCATGTTCAGAACCCGTCGCGTCTCCGGGGGGATTTCGGCATGGTCGAGGC
>CAZFPW010000084.1:0-2531 GCA_964520765.1 uncultured Novosphingobium sp.
CTCGCTTCAGGCTCCTCGATCAGACCATGCTTTCGGGCCGGACCAGGCGATCGAACGTCACCTCGTCGACAAGGCCGAGCGCGAGCCCCGCTTCCTTGAGCGTCAGGCCTTTCTCGTGGGCATGCTTGGCGATCTTCGCGGCATTGTCATAGCCGATCTCCGGCGCCAGTGCGGTGACCAGCATCAGCGAACGATCGACGAGTTCGGCGATCCGCGGCGCATTGGCTTCCAGTCCCTCGACGCAGCGCTCCGCGAAGCTCTCCGCGCCGACGGCGAGGAGATGGAGGGAGCGCAGCACGGCAGCGCCGATCAGCGGCTTGAAGACGTTGAGTTCGAGATGGCCCTGGAGACCGCCCACCGTCACCGCTTGGTGGTTGCCGATCACCTGCGCCGCCACCATGGTCAGCATCTCGCACTGGGTGGGGTTGACCTTGCCCGGCATGATCGAGCTACCCGGTTCATTGGCCGGCAGATCCAGCTCACCCAACCCCGAGCGCGGGCCGGAGCCGAGCAGGCGGATGTCGTTGGCGATCTTGGTGAAAGCCACCGCCGCCACGTTCAGCGTGCCGGAAAGGTGGACCAGCGGATCGTTGGAGGCCAGCGCCTCGAACTTATTGAGCGCAGTGCGGAAGGGCAGGCCGGTGAGCGCCGCGATCTCCTTCGCCACGGCCTCGTCGAAGCCCGGCGAGGCATTGAGGCCGGTGCCGACCGCAGTGCCGCCTTGCGCCAGGGGAAGCACGCCCTCGCACGCCTGCACGATACGTTCGCGCGCGTTGGTGAGTTGTTGCACGTAGCCGGAAAACTCCTGCCCCAGCGTCAGCGGCGTCGCATCCTGCAAGTGCGTCCGGCCGATCTTCACGATGCCGGCCCAGGCTGCCGCCTTGCTGCCGAGCGCCGCGTGCAGCCGATCGAGCGCCGGCAGCAGCGCATCGTTGACGGCCAGGGCCGCGGCGATGTGGAGCGCGGTCGGGAAGCTGTCGTTCGACGACTGGCCCATGTTGACATGGTCGTTGGGATGGACCGGGCTCTTGCCGCCCCGCGCTCCGGTCAAGATTTCGTTGGCGCGGCCGGCGATCACCTCGTTGACGTTCATGTTGGACTGGGTGCCGCTGCCGGTCTGCCAGATGACGAGCGGGAACTGGTCGTCGTGCTCGCCGGCTACGACCTCGGCGGCCGCTTTCTCGATCGCATCCGCCAGCGTGCCGTCCAGCCCATGCGCGCGGTTCACGCGTGCCGCGGCCTGCTTTACGACCGCCAGCGCATGAACGATGCCGATAGGCATTCGTTCGGCGGGCCCGAAGGGAAAGTTCTCGATGCTGCGTTGGGTCTGCGCTCCCCAATAGGCGCTTGCAGGCACCTCGATCGGGCCGATGCTGTCGGTTTCGGTGCGGGTCTCGGTCATGAGTTCTCCAGCGGATCTACGAAGCGACAAAAGCACCTCCGGGCGCCGCACGCGAGTCCATCTAGAACAGCAGCCAGCCATGGCTGCCCGCCATGGCGCCGAAGATCGTGACAATGGCAAGCGCGAGCAACACGAGGTGGACCCGATGCAGCGCCGCGAACGCGCGCTCGGGATCGCGCCGCGCCCAAGGCGGAAAATAGCGATGCAGGACCAGCGGCTCGCCCACGAAGAGAACGAGGAAGAACAGCGACCACACGAACACCATCGCGTGCATCCACCAGAAACGGATATCCGCGAACCGGCTCCACAGGTCGAGGCGCTCGATCATGTAGAGCCCGGACAGGCCCACCACGAGGACTGCGGCGCGAGCCTGCCAAACGAAGCGTTTCTCGAAGGCCTGAAACGCCGCGAGGCGATCGGCCCCGAGCGCGCCGCGCCGCACGGCGGGCAGCGCCACGGTGGACGCCATCGATACACCACCGATCCAGACGACGATGCCCAGGATATGGAGGACGCGCGCCAGCGCCAGATCGTCGATCATGGCGCGAGTTGCCCAGCCGCCTCGGCGGTGAGCGCGCCATCATGGACCAGCACGGCCTGGAGCAGCACGTCGTCCTGCCGCGCGGCCGCCCAATGTTCGCCGCCCTGTGCGGGCACGACGATGATGCTGCCGGGGCCGAACGTGCGCTCGCTGGCGGGATCGACCTTGTTGCCATCGCCCCATGACAACGT
This sequence comes from uncultured Novosphingobium sp., assembly GCA_964520765.1. Lineage (GTDB taxonomy): Bacteria > Pseudomonadota > Alphaproteobacteria > Sphingomonadales > Sphingomonadaceae > Novosphingobium. The sequence continues at coordinate 2,135 of CAZFPW010000084.1, forward strand.
GCCCGAGATCACGGTGAGCAGGCGAATGGGCCCGGTCGCGCCGTGCGGCGGCAGGAACTGGCCCTTGGCGATGCGGAGCAGGAAGGTCAGCGGCCGGCCCTGGCCATCGACCGCGATGATCCCGCGACGGGCGGCATCGTGGACCGTCTCGTAGCGCAGCCGGTCGATGTCGAGCGGGGTCGATTTCGCGGAAGCCGTGGCCGGCAGCGCCAGCGAGGCAGCGGCGGCGAGAATAAGAGTGCGATGCTTCATGGGTCTTGTCCTTTCTCGGTTCAGAATTTGAGGCTGATGCCCCCGCCGAAGGCACGGCCATCCCCCGGCAGGAACGCGGCCTGGTCGGGGCGGGCCTGGTCGACGATCAGGGTCGAGCCGGCATAGGTCTTGTCGAACAGGTTGG
>CAZFPW010000084.1:2631-10131 GCA_964520765.1 uncultured Novosphingobium sp.
CTCGTCGCGGACCCAGGAGTAATAGACGATCGCATCCCACGAGACGATGCCCGAACGGCCGCGCCAACCTGCCTCGAGCGTGGTCGCGCGCTGCGCCTTGAGCACGGGCGTGACGAAGGCGGCAGCCGGCGCGGCCGGAGCCGCGGGATTGGGGCGCCCAGGACTGCTGTTGGGCGTTCCGTTCACGGTCGCCAGCAGATCGTCGTGGGTCGGCGGCTCGAAGCTGCGGCTTACGGCCACGAAGATCGTCTGATCCTCGGACGGCTGCCAGGAGAGACCCAGCGCCGGGCTCCAGCCTTCATATGTCCGCGCATAGCTGGAACTGACCGTCGGCACCGCGCCGTTCGGCAGCGCCATGGTCGGATTGGCAGGGCTGTAGGCGTTGGTCGGCCGCGTCGGCAGGCCGTACCGGTCGAGATTGTCGCGCGTCGCCCGCGACCAGGAAAGAGACGGCGAAAGCGTCAGCCGATCGCCCAGCGGAATGTTGAAGCCCGCATTGAGCGCCAGCGTATCGGCCTTAAGGCGGCTGCGGCCGAACAGGGCGCCGCGCTTGCCCGCGACATTGAGATAGTTCTCCCGGTCGGCCGAGCCGGTCACATATTGCGCCGTCGCCTCGAACAGCGGGAGCGGCCGGGCCGCGTCCGGCTTGAATGCGTAGCGCGCCACCAGGGTGAAGTCGTCGCCCTCGGTCTCGCGGATGCCGGCCGACATCGGGAAGCGGAACATGTCGTCCGTCCGAGCATAGCCGAATGCCAGATCGACGACATGCGCGCCGAACGTTCCCGTCGCGCGCGCGCCGACCTGGATCTGCTTCGCTTCCCGGCGCGGCCGGTCGCGCACGACGTTCGGGCCAGGATTGATCGCGCCTTGCGGCGTCACGGTCGGCCCGGCGAACACGGCGCGCGGATTGCTCCTGAGCAGATCGCGCGTCAGCGGCCCCGACACGTCGAAGCCGAGATCGGCGTAGCTGGCGAACACCCGGACGCTCACGTCGTCGGACAGGCGCAGGCCGACATTGCTGCCCACGCCCCAGCGACGGGAGGCATTGTAATCGCGGTAGCCGTCGCGGCGCGAGACATCGCCGCGCACCAGCATGTCGAACCGTTCGCCGGCGAAACCCGCCTGCGCGCCGCCGCTGAACTGGCCGAAGCTGCCGCCGGCGGCCTTCAGGGCCACGCCGGGGACGCTGCGGCCCGTGGGCGAGATCAGATTGAGCGCGCCGCCGAGCACCGTCGCGCCAAGCCGGTTGGCCATGTACCCCCGATAGACCTCGACCGCCTCGGCCTCTCCCGGATTGGCGAAGCCGACGATGTAGGAGCCGTCGGCACGGTTGAGCGGCAGGCCGTTGCGCAGCATCAGCACGCCGCGCTCGACGGGGTTCTGCTGCAGGCCCGAGCCGCGGATCTGGATACGCGGCTGGTCATTGCCGCCGAAGAAATCCTGCACCACCACGCCCGGCACGTCCGCCAGAGCGCGCGAGATGGTAAGGTTCGCGCTTGTCGGCATGGTCTCGGCCGAGACGATCGCAGTGCCGCCGGCCGCCGCGTCGAGCCTTTCGACCACCGGACTGCGCGGCGCGATCACCACGATCTCGTCGGTCGCGCCGGGCGTCGCCGACTGGGCCCACAGGTTCTGCGGCATGACGCCGGCCGAAACCGCCAGCACGCCGAGCACGGACAGCACACAGGGACGGTCTGGAAGCAACGCGGATGGACGGTCGACCGAGACATGCATGGGAAATCCCCAGGAATTGCTATTGCGAGTTGTTCGCATATTATGCCGGGACGGCGATGCCAGGGTTTGTTCCAGCGCAAATCGCGGGACGATTCTGCCGGTTGGCGCCGGGATCGGAAGATCGATTGCGGCTTGCAGGCGCGAGGGGACGGATTGAATGGGGATGGACGCACCCGTACCGCTCGACAGGATCGGCCTGCTCGAACTGTTCCGTTCGCTTCCCGAAAGCGCCCTCGCGGATGTCCGCGCGGTCATGCACACGGAGCGCGTCGCCAAGGATGCCCTCATCTTCGAGCAGGGTCAGCCGGTCGACCGGGCCTACGCCCTTGCCGTCGGCAGCGTCCGCATCGTGCAGACCGGAAGCGACGGCGGCCAGGCGATCGTCCGCTTCATCGGCCCCGGAGAGATGTTCGGGACGCTGCCCTTGTTCACCGACCACCGCTTTCCCGCCGATGCGATCGCGGTCGAGGCGTCGACCGTCCTGACCTGGTCGGAGCAGGACCTGCTCCAACTGATGGGCCGCTACGCCGCCATCTCCTTCAATGTGATCAAGGTGCTGGGGCTTCGCATGGCGCAGTTGCAGGAGCGGGTGCGCGAACTCACGACCCAGCGCGCCGAGCAACGCATCGCCCACGCCCTCGTCCGTCTCGTGGAGCAAGCGGGACGCGATGGCGTGCGAGGCACCACGATCGAGATACCGCTTCGTCGCAAGGACCTTGCCGAATTCGCCGGGACCACCCTCCATACCGCCAGCAGAACGCTGGCCGCCTGGGAAAAAGCGGGGGTTCTCGCCAGCCATGGACAACGGCTCACCATCCACGAGCCCGATACCATCCGCCGCTTCGCGGAAGGATCTCACAACTAAGGCCGGTCGATCATCCAAAGCCGCAGCCGAACCACTCCTTGGCGACGCCGGCGGAGACCACGGGATCGGACGCGGTCTGGGCGGTCGCGATATTTCCGCGCTGCATCGGGAGGATGGCCGGAGCGCCGCAAAGCACTCCGGCCGTGATGGTCAGGCGAGCGTCGCGCGGGCGGCCCTGGCGGCCTCGACCATGTTGACGAGAGCGGGCTTCACGTCTTCCCACTTGCGGGTCTTGAGGCCGCAGTCGGGATTGACCCAGAGCTGGCGGGCGGAGAGCCGCTCGCCGGCCTTGACCAGCAGGTCCTCCATCTCGCTCGTGGTCGGGATGCGCGGGCTGTGGATGTCGTAGACGCCCGGCCCGATCTCGTTCGGGTATCGGTACGTCGCGAAGGCCTCGAGCAGCTCCATCTTGGAGCGCGCGGTCTCGATCGAGATCACGTCGGCATCCATCGCGCCGATCGCCGCGATAATGTCGTTGAACTCCGAATAGCACATATGGGTGTGGATCTGGGTCTCGGGCCGCACGCCGGAGGCCGAGATACGGAAGCACTCGACCGCCCAGTCCAGGTAGTGCTGCCATTCCGCCCGGCGCAGCGGCAGGCCTTCGCGCAGGGCCGCCTCGTCGATTTGGATGATCTTCGCGCCCGCGGCTTCGAGATCGTCGACCTCGTCGCGGATGGCGAGCGCGATCTGGCGACAGGTCTCCGAACGCGGCTGGTCGTCGCGAACGAAGGACCATTGCAGGATCGTCACCGGGCCGGTCAGCATCCCCTTCATCGGCCTGTCGGTGAGGCTCTGGGCATATTGCCACCACGCGACGGTCATCGCCCTGGGCCGCGAGACGTCGCCGTAGATGATCGGCGGGCGGACGCAGCGCGAGCCGTAGCTCTGGACCCAGGCCGCCTTGGTGAAGGCGAAGCCGGCCAATTGCTCGCCGAAGTACTGGACCATGTCGTTGCGCTCGAACTCGCCGTGGACGAGCACGTCGATCCCGATCGCTTCCTGCCAGCGGACGGCGCGCTCGGTCTCCTCGCGAAGGAACCGGTCATAGCCGGTCTGGTCAAGCTCGCCCTTGGCGAAGGCGGCGCGGGCCTTGCGGACCTCGGCGGTCTGGGGAAACGAGCCGATCGTCGTGGTCGGCAGCAACGGCAGATCGAGGATCGCCTGCTGGCGCTTGATCCGCTCGGCGAAGGGCGTCTCGCGCCGTGCCCAGTCGGCGGTCGCCTGGGCTACGCGATCCCGCACCGCGCGGTTGTTGGTCAGGTGCGAGGAGCGCCGGCTGGCGATCGCCTCTTCATTGGCGGCAAGCTCGTCGGCGATGACGTAGCGGCCCTGGCCGAGACCGAGGCTCAGCAGATGCAGCTCGCTGAGCTTCTGCACCGCGAAGGACAGCCAGTCCCTGACCGGCGCGCCGAGGCCGGTTTCGAGCGCGAGGTCGATCGGGGTGTGGAGCAGCGAGCAGGACGGAGCGATCTCCACCTCGCCGCGCTTGGCGACGACCGGCTCGTATCGGTCGAGCAGCGCCGTGAGATCGGCCTTCCACACATTGCGCCCATCGATCACACCGAGCGAGAGAACGAGGTCGTCGCGCGCGCCGTTGAGGACCGCATCGAGCTGCTCCGGCGCTCTGGTCAGATCGACGTGGAGGCCAGCCACCGGCAGCTCCAGTGCGGTGGCCAGGTTATCTCCCAGCGCGCCGAAATAGGTTGCCAGCATCAGGCGGAGGCCGGACAGGTTGCCGAGCGCGTCATAGGCCACGCGGAAGGCCTCGCGCGCCTTATCGTCGAGATCGAGCACCAGCGCCGGTTCGTCGATCTGCACCCAGAACGCCCCGGCGTCGCGCAGGCGGACCAGGAGGTCGGCATAAACCGGCAGCAGCTTGGGCAGCAGGTCGAGCGGGTCGAAACCCTCGGCCTTCGACTTGGCGAGCAGCAGCCAGGTCACCGGCCCCAGGATCACCGGCCGGGTGTTATGGCCGAGCGCGGCGGCTTCCTTGAAGTGATCGAGCGGCTTGGTCGTGCTGAGCGCGAAGTCCTGATCGGGCGTCACCTCCGGGACCATGTAGTGGTAGTTGGTGTCGAACCACTTGGTCATTTCCTGGGCCGGGACATCACCGCCGGCGCCTTGTCCATTTTGGCCGTGGCCATGAACGCAGCCCTCGTCGTGGACCTCGGTGCGGGTGCCGCGGGCCATCGCGAAATAGACGTCGAGCGAATCCGCCGCGCCGAGGCCACGGTAGATCTCGGGGATCGCGCCGAGCATCACGCTGGTGTCGAGCACCTGATCGTAGAGCGAGAAGTCATTGCTGGGAATCACGTCGATCCCGGCGGCCTTCTGGCGATCCCAGGTCTGGGCGCGGAGGCGCCTGGCGGTTTCGAGCAGCTCTGCCTCGCCGGTCTTGCCGGCCCAATAGGCCTCGACGGCGGTCTTCAATTCGCGGCGCGGGCCGATGCGGGGAAAGCCGAGATTTGCGGCGATAACGGGCATGAAAAGTCTCCTTCGGCCGCGCACTGGTCGCCGGCCGTCATGGTGGAACCGGGAATTCGAGGGTGGGGTCAGCGCGCCGCGTCAGGGCGAAGCGGCGCGCCGGCGCATTCGCCGGGGCGGCGCGAGAGCAGGCATGTGGAGCTTCAGGAACATCGGCCAATCACCAGCTTGCGGATGAGAGCCGACGGAAGAGCGCGCGAAACGATGCAGGGATTGCGGACGCATTGCGCCCGACCAAGCCTTTCGCGCGATCCACCGGAGGAACCCCCGTCCGAGGAACGTTATCGCGTCGGAGGCAGGTCTCCTGGCTCACGGGTCATCGCGTCGGCCCCGGCCTTCCCGACGCAGAAGCGCCAGTGGCACGATGAGGAACCGCCGCTCGCCGCTTACAGTTGCGGGGGCAGCGCCGGACTCTGCCCCGAAAGGCACCACCGGCTTCCCGTCTTAGCCCCGCCGCGCTGGCCGCGAAGAGCCAGGGACGAGGAACCTCGACAAGGTGGTCGATAGCAGATCGCGGGCAGACGTCAATCATCATATAAAGAAATCTTTATATCTATGGATCGGAATTCCACTCGTCTTGCCGACGATCCGTTCCGTCGATCAGGCCATGCTCTGCGAAAACAACATGGGCATGGAACCTCGCGACTGGACGGTGTGGGGAATTTCGTGATCCATCGAATTGTTGGCGGCGCTCGCCGGTGGCTGGCCTGCAACCTGGCGGCTGCGGCGATCCTGACGGGCCTGGCGCTTTCGCCGGCCGGGGCCGAGGCTCGGGGCGTCCTGCAATGCGTCCCCTATGCGCGCTCGGTCTCGGGCATCGAGATCCGCGGCAATGCCCATACCTGGTGGAACCAGGCCGAGGGCATCTATGCTCGCGGGCAGCAGCCCAAGGTCGGCGCGGTGCTGGCCTTCCGGGCGAGCGGCGCGATGCCGCTGGGCCATGTCGCCATGGTCAGCCGGGTGCTCGACGATCGCCGCGTCCTGCTCAACCACGCCAACTGGTCGCGCCCAGGGATGATCGAACGCGCTGCCCTCGCCGAAGACGTCTCCGCCGCCGGCGACTGGAGCCAGGTGCGTGTCTGGTACGCCCCGACCGCCTCGCTCGGCCTGCGGGTCAGCCCGGCCTACGGGTTCATCTATCCGGGCCAGGACGAGGCGCCGTCAGTCCAGCCTCCTGCCGAAGGCCCCAGCCGCACCTTCCTGGCGGCCTACTCGGAAATGCTCTCGGCGCGGCCGTAACCGAGCCTGCCGATCTCGCTCCAAGGCGAGATGGGCTTCGCAAGATTTGCAGCTTTGCAGCCGGAGGCTCCGCAGCTTCCGCGCTTTCAGCCGTATCGCGGGCGTCGCCTTCGTGGTTGCCTGGACTCGCCGCCCGAGGAGTCCAGACATGAACCGCCCTGCCCCAGCCGCCGCGCCCGAGACCCGCTTCTGCGAGATGGTCTTCCCCGAGCAGGCCAACCACTACGGCACGCTGTTCGGCGGGACCGCGCTCAGCCTGATGGGCAAGGCGGCCTTCATCGCGGCGAGCCGGCACGCCCGCGGCGCGGTGGTGATGGCCACGTCCGACAAGGTCGAGTTCCACCACCCGGTCGCGGTCGGCCAGCTCGTCGAGCTTCACGCCTACGTCTCGCGCGAGGGCAGCGCCTCGATGACCGTCGAGGTCGAAGTCACCTGCGAGACCCTGTGCAGCGGGGAACGCACCCAGGCCATGCGCGGACGCTTCGAGATGGTGTCGGTCGATGGGGCCGGCCGGCCCAGGCCGCTGCGCGGCGCCGCGAATTGAGCGGAGCTTCGCAACTTCCGCAGATTTGCAGCTTCATCTTCGCAAATATTCGCCTTTTCAGCGGTTCCCGGCTCCGCGCGCGCGGATAAGGCGCGGGTGTGATCGTCTGCCGCAGGACTCCATCGTCCGGCAGGCCCGCTACGAGAGAACCCGCGACCATGAACACCCTCTACCGCAAGCCGCTGCCCGGAACCCCGATCGACTATTTCGACACCCGCGCGGCGGTCGAGGCGATCCGGCCCGGCGCCTATGCCGGCCTGCCCTATGTTTCGCGCGTGCTGGCCGAACAGCTCGTCCGCCGCTGCGATCCGGGGCTGCTGACCGCTGCGCTGACCCAGATCATCGAGCGCAAGCGCGACCTCGACTTCCCCTGGTATCCGGCGCGCGTGGTCTGCCACGACATCCTTGGCCAGACTGCGCTCGTCGATCTTGCCGGCCTGCGTGACGCCATCGCCGACCAGGGTGGCGATCCGGCCAAGGTCAATCCGGTCGTGCCGACGCAGCTGATCGTCGACCACAGCCTGGCGGTCGAATACGGCGGCTTCGATTCCGAAGCCTTCGCCAAGAACCGGGCGATCGAGGATCGACGTAACGAGGACCGCTTCCATTTCATCGAATGGACCAGGCAGGC
>CAZFPW010000085.1:0-10037 GCA_964520765.1 uncultured Novosphingobium sp.
CCCGGGTCAAGCCCGGGATGACGGCATTCACGCCGCTACTTCCCCAGCGAGTCGAGCTTCTTCTGCATCTCGGCCATCTGCGCGCGCAGGGTGGCGATATCGTCCTTGGTCGCTTCGGCGGGCTCCACCTTCTCATCCTCGACCGTGGCGCCGGGCATGAAGGCGGCGGCCGCCGCCTTGAACATCGCCATGTTCTGCTGCGCCAGCTTGGCGAGCGGATTGTTGCCAAGGCTTTCCTCGAAGGCCTTGTGGAGCTTCTGCTGGTTGGTGCGGAAATGCTCCATCGAGGCTTCGAGGTAGTGCGGCAGCAGGCCCTGCATCGAATTGCCGTACATCGAGATTAGCTGGCGCAGGAAGTTGACCGGAAGCATCTGCTCGCCGCTGGCCTCTTCCTCCATGATGATCTGGGTCAGGATCTGGTGCGTGATGTCGGCGCCGGTCTTGGCGTCGAGCACCTTGAAGTCCACGCCCTCGCGGGTCATTTTCGCGAGGTGGTCGAGCGTGATGTAGCTGGACGAACGGGTGTTGTAGAGCCGCCGATTGGCGTACTTCTTGATGATGACGATATCGTCGCCCTCATTCGCCTTGGCAGCCATCGCACCTTTTCTCCTGGGAATTGCTGCATGGCAGGTTAGCATTTGCAGCATGTGCAGCGCAACAAGTGCTTTTGCTGCGCAGCATGAACCGCAATGGGACGGTTGAACGCCCGTTCAGCGCGCGAAGCGATCCGCCAGAAGAGTGAGCAACTCGTATTGCGAAAGGCCCGAAGCGGCCGCAGCATCGGGTAGCGAATAGGCGACGTCCACCCAGTCTCCCTCATGGACTTCGGAAGCGGCGGTAAGGTCGATCACGGTCATGTCCATCGACACCCGGCCCAATACCGGCAGCACCTCGCCGCCGTGCAGCATATGGCCCCTGCCCGACCAGCAGCGCAGGTATCCGTCGGCATAGCCCAGCGCGATCACCCCGACGCGCATCGGCTTCGGCGCGACATAGATGCCATTATAACCCACGCCGTCTCCGGCATTGAGATGCCGGACCTGCATGATCGCGGCGCGCGGGCGCGCTACCTGGGCGATCCGGCCCGCGAACTCGGGACGCGGGATGCCGCCGTACAACGAGAGGCCGGGCCGGGTCAGATCGCCGTGATAATCGGCCCCAAGCGCGATCCCGGCGCTGTTCGCCAGGCTGGCCCGCGCGTGCGGCACGGCGGCCCGCGCCTCGCGCCAGCGCTGGAGCTGGAGCGCGTTCAGCGGCACGTCCTCGTCCGCCGAGGCGAGGTGGGACAGCAGCACGTCGACCTCGAGCCGGGCGATGCTCTCGTCGCCCAGGTCGGCCAGCGGCAGGCCCAGGCGATTGATCCCGGTGTCGACCATCAGGTCGCAGCGCCCTCCCCCGGCCTGGAGCCAGCGCCTGGCCTGGGCCACCGAATTGATCACCGGCTTGACCCGCGCCGCGCGCGCGAACTCGGCATCGGCGGAGGTGAGCGGCCCGTGCAGGACCGAAATCCATTCGCCGGGGATCAGATCGCGCAGCGGGCCGACCTCGCTCCAGTGCGCGACGAAAAAATCGCGACATCCCGCCTCGCGCAGGATCGGCACGGCCTTGCTGGCGCCCACGCCATAGGCGTCGGCCTTCACCGCGGCGCCCGCCGCGGCGGTCCCGGACATCCGGTCGAGCAGGCGCCAGTTGGCCGCGAGCGCTGCGGCATCGACCGTAAGGCTCAGCGACCGTGGCGGCGGCGTGGGAAAATCGGAATCAGGAACGGGTATCGCCATAATCGCGCGGCGGACCTCCCTTCAGGCCCCACATGGCGACGATCAGCCCGAATGCCACGATCACCCACGTGTACCATAGCCCGGCATAGGAATCGCCGGTTCGTGCGTTGATGTAGCTGGCGATCAGCGGCAGGAACCCGCCGAGATAGCCCGCGCCGATGTGGTAGGGGATGGACATCGAGCTGTAGCGGATCTGCGGCGGGAACATCTCGGTCAGCAGCGCCGCGACGGCGCCGTAGGTCAGCGCGGACAGCCCACCGAGCGTTATCAGCAGCAGCGCGATACCGACGAGCGCGCCCAGGCCCGGCCTCTGCACCGAGAAGTCGAAGCCGTGCGCGGTCAGGGCCGTCTCGACCCCGGCCTTGCGGGCCTTCCCGTCGGCAAGCCAAGCCGGTTCGATGGCCACGGGATTGCCCCCGGCGCTAAGCGACAGGACCGGCGCTTGGGTGACGGAATAGGGCACGCCGCTGGCGCTCAGCGTTTCGAGCAGCTTGCCGCAATCGCTCTGCTTCTTGCCGAACAGGTCGGCGAAGGGATCGGTGCTGCAAGCCTCTCCGGCGACCACCACGGGGGCCGCGGCGGCGCTGGCCTTCAGGCCCGGATTGGCGAGCGCGCCCATGCCCCAGAAGACCGGGAACAGCAGGACGAGGGTCAGGGCCGCGCCGATGACCGCGGGGAACTTGCGGCCCACCCGGTCGGACCACTTGCCGACCATCACGTAGAACACCATCGACACCAGGGCCGAGACGCCGATCACGACCTCGGTGGTGACGGCGTCCATCCGCATCGGCCCCTTGAGGAACGACAGGGAGGAGAAGAAGGCGGTGTACCAGATCGTGGTCAAGACGCCGGTCACGCCGAACAGGGCCACGAAGATGCGCTTCTTGTTGCCGGGATAGGTGAAGCTTTCGACGAAGGGGTTCTTGGCGGTATGGCCCGCCTCCTTCATCGCCACGAAAACCGGGCTTTCCGACAGCTTGAGCCGCATCCACAGCGAGATCGCGAGCAGTGCGATGCTGAGGATGAAGGGCACCCGCCAGCCCCAGGCGGCGAAGGTTTCGGCGTCGAAGACGAGCTGGCAGATCAGCACCACGGCGATCGACAGGACGAAGCCGCCGACCACGCTGGCCTGGATATAGCTGGAGAAATAGCCGCGTTTCTCGGGCGCGGCGTGTTCCGAGACGTAGATCGCGGCCCCGCCGTATTCCCCGCCGAGCGCAAGGCCCTGCAGGATGCGCAGGACGATCACGATGAGCGGCGCCCACAGCCCGATCGTCTCCGCCGAGGGGATGAAGCCCACCCCGGCCGTGGCGACGCCCATGAGGGTCACCGTGACGAGGAAGGTGTACTTGCGTCCCAGCTTGTCGCCAAGGAAGCCGAACAGGATCGCGCCCAGCGGTCGGAACCCGAACCCGACCGCGAATCCGGCCCAGACCAGGAGGACCTGGAGAGTAACATTATCGGCCGGAAAGAAGGCCTTGCCGATGATTGCTGCAAGCGTTCCGTAGATGAAGAAATCGTACCATTCGAAGACCGTGCCGGCCGACGAGGCGGCGATGACCAGCCTGATGTCGGATGCGCTCGGCTCTACCTTGGCCACGTTCCCTTCAGCCATCGCTGCGTCCCCCAAAATCGCCCGTGTTCCCGATCCGGTGACGCTCTAGCGATCCGGGTTCGCCGTGGGAAGCGCGCTTGTGGCGGCCTTCCACGGGAGCAGGACCGCGCCGTGCCGCGCCGGATAGGCGGCGGCCGCGGCGATCGCGGCGATGCCGGGCCAGTCGGGCAACGCTCCGCCGGACAGCCAGTCGGCGACCTTGGCGCCGCCGGCGGCAACCTGCGCGGGGCCAAGCCCCACGCAATGGGCCGCGAAGATCCCCGCCGCCGCCTGCCCGATCGCACAGGCATGGGAACGCAGCCCGATCCGCGCGATCCGCCCCTCCTCATCGAGGACCAGGCCCAGCTCGAGCGTCGAGCCGCAGCTCTGCGAGCGGGCGCTGCCGCGCAAGGGCAGGTCGTCGGTGAGCGGATAGCGCGCGAGGTGCGTCGCCAGCGCCAGCACCTCCGGCGTGTAGAGCGCCGTCGTCGCGGCCATGTCAGTCGGCCGCCTTGCGGGGCCCGGCCTCGGCCGCTCCTTCCGCCTCGGCGGCTTCGCGGCGGCGGTCGGCGATCATCTTCACCAGCGCCTCGCTGCTGGCGTTGACGAACTGGTAGCTGCGGGCCTGGGTGATCCAGTCGGGCCGTCCGCCCGGACCCCAGACCGTGTCGTAGCCCAGCACCAGCACCGAGAAGGCGACCACCGCGATGAGGATGCCCTTGACCGCGCCGAAGCCGAAGCCGAGCACCCGGTCGATCGGACCCAGCACCGAGCTGCGGCTTGCCCGGCCGAGCCAGTTGCCGAGCAGCTTGACCGCCGCATAGGGGATGAGCAGCAGGATCGCGAAAGCCAGGACGGCCCCGCCCGAAGGGGTGCCGATCCTCGGCACCAGGAACTCGGTGACCGGCGTGTGCAGGTAATGGATCGCGACGAGCGAGAAAATCCAGGCCAGCAGGGCCAGGACTTCCTCGACGAAGCCCCGCAGGAAGCCCGTCACGGCGCCAAGGCCGACCAGCAGCAGGACAGCGATATCGAAACCCGTCATGGCCCAGCTAACTATGCGTCGCCCAATATCCGGTCAACGAGATTTGGGAGCAGCGACAGCCGCTTGTAGACGATGCCGTCCGGCGCGGAGATGCCCTCCGCCGGGCCGCAGGCTTCCTTGAAGCCGAGCTTGACCGCTTCCCGCAGGCGCAGCCCGGCATGGGCGACCGGCCTGATCTCCCCGGCCAGCGAGACCTCTCCGAACCAGACCGCGCCCGCGGGCAGCGGCCGGTCCGCCAGGGCCGAGACCAGCGCCGCGGCCACGGCGAGATCGGCGGCGGGATCGGCCAGCCGATAGCCGCCCGCGACGTTCAGATAGACCTCGGCCGAGGAGAAGTTCAGCCCGCAGCGCGCCTCCAGCACGGCGAGCAGCATGGCGAGCCGCCCGTTGTCCCAGCCCACCACGGCCCGGCGCGGCGTGGCCCCGCTGGCAAGGCGGACGATCAGCGCCTGGATCTCGACCAGGACCGGCCGGGTGCCCTCCATCGCCGGGAACACCGCGCTGCCGGGCACGACGTCCTCCCGCCCGGACAGGAACAGGCTGGAGGGATTGGAAACCTCCTCCAGCCCCTGCCCCGCCATGGCGAAGACGCCGATCTCGTCGACCGGGCCGAAGCGGTTCTTCAGGCTGCGCAGGATGCGATATTGATGGCTGCGCTCGCCCTCGAAGGCCATCACCACGTCGACCATGTGCTCCAGCACGCGCGGACCGGCGATCGCGCCGTCCTTGGTGACGTGGCCGACCAGGACCAGGGCGACGCCGTTCTCCTTGGCATAGCGGATCAGTTCGAAGGCGCAGCCGCGAACCTGGCTGACCGTGCCCGGCGCTCCTTCGATCTGGTCGGAATGCATGGTCTGGATCGAATCGATCACCAGCAGCGCCGGTGACGTCATGCTGCCCAGCGTGGTGAGGATGTCCCGCACCGAGGTCGCCGCGGCGAAGCGGATCGGCGCGCCCGCCAGGCCGAGGCGGTCGGCCCGCATCCGCACCTGCCCGGCCGCTTCCTCCCCGCTGATATAGACGACATCGCCGCCCGCCTTGGCGATGCTGGCGGCCGCCTGGAGCAGCAGGGTCGACTTGCCGATCCCCGGATCGCCGCCCATCAGGATCGCGGAGCCGGGCACCAGCCCGCCGCCCAGCGCGCGGTCGAATTCGGCGATATCGGTGCTGCGCCGGGCCAGCCGCTCGCTCGGCGCGTCGAGCGCCTCGAACGAAATCCCGCGCCCGCCGGACGAGAGGTCGTGCCTGGCCGAGAACACCGTCTCCGGCGCTTCCTCCACCAGCGTATTCCATTCCGCGCAGTCGGGGCACTGGCCCTGCCAGCGGTTGCTGATGCTGCCGCAAGCCTGGCAGACGAAACGGCGTTTGGGTTTGGCCATGCTCCTGGCCTAGTTGGAACGGATAGGGAACGCAAGTGGCGATCGGGAATGCCGATTTGCCGTTGCGCCAAACCTCTGCCATCCCACGCGCCATGAGGCAGAAGGAACTGCGGATCGCCCTGGTCTGCTACGGCGGGGTCAGCCTTGCGGTCTATATGCACGGCGTCACCAAGGAGCTGTGGAAGCTCGCCCGGGCAAGCCGCGCCTTCCTGGGCGGAGAGGATGAGCCGCACGGCACCGAGGCGGTCTATCTGCGCCTGCTCCGGCATATACAGTCCACCCACGACGTGCGCGTGCGCGTGCTGCCCGACATCGTCGCCGGGGCGAGCGCCGGCGGGCTCAACGGGGTGTTCCTGGCCCAGGCGATCCATTCGGGGCAGTCGCTGGAACCCCTGACCAAGCTCTGGCTCGAATGCGCCGACGTCGACGTCCTGCTCGATCCCGATGCCCGGCCCTGGTCGCGCGTCGCCAAGTTCTGGGCCATGCCCATCGTCTGGTGGCTGCTGCGGCGCCCCGGCAACGTCGTGTCCGCCAGCGTCGCGCCCGAGACGCGCAGCGAGGTGCGGACCAAGCTTTCGCGCCTGATCCGCTCGCGCTGGTTCGAGCCGCCCTTCGGCGGCATCGGCTTTTCCCGGCTGATCGCGGATGCGCTGGCGGCGATGGCCAAGGGCGAGCCCGGCCCGCCGCTGCTGCCGCCCGGCCACCCCATCGACCTGTTCGTCACGGCGACCGACTTCAAGGGCCACATGGAGACCCTGCGGCTGCACAGCCCGCCCCTGGTGCAGGAAAGCGAGCACCGCATGTCGATCGCCATCGACGCCACGGTGCCGGCCGAGGGCGGGCACGACGTGGCGCCCCTGCTCGACCTGGTCTTCGCCGCCCGTGCGACGGCGAGCTTTCCCGGCGCCTTCCCGGCGCTGCAACTGGCGGAGATCGACGCCCTGGCGGAGGAGCGCAAGCTGAACTGGACCAGCCGCGCCAAGCTGATCGCCAGCGTCATGCCCGAACATGCCTATCGCGGCGATGCCGAGGGGGTTTCGCTGATCGACGGCTCGGTGCTGGTCAATGCGCCCTTCGCGGAAGCCATGGGCGTGCTGCGCGGCCGCCCGGCCCAGCGCGAGGTCGACCGGCGCTTCGTCTATATCGATCCGCGCCCGGATCGGGTCGGCGGCCTCGCCCGCGGCGATCCGCGCCCGCCGGGCTGGTTCTCGGTCATCTTCGGCTCGCTGTCCTCGATCCCGCGCGAGCAGCCGGTGCGCGACAACCTGGAAGTCCTGGCCGCGCAATCGCGCGAGATGGCGCGGCTGCGCTCGATCGTCGATGCCCTGCAGCCCGAGGTGGACGAGGCGGTCGAGAAGCTGTTCGGCAATACCTTCTTCCTCGACCGGCCGACCGTTAAGCGCCTCACCGCCTGGCGCGGGAAGGCGCAGCAGGCAGCGGCGGACCGGGCCGGCTATGCCTACAACGGCTATGCCCAGCTCAAGTACGCCGGGATCATCGACACCCTCGCCGCGACGATCCACGATGCCGCGCCGACCCTGGCGCTCGCCACGCCCGATCCGATCGCGCAGCACCTGATGGCGCACCTTGCCAGCGAGGGGATGGAGCGGATCGCCGCGCTCAAGGGCTTCGGCGTATCGGAAGCTGCAGTCGAGTTCTTCCGCACCCACGACCTGCCCCACCGCATTCGCCGCCTGCGCCTGCTCGCCCGGCGGCTGAGCGAGGACTGGGACAACGATCCCGACATCCCCGACGAGGCGCGCGAGGCGGCGCGCGACGCGGTCTATCGGGCGATGGCGCTCTATTTCGACCGGGAGAACCCGATCTCGCTGGGAGAGGATTTCGCGGAGGTCGCCCGCGGCGTGTTCGAGCGCCCCGACGCCGTGCTCCAGCACATCGCGGAACGCCGTCAGCTGCCCGCGACCGACCTGGTGGTCGACGCCCTGCTCGCCACCGCCCTGGCCGAGATGCCCCAGAAACTGCGGCGCAAGGTGCTGCTGACCTACCTCGGCTTTCCCTTCTACGACACCGTCACCCTGCCCCTGCTGCGCGGCGAGGGTCTGACCGAGTTCGATCCCGTGAAGGTGGACCGGATTTCCCCCGACGACGCCCTGTCGATCCGCACCGGCGGCGCGCAGGCCACGTTGCGCGGGGTGGAGTTCTATAACTTCGGCGCGTTCTTCAGCCGGGCCTATCGCGAGAACGACTACCTCTGGGGCCGGCTGCACGGCGCGGAACGGATGGTCGACCTCGTCGCCTCGGCCCTGCCCGAGGGGACCATGCTGAGCCCGGAGGACCTGGCCGCGTTCAAGCGCGAGGCCTTCCTGGCGATCCTCGACGAGGAGGAGGAACGGCTGAAGGTCGATCCGACGCTGGTGCCGGGGATCAGGGCGGAAGTGCTGGGACAGAAGCCGTAGCGCGTGGCCTTCGACAAGCTCAGGCTGAGCGGACGGCTTGTGATCGGGCAAAAAGGCCGCTCATGCTGAGCTTGTCGAAGCACACGCGCTACGGCTTGCCCAACCCGCTCACTCCGTCAGGTCGCTCCAGGCGTCCTTCAGGCGTTCGAAGAAGCCCTTCGAGCCGGGGCATTCGTCGCCGGTCTCGGTTTCCTGCAATTCACGGATGAGTTCCTTCTGGCGGGCGGTCAGCCGGGTCGGCGTCTCCACCGCGATCTCGATCACCATGTCGCCGCGTCCCCGGCCCTGCAGCACGGGCATGCCCGCGCCGCGCTGGCGGAGCTGCTTGCCGGACTGGATGCCGGCCGGGATCACCACCTTGACCCGCTCTCCGTCGAGGCCGGGAATCTCGATCTCGCC
This sequence comes from uncultured Novosphingobium sp., assembly GCA_964520765.1. Lineage (GTDB taxonomy): Bacteria > Pseudomonadota > Alphaproteobacteria > Sphingomonadales > Sphingomonadaceae > Novosphingobium. The sequence goes on from CAZFPW010000085.1 coordinate 8,613, forward strand.
GCCGAGCGCGGCCGTGGTGAAGCTGATCGGCACGCGGGTGACGAGCGTGGTCCCGTCGCGCTCGAACACCTTGTGCCGGCGGACATGGAAGAAGATGTAGAGGTCGCCCGGAGGCGCGCCGAACGGCCCCGCCTCGCCCTTGCCCGGCACGCGCAGGCGGGTGCCGGTGTCTACGCCGGGCGGGATCTGGATTTCCAGCGTCTGCGGGCGGTCGACCCGCCCGTCGCCCCGGCAGGCGCGGCAGGGCTTTTCCAGCACCTCGCCCCGGCCGTGGCAGGTCGGGCAGGTCCGCTCGACCATGAAGAAGCCCTGCTGGGCGCGGACCTTGCCGTGGCCGCCGCACAGGTTGCAGCGGCGCTTGCCGGTGCCCGGCTCCGCCCCCGTGGCGCCGCATGGCTCGCAGGCCTGCGACACCTCGATCTCGATCTCGGTGGTCTTGCCGTGGAACGCCTCGTCGAGGCCGATCTCCATGTCGTAGCGCAGGTCGGCGCCGCGCCGCGCCTGCTGCTGGCCGCCGAAGCCGTCCCCGCCGAAGATCGATTCGAAGATATCGCCGATGTCGGAAAAACCGCCGCCGAAGCCGCCTCCGCCGAACCCGCCAGCCCCAGGCCCGCCGTTCTGGAAGGCGGCGTGGCCGTACTGATCGTAGGCCGCGCGCTTCTGCGGGTCCTTCAGGCAGTCGTAGGCCTGGCTGATCGCCTTGAAGCGCGCCTCGGAATCCTGGCAGCCGGGATTCCGGTCGGGATGGAACTTCATCGCCAGCTTGCGGTACGACGACTTTATCGTCGCGTCGTCCGCGGTCCGCTCGACCTCGAGCAGTTCGTAGAAATCGATCTCAGCCGCCGCCATAGCAACCCCCGGCGAAACCGCCCGCCGCCCCGTTCATACGGATGCGGCGAGCGGCTTGCACTCCATCAGTTCTTGTTGTCGTCGACTTCGGAGAATTCCGCATCGACCACGTCCTCGCCACCGGCGGGCTGCTCGCCCCCCGGCGAAGCGGCCGCGGCCTGCTCCTTCTCGTAGATCGCCTGGCCCATCTTCATGGCGACATCGGTCAGCGCCTGGGTCTTGGCGGTCATTTCCTCGGCGTCGCCGCCTTCGATCGCGGTCTTGGCCGCGGCGATCGCGGCTTCGACCTCGCCCTTGAGCGCGGCGTCGATCTTGTCGCCGTTCTCCTCGAGCTGGCGCTCGGTGGCGTGAACCAGGCTGTCGGCGTTGTTCTTGGCCTCGGCCACCTCACGACGCTTCTTGTCCTCATCGGCGAACTTCTCCGCGTCCTTGACCATCTGGTCGATGTCCGCGTCCGAAAGGCCGCCCGAGGCCTGGATCTTGATCTGCTGCTCCTTGCCCGTGCCCTTGTCCTTGGCATGGACGTTGACGATGCCGTTGGCGTCGATGTCGAAGGTGACCTCGATCTGCGGCACG
>CAZFPW010000086.1:0-10034 GCA_964520765.1 uncultured Novosphingobium sp.
GGCACCGGTTTTTGGTACCGGCATTCGCAGGTTCGAATCCTGCCGCCCCAGCCATCCGAGACCTCTAATTTCGGTCTTGGAACAGTGATTTATAGCAGATATCTACGAATTCACAGTTAGACCCGGCTAGCCCCAGCTAGACAGGGTTTGACAGCTATTCTGCCATGATTTCTGCCATGATTTTCTCTGCGCCGGGAGCCGACTGGAGTCGGTCATGGCAAGAAAGTTTGCATTCACGCCCGCGTCGATAGACGCGCTTCAAAAGGGTTTGCAGGGAGATCTGCTCACCCCCGGTCTGGCAATCGAAGTTCTGGGCAGCGGGAAAAAGCGATGGCGATATCGCCGTCAGGTTGCGGGGAAGCCGATTGTCGCAACGCTGTTTGGTGGCCTGTATCCGGCCGTCACGATCGCCTCAGCGCGAGAATGGGCTCGTAGTCTGAACGAGCAGGTGGAGAAGGGTATCGACCCTCGCGTAGCCGCCCGCGAGGCGAACGAACGGGCGTCGATGACGGTAGCGAAGGCGCATAGCCTCTACATGGTGGCCGTGCGCGAGGGCCGTTCTTCGCGAGCCAAGCGGCCGAACAAGCCCCGCACGATCAGCGACAAGCTTGAGATATTCGAGCGGGATATCAAACCCAAGCTGGGTGGACAGAGCATCTACGAGGTGACCGAGGCTGACCTGATCAAGTTGGTCGAGACGAAGGGCAAAACGGCCAGGATCCGCGCAAACCGATTGGCTGCTGAATTGAAAGTCTTTTTCGGATGGGCCGCATCGCTTCGCGGCCTTGAGGTGGGTCTGGAGAGTGACCCATCTCGGCGACTCAGCGACCTCCGCTTTCCAGAAACCGCGCGATCCCGGAAACTCAGCCTACTTGAACTGGAGTGGTTCCTGAAAGCGCTCGTCCACGAAGAGCGGGACTTCCAGCGAGGAATGTTATTGTGGCTGCTTTCTGCTGCGAGAATTTCCGAGGTCGCCGGCGCAACCCGAGACGAATTGGTGGGGGGTGTGTGGATCATTCCAGCCGCGCGCGCGAAGAACTCATTCGCGCATAGCATTGCGCTCGGTCCATGGGGCCGATCGTTGATGCAAAGCGAAAGCCACTGGATTTTCCCAGCCATCAAGATCGATGGGCCTAGAAACAATTCTGTTTGGTACAAGGCTCGCGACCGCGTGCTGGCAAAAATGACGGAAATCGCCGGCCGCCCCATCGAGCGGTTCACCCCGCATGACTTTCGACGCACGGTCCGCTCCAACACCAAGCGTCTGAAAGTGGACTACGAAACCGCCGAAGCCGTGCTCAACCACGTCAAAAAGGGATTGGAGCGGACTTACGACCGTTATGAGATGGAGGAGGAAAAGCAGGCTTGGTTTTTGAAATGGGAAGAAGAGGTAGCTGACATTGCGAAACAGGCTGGTGTCGCTGAAGCGCTTGGAGTCCCCGCTCCTGAGTATCAGCAGCCTGTTCCCGGAGAACCACAGCTACCAGAGCGCGCGTGACTCCAGCCATCGATCAACATCGGCTCGCTTAAAACGCGGGCATCGCCGATATTTGCTCGGACTATGTCCAAGCTCGTATTCGCGAGGAAAACCGGCAGGCCGGAATTTTCGCAAGCGATCGATCTGTCTTCGAGAGAGACGCGCCAGTATCGCAAATTCATCCACGGTGATGAACTGTGGCGAAGGCATGCCAGAGCGCCCCTCCGGCATGCTATTTCCTTCCGCGACGAGCGAACCCCCGATCGCCATCAAGAAACGACCCAAGCATCGCGGGTATCAGTTCCGTGATGGGTTCATCTTGCCCATACGCCTCGGCGTAGGCGACCCCGTAATCCTGCAGACGCCTGAGCAAATCCGGCAGAATGGTGATCGTCAGCTTCACCGGCGTGCGATCGGGAAGCTTGGGCAGCTTGAGCTCCGCCATCCTCACCTCCCCTGCCGGTGCCAAGGCCCCGGCAGCACGATATCCTGGTGCACCACTACCCTAAGCGGCCAGCCCGGCCGCACCGTGATCGAGGGCTGGATATTGAGACTGCGGCTGACGATCTGATCCCCGGCCCGCGCTCCGCTCTGCTGGGTGGACTCGCGGATCGCGCGCAAGAGATCGCTCTCGCTGCTACCAAAGCTGAGCTGCGTGCCCACGCCCAGCAAGGTCGAGAGCGCCACGCCCTTGAGCAACTGCCAAGTATGGAAGTCGACCTTGTCAGCCAGCCCGACATAGCCCGCGGTATCGCTCGCCGGCAGATTCTCGATCCGGATCGAGGAACCGTCGGGCAGGATGATCCGCTGCCACACAACCAGCGCCCGCTTCTGCCCATAGGCCACCACGCTGTCGTAGCTGCCGATCAGCCGCGAGCCCTGCGGGATCAGCAAGGTCCGCCCGGTCACGCTGTCGTAGGCGTTCTCGGTGACCTGCGCGGTGATCAGCCCCGGCAGATCTGAGTTCAGCCCGGTGATCAGGCTCGCCGCGATCACCGTACCGGCGCTCAGCGTGTAAGGCGAGATCGGCGCGTTCAGCCGATGCGGATTGATGTCGGGCTTGTCATCCTTCGCCGCCAGGAAGTCGGCCTTGCGCCGCTGACCACCCGCATCGCGCTCGGGATCAAGCGCCATGCGCGTGGCCTCGGCATCCGCCTGCGGCGCGCCCGATGCAGAAGCCGCAGGCATTTCGTCGGAGTGCGTCGGCCGGCTCACCTGCATCATCACGGCAGATTCGCGAGCGGCCTTGCGTTCAGCTTCGAGACGCTGCCGCTCGGCCTCTGCGGCCTGCGCGGCAGCATTGATGGATGGTGGCGCCATCCCGATCGCTTGCTGATGCGCCAGGATCGGCCGCCCAAGGTCGCCGGGCAGCGGAGCCCCGAGCTGTGGAACATCACCATAGCTCTTCGGGGCATTCGCCAGGGCATCGAGCGGCGCCTTGGAGCCGGGATCGGCGCGATCGTCGACCCCGACGATCGCCCGGAACGTCACGGGCCGGAGCGCCACCCAGGTCACCCCGACCAGGCCAATCGAACCAACCGCCGCGATCGCGATGATCACACTGCGGCGGAACCGCACCACCCGGCGGGGATTGCCGCGCAGCACCAGGGTTTCCGGATCGGTCTTGGGCGGCGCGGCGGGCGTGTTTTCGAGAGTGTCGCTCATGACGCCCTCCGCCCTTCGCGCCGGCGCTTCTCCGCGGTGCGGGTGATCCGCACCACGGCCTGCTTCTTCGCGCCCAGGCGCAGCTCGGCCGCACCGAACAGCCGGTCGACCACATAGAACCGCCCGGACATGCGATAGTTGACGAGTTGGGAGTCCCCCGCCTCCCCGATCACGAACAGCGGCGGCGCCTCGCCGACCGCGACGCTCGCCGGAAACTCGATGAACGTCTGCCGCCCATCGTCGAACGCACGCAGCGGCCGCCAGGCAGGATTGTCGCCAGTGATCCGGTAGGCGAAGTTGAGGCTTTCGACCGCAAGGCCCGAAGCAACCGGGGTCGCGGCGCGTGCTTCCGCCTGCTGCCGGCGGATCGCGATCAGTTCATCGGCCGGATAGGTCCACGAGACCCCCGCCATCGCCGTGCCCGAGGTACTGGCAAGCTGGAGATGGTAGGCCCGCCGGTCAGTGGTGACGATGAGGTTGGTCGCAAGCCCGGCCGCAAACGGCTTCACCAGGATGTGGACGCGCTTGCCCTCCCCCGATCCGCTGGTCGTGTCGCCCACCGTCCAGCGCACGGTGTCGCCGGCCGCGACCGAGAGCAGCGTCTCGCCCGGCTGGAGGGCAATGTCGGTCACCCGTTCGGGCGCGGCGAGCAACCGGTAGAGCACCCCGTCGCTGAACGGATAGACCTGCACCGCATTGACGAACCCTTGCGTCTGCGGCTCGCGGGTCGCCGAACGATTGGCATCGCGCACCCGCAGCTCCGCGGCCGTGGGCTTGGTCCTGGGCTGATGGACCGTGGTCACCGCGACCGGGAACGACGGAACCGGAGCTACCGCCGGCGGCGCGGCAACAGCAGGCGCCGGGGCGACCGGTGCTGTCGTCAGGGCCGGAACGGGAGTGGCAGGCGCAACGAGCACGGGCTGCGCAAGGACGGGCGCGGCGCCGGCAAGGGCGACCGCGACAACGAGGACAGGTTTCATGGGCGGATCTCCGGTTGGGGCTGCGGAAGCGCAGGTGTTGGGGGAGCGAGCGGCGAACCGGCCGGGACATTGGCAGGCGCGGCCGGCTGGCTCGGCGCCGCGCTTGGCGATGGCGGAGCCGAAGTTTCCAGCTCACGGCTCCAGTCGATCGCATCGACATAGAGCCCGAGCGGGTTCTTCCGCAGGGTTTCGGCGCTGCGCGGCGGCTTGACCTGGACGGTGAGGATCGCGGTCCAGCGCGAGGTGCCGGCCAGACTGCCGCGCTCATAGGCGCTCTCGGTCCACTTGACCTGGAACGAGCTATCCGAGGCGCGCACCACGCTGGTCACCTGGACCGAGACGGTCCTGTCGCCGATTCCCGCGAACGGATCAGCGGCGCGGGCATATTCGCTGAGGAACAGGCCGCCGCGCGCGGTCACGAAGTCGTAAGCCGAGAGCCAGTTCTCGCGCATCAACACCGGATCAAGCGACCGCCCGCGGATGCTGGTCACGAACTTGCCGAGGAACCAGGCGATCTGCGGATCGGTCGGCCGGTAGTCCCGGTCGGCCGGCGCGATGGCCGGCGCAGCTCCGAGCCGATCGACCTCGACCACATAGGGCACGACCCGGCTTTGCAGGAACTGCCAAATGAGCGCCGCCGACAGCCCGGTCGCCAGCACCAGCCCGCCGAACGCCATCAGCCGCCAGTTACGCGCCTGGAGGCGGGCCGAGCCGATCCGCTCGTCCCAGAGCTGGCCGGCGCGTTGGTAGGGGGTCTCGGGCTCGGGGGTGCGCCCGTAGCGCTGGATCGCTCGCTTGAATCGCATGGAAGTCAGTCCCTTTCCTTGATGTCGGGGCGTGCGCCGCCGCCGCCGCGGTCGCCCGATTGCAGCGCGTGGATGGCTTGTCGGCGGTGGTGACGGGCGGCCTGGGTGGATTGGACCTGGCGGGCCCAGGCCGGCATGGGTTCGCTGCCTTGCGCGCCGGTGCCTGCGCCCGCCTGCGCGGGCGAGGTCGTGCCGGCAGACCAGGCGGCCTGCCGGCCCTGCTCGGCGGCTTGTCCGATACCGAAGGAGCTCTTGATCTCGCCCAGCTTCTGGGAAGCGGCGCCGCGCGCGGCAATGCCCATGCCGCCAAGGCCCGCGCCGACCGAGCTGGAGCCGGACGTTTCCTGGCCGAGCTTGTAGGCGGTCGATGCCGCCGAGCCCATGGCCGTGCCGGCGCGGATCGCGCCCAGCCCGGCGCTACCCAGAGCCCGGGCCGCACCGATGCCCGCGCCGCCGGCCACGGCGATCCCGCCGGCGGCCAGCGCGGTCGTCGCAACCGCCGAGCCCGCGCCGAGCTGCGGCGCGCCCGAGATCAGGCCGGAGGCGATTCCAGGCCCGAACACGCCGAACAGGCCCAGCACCAAGCTCGCCAGCGCCAGACTCATCGCCTGGGCAAGATCGGGCTCCTGGCCCTGGAGCGCGGTGGTGAACTGGGAGAAGAAGTTGGAGCCGATCCCGACGATCACCGCGAGCACCATGACCTTGATGCCCGAGGTCACGACCGAGCCCAGCACCTGCTCGGCAAGAAAGCTGGTGCGGTTCCACAGCGCGAAGGGCACCAGGATGAACCCGGCGAGCGTGGTCAGCTTGAACTCGAGGATGCAGATGAACATCTGCGCGGCGAGAACGAAGAACGCGCCGATCACGATCAGCCAGGCAATGAACAGCACGACGATGGTGAGGAAGTTGTCGAAGAAGCTGGTGAACCCCATGAGCTCGCTCACCTGCTCGAGCAGCGGCCAGGCCGCGGAGTAGCCGGTCGCGGCGACTCGTCCGGGCCGCAGCAGATCGTCCGCGGAAATCGTGCCGCCGCCCGCGGTCAGCCCGGCTTGCGCAAACGAGCGGAAGATGAGGTCGGCCAGGGTCGAGAAGCTGTTCAGGATGAACGCGAAGGCCCCGACGTAGAGGATCTTCTTGAGGAACCGGCCGATGACATTGTCCTCGCCGCCCATCGCCCAGAACAGGCCGGCAAGGGTGATATCGATCGCGATCAGGGTTGCGGTGAGGAACCGCACGTCGCCGCCCAAGAGCCCGAACCCACTGTCGATGTAGTGGACGAAGGCGGCCATGAACTGATCGATGACGCTGAGGTCATTCATGTCGGCGATCCTGATGAAGAGGGGGAGCAAAAAGGCCGCGGGGCCCGCCGGGGAGCGGAGGGAAGCAGCAGACCCCGCGGCAGTAACGACGGCGGAGATGCGCGCGCCGCCGCCGTTCTCACGGGAGATGACGCCTAGCGGGGGGCGTAGGCGGTCCCGGAGCCGAGGAACTTCCTGGTCGCGGCCTGCGCGTCGGTTCGCTGCTGGAGACGGCTGGCCTGCTCCAGCGCATCGGCGCGGTATTGCGCGGCCATCAGGGTCTGGATCTGGAACTGTTGCTTGGCGACGAGCGCGAGCAGCTGGTTGGTCGCCTGGCCGACCTGGAGTGCCCCTTCGGCGCCCTGACTGCGCGCGACGATCTCCTGCAGAGCCGCGGCATCGGCCTGGACGTTCTCAACCACCTGCGACTGGACGGTCATGGTCTGCTTGAACGCGGCGAGCGAGGTATCGAGGCGCTGGCGCGCGGCGATCACCTGGGCATTGGTCTTGAGCGCGGCATTGAGATCGTTCGGGAACAGCGTCTTGAACTGCTGGTCGAGCCCGGAGACCTGGAACTGGATGCCTTGCGCCTGGCCCATCAGCCGGTCGATCTGCTGGAGGGTCTGCTGCAGGGCCTGGAGCTCGGGGAAACTGATCGTCGTCAGGTTCTTCGCCTGATTGATCAGGCCCTGCGCCTGGTTCTGGAGCATGCGGATCTGGTTGTTGATCTGCTCCAGGGTGCGCGCGGCGGTCAGGATGTTCTGGCCGTAGTTGCTGGGATCGAACACGGTGATGGCATGCGCGGGCATGGTCGTCATGCCGATCGTGGCGGCGAGCAGGCCGGTCATGCCGGCGGCAAGCGCGGCGGATAGAAGCTTGGTCTTCACATCAGGTCTCCTTCAGGGGCGGTGGGAACGGGGGGTGGAGCGGGAAAGCTGCCGAGCAGTTCGGCGGCCCAGTCGAGGCCGCGATGCGCAAGGAAGCGTGCGGCAAAGTCGGCCGCACCGTGCTCAGCCAGGATTGCGTCGATCCGGGCCTGAGTGGCGGGATCGGAAGCGCCGCACAGGGCCAGCGCGACCGGACCGAGGCCGAGCTCGAACAGCCGGTTGCCGCGCGCCGATTGCAGGTAGTAGTGCCGCTTGGGGGTAGCGCGGCTGATCAGCTCGATCTGGGCGTGGTTGAGCCCGAACCGCTCGTAGGCGCTGCGGCTCTGCGGCTCGATCGCCCGGTCGTTGGGGAGCAGAATGCGCTGCGGGCAGCTCTCGATGATGGCAGGCGCGATCGCGCTGTCGGCGATGTCGGCGAGGCTTTGGGTGGCAAAGACCACCGCGACGTTCTTCTTGCGCAGGACCTTGAGCCATTCGCGGATGCGCGCGGCGAACAGCGGATGGTCGAGGAAGACCCAGGCCTCATCGAGGATAAGCAGGGTCGGCCGCCCGTCGAACCGCTCTTCCAGGCGGTGGAACAGGTAGGTCAGCACCGGGGCGACGACGCCGGCCTGGCCCATCAGCGCCTCGGTCTCGAAGCACTGGACGTCGGCGATGGCGAGATCGTCCTCGGCGGCATCGAGCAGCCGGCCGAACGGGCCTTCGAGCGTGTAGGGCGAGAGCGCGGTGCGCAAGGGCGCCGATTGCAGCAGCAGGGCAAGGCCGGTGAGCGTGCGTTCCTCGACCGGCGCGGTCGCCAGGCTGGTCAGCGCCGACCAGACCGCATCCTTGACCTCGGGGGTCACGACCACGTTCTCGTGGGCGAGGAGCGCGCCGATCCATTCGGCGGCCCAGGCGCGTTCGTCGGCCTGGGTAATCTGGCGCAGCGGCTGGAAGGCGATTTGCGCGCCCTCCCCGCCATCGGCGCCGAGCCCGAGGGCATGATGCGCGCCGCCCATGGCGAGCACGGCCGCCCGCGCGGAGAAGCCCTTGTCGAAGATATAGACCTGGGAGGCGGGATAGCGGCGGAACTGGAGGGCGAGCAGCGCAAGCAGCACCGACTTGCCCGCACCGGTCGGCCCGACGATCATCATGTGCCCGACGTCCCCGACATGGGTCGAGAGCCGGAACGGGGTCGAGCCGGAGGTCTTGGCATAGAGCAGCGGCGGGCATTCTGTCTGGGTGATATTGGCGAGATGCTCGTTGCGCGCCGGCCCCGCCCAGACCGAGGACAGCGGCATCAGGTGCGCGAGGTTCAGCGTATGGACCAGCGGCGTGCGGACATTGGCGTAGACGTGGCCGGGCAGGCTCGAGAGCCAGGCTTCGAGCGCGTTCATGCCCTCGCGGATGCAGGTGAACCCGAGCCCGTTGACGATGCGCTCGAGGCTGCGAACCTTGTCCTCGACCCGGGCCCGATCGGTATCGCGCACCGTGATCGTCGTGGTGAGATAGCCGAACGCCACATGATCGCCGCCGAGCGCCTGAAGCGCCAGGTCGGCATCGACCATCTTGTTGTCGGCGTCGCTGTCGAGCAGCTGGACGGGCTGGTTGTAGATGACCTCGCGCAGCAGCGCGGTCACCGACTTGCGCTTGTTGAACCACTGCCGGCGCAGCCTGGTCAGCGCCCTGGTCGCCTCGGTCTTGTCGAGCGCGATGAACCGGGTAACCCAGCGGTAGCCGAAGTCCTGGTGGTTGAGCGCGTCCAAGATGCCCGGCCGGCTGAGGTTCGGAAAACCGAGCACGGTCAGGGTGCGCAGATGCTCGTCCCCCAGCATCGGCTCGAGCCCGCCGGTAAGCGGCGTGTCGGCGAGCAAGCCATCGAGGTACATCGGGGTCTCAGGGACGGCGACGTCATGGCGGCGCGGCGAGATCGTCCCGTGCAGATAGGTCAGGGTCTCGCCGTCATCGAGGGCGTGGACCTCGGGCATGAAGCCGGCAAGGAGATCGAGCGCCCGGTCGGTCTCGGCGATGAAGGCGGCCAGTGCCTGATGCCAGTCGCGCCCGCGCGCATCGTCGCTGCGCTCGACCAGCGCTCGCCCTGCGCTATCCGCCTGGTCGAGCGGCGGCAGGAAGGTCAGGGTCAGGTAGTAGCGGCTCTCGAAGTGCGTTCCCGCCGCCTCGAACCCGGCACGGCGCTCCTCGTCGACCAGCCAGCTCGCCGCCTCGGGAAAGCTGCTATTCGGATAGGCGGCCGCCTCGCGGCGCTCGGCTTCGATATGGAGGGCCCAGCCCGAGCCGAAGCGCTTGAGCACATTGTTGGCCCGGGCACAGGCCGAGACCAGCTCGGCCTCGGTCGCGGATTCCAGGTCGGGCCCGCGGAACCGCAGGGTGCGCTGGAAGCTGCCGTCCTTGTTGAGGACGACACCCGGCGCGATCAGCGCCGCCCAGGGCAGGTGATCGGCCAGTCGGTCGGCGCCGCGGCGGTATTCGTGAAGGGCTAGCATGCAAGATACCCCCGCTGGCGAAGATGGCGGGCGAGCACGGGCGCGAAGTCGGGATCGCGCTTGGCGGCGAACACCGCAAGGGTGTGCCCAACGGCCCAGATCGCGATGCCGGCGAGCCACTGCTGGAGCCCGAGCCCCATGGCGGCCGCGACCGTGCCGTTGACGATCGCAATCGCCCGCGGCGCACCACCCAGGAGGATCGGCTCGGCGAGCGAGCGGTGGAGCGGCGCTTCGAAGCCTTCGATATGTTGCCCGCTGCCGATCACGCGATCAGCGCCCCGCCGCCGAAGGAGAAGAACGAGAGGAAGAACGAGGAAGCGGCGAACGCGATCGACAGGCCGAAGACGATCTGGATCAGCCGGCGAAACCCCCCTGCGGTCTCGCCGAACGCCAGGGTCAGGCCGGTGACGATGATGATGATCACCGCGACGATCTTGG
>CAZFPW010000087.1:0-9757 GCA_964520765.1 uncultured Novosphingobium sp.
TCTATAGCGAGGGCCGGGATGAACGCCAAGTGAAGTGTAGAGCTATCGACGGTCGCGAACATGCCCACGCGGTCGCCAGCCGCCGCGAAGCGCGAAACCCGCCAGCCGGGCCGCCGGCCGCCCTTCCCGCTCCGCCAAGGCAAAGGCGGTTATATCGATTGCAAACGTGGCGGATCGAGCCGCAATCAGCCAGCCCCCGCTCAGCCTGAGCTTGTCGAAGGCCACGCGATACCTGTGCCTCTAGGTTCACAAGGGCTTGGGGCAAGGTTTGCCCGTGGCCTTCGACAAGCTCAGGCTGAGCGGCAGTGGGTGGAATACCGACCATCGCAAACCGCCGCGTTTGCAATCGATATAACCGCCAAAGCAAAACGGCGGCGATCCGCAGACCGCCGCCGTAGTGTGCTTTTTTTGAGGCCGGTCCGCTTACTGGATGCCTTCCTCGCCTTCCAGCTTGGTGCGGACCATCATGCGGCCGCAGGTCGGATCGTACCATTCGGCGCGGTGCATGGTGCCGGTGTTGTCCCAGATCACCAGGTCGCCGACCGACCATTCGTGGCTGTAGGTGAACTGCTCCTGGGTCGACCAGTTGCGCAGCCAGTTGAGGATGCGCGAACTGTCGAAGTGGCTCTTGCCCGAGATCGTGTGGGCGGTGTTGCCGATCACCAGGCTCTTGCGGCCCGACTTGTGGCTCCACACCAGCGGCAGCTCGACGTCGCCGATTCCCTGCATCCGCTCCAGCATTTCCTGGTTCGGCTCGGGATCGTAGTAGAACAGGGTGGCCCAGGCGCCGTGGCGGACCTTGTAGCCCCCGAACTCGGCCTTCTGCTCGTCGGACAGGGCGTCGTATGCGGAATAGGTGTTCGAGAAGCCGGTGTTGCCGGTGCCCTTGGGCGAAGGCTTCTCGCACGAGAGGAGCGAGGCGAGGATCGGCCGCTCGTTCATCGTGCCGTCGATGTGCCAGTACAGCGAACCCTTGAGATAGGCGGCGCTGCCGGGATTGATCTTCTCGTCGAGGGTGATCGGGTGGACCTTCTCGTCGCCCTCCTTGTCGGTCATCTCCGGGGCGAAGGTGCCGAGGGTCTTGGTGAAGGCCACCTGCTCCTCGTGGGTGAACTTGATCTCGGGGAAGACCAGCACGCCGCGCTGCTCCAGCAGGTCGCGGATCTCGCCGGCGACGGCGCCGCTCAGCAGCTCGTCCTTCGAATTGAGGATGCGGCTGCCGATCTGATCCTTGATCGGTTCATGCTTCAGGCGGACTTGTTCGGTAACGGTCATCTGCGTTCTCTCCAGCGGCCGTGAATGGCGGTTTCCTGTGCAGCTAAGGCGCGCAACACACAGGGTCAAGATACACGAATAACGGGAATTCCGTTAGCCGTAAGTGAATGGTCCGATCAGTCCGCCGCGGCCTGGGCGCGCACGGCCGCCATGTCGGTCTCGCACTCGATCACCGTCGCCATGCGCATGGTCGGGCGGTCGAACAGGTTCAGCTCATCCGCGACGATGTCGTCCGGCATGATGCTCGTCTCCAGGTACTTCACCGTGCCGCGCCAAACCTCCTCGCTGTCGAACCACAGCTCGGTGACCACGTCATAGGCCAGCTCGCTGTCGTCGCCGGTCTCGGGATTGCGGTGCGGCTCGATATAGCGGCGAATGTAGCGGCTCACCGCCGTCGAATACTTCAGCGCCAGGGGAACGTGGTGGTTCTCGTAGTAGTCGCGGAACGCCTCCAGCGACATGCCGGGGCGGCGCTTCATGAACAGCAGGATCTTCCAATAGGTCATGGCGCTCACCTCAACATCCGCCGGCGCAGCTGCGCGATCTCGCGCGGGCCGATGGCCAGCTCCTTTTGCAGATAGCCCTCGATCGAGCCGTAGTCCTTGCGCAACTGGGCGAAGGTCGTGTCGATATATTCGCCCTCGACCCCGGCGAGCGGGGCCAGCGCCTCGTCCGGCAGCTTGGCGAGGTCCTCCGGCAGCGACCGGCGCAGGCCCGCCACGTCGATCCCCGCGTTGCTGAGCAGGAAATCCTGGCGAATCGTCGCATAGGGCACGCCCAGGGCATGCAGCACCAGCGCCGTGCCGATTCCCGTGCGGTCCTTGCCCGCGGTGCAGTTGAGCACGACCGCGCCGCGCCCGCCGATCAGCCGGGTGAACAGCTCGCGATAGGACGGCGCCATCTGCTTGGGGATCGTGCCATAGGCGCCGTACATCAGCGCGCGGATCGCCTCGGGCGTGCGCGGCATCGACATGGGCCGCGCGGGATCGTGGCCGCCCATGTCGTAGTCGCGGGTCCAGTAGCTGATGCGGCGGCTGGCGAGCCAGTCCTCCGGCTCCTTCTGGCGCTCCGCGGGCGAGCGCAGGTCGACGATCGAGCCCACGCCGAGCCGGGCGAACTCGGTCCGGCCGCGCGGCGTCATGCTGCCGAGCGCGCCCGCCCGGTAGAGCACACCCCAGCGCACGGTCTTGCCGTCCGCCGTGCGGTAGCCGCCCACGTCGCGGAAGTTCCTGACCCCCTCGACCGGCACGAACTGCGAGCGCTGGGCAGTAGCGGCCTGCGCCGGAGCCTTGGCCAGGGCCGGCTGGCCGAGCAGCACCGTCGAGAGGGCGAGAGCCCAGGCATATCGTTTCACGCGATCATCTCCCTTAGACCCGGTTGCGCCGGGATTTCGTCGCCGACTGTGCGCCCTCGTCCGCGCGGAAGGAACAGGAACAGCAGCGAACCGACAAAGATCGAGGCGGCGATGCCGTAGAGGAACGGCGCGAAGGTGCCGTAGCGCTCCAGCGAGGCGGCGATCAGCAGCGAGCCCACCGCCGAGGCGAGGAACGAGGCGCTGAACAGCAGGCTGAGCGTCGTCGCGTAGATGCGGATCGAGAAATAGCGCGCGACGAGGAAGCCCAGCAGGTCCGTCTCGGCCCCCATGGAGAGCCCGGCCAGGCAGATCGCGAAGACGATCACCGGATAGGTGTCGAGATCGGTCGCGAGCAGGAAGAAGCCGAGCGCGGGCAGGACCATCGAGACGAAGGTGACGATCGGCGTCGAGAAGCGGTCGAGCGCAAGACCGCAGCCGATCCGCCCGACGATGGTGCTGGCCGCATAGACCGAGACCATGCCCGCCGCCTCCTGCGTCGTCAGGCCGTTGTCGATCAGCATGAGGTTCATCTGCGTCGCATGGAGCTGGGTCTGGATCAGGCAGAGCAGCATGCCGGCCAGGATCAGCCAGAACACGCGCGAGCGCAGGATGAGGGCGAAGGCCTCGCCCGAAGGCAGGGTCGCCTCCTTCGCCGTGGCCTCGGCCGCGATGGCGGCGACCGGGCGGCGCGGGATCAGGGCGATGGCGGCCAGGCTGAACACCAGCACGACCGCGCCGAGCAGCAGATAGGAGGCGCGCCAGCCGTTCTGGAGGATGCTGATATTGAGCAGCGGCACCAGGATCATCGCCATCAGCGCGGGCGCGGAATTGATGACCGTCAGCGCCAGGCCCTGGGCACGGCGGAAGTTCTCCGCGATCAGGCGGCTGTAGACCATCGGGCCGTTCATCGAGCCGAAGGCCAGCACCGCGATGAAGATCAGCACGTAGCTGGTGAAGCTTCCCTCCATCCGGCTGTAGGCGAGGAAGCACAGCGGCACGAGCAGCGTCCCCAGCACCGCGACCCGGCGCACGCCGAGCCGGTCGGTGAAGCGCCCGATCACCGGGAGGATCAGCAGGGTACTCAGCGTCGCCAGCCCGACCAGGGCGAACTGCGACTTGGCCCAGCCGAATTCCTTGATGAGATGCGGGGCGAAGGCGCTGTTGGTATAGGCGAACAGCGGCAGGCTGACCGCAGAGCCCAGGCTGCCCGCCGCCAAAGGCCGCCAATGTTGGCGAAACTCGCCCAGATAGCTCATCCTGCACCCTCTCCCACGGCCGTGTTCGGCCTGCCGGGCCTACCTTCGGGCAGGGTGCCGGATTTGTCGAGAGGGCAGGGATCGGCATTCGGCCTCCGCTCAGCCTGAGCCTGTCGAAGGCCACGCGATGCCCTTGCCGCCAGGTCTAGGGAGCTTGGGGCGAACGGTCGCGTGTGGCCTTCGACAGGCTCAGGCTGAGCGGGCTTGGGAGTGAAACTGGTCCTACCCGACCTTCTCGAAGCGGCCGTCCCTGGGCAGCGCGAGGAACAGCAGGCTGCCGATCACGATGGTCACCGACATCGCCGCCACGTAGGGCGCGAAGGAATCGGTCAGGCTGAGGACCACGCTGATCGCCGAGGAGCCGATCGCCCCGGCCAGATAGACGCTCATGTAGACGAGGCTCAGCGTCGTGCTGAAGATGTTGATGTTGAAATGCCGCGCCACCAGGAACGACAGCAGATCGCCCTCCGCGCCGATGGCGATGCCGACCAGCAGCATCGAAAAGCCGATCGCCAGCGGCGTGTCGACCGGCCCGGCGAGCACGGCATAGCCGAGCGCCGGCAGGATCATCGAGATCATCGCCACCTGGGGCGCGGGAAACTTGTCGAGCGCCAGGCCGCAGGCGATGCGCCCGATCACCGTGCCCACGCCATAGACCGAGATCATCGCCGCCGCCGCTTCCGCGCCCAGATTGTTGTCGCGCAGCATCATGCCCATCTGCGAGGCGTGCAGCGGGGTCTGGAGCAGGCACAGGAACATGCCGGCGAAGATGATCCAGAACGCCTTGTTGGTCAGGATCAGGCGGAAGTCGGCCGAGGCGGGGCGCAGCTTTTCCTTCGCCGCCTGCCGCGCCGCCGGATCGTCGCGGGGGATCAGCGCAAGCGCGACAAGGCCCGCCACCAGCATCAGGGCGGCCAGCACGCGATAGCCGGTGCGCCAGCCGTATTCCTCGTTGATCCAGGTCACGGCCGGCGCGATCACCGCGCCCAGGATCGCCGGCATGATCGTCACCACCGTCAGGGCCAGGCCGCGCGCCTGCTTGAAGTCGGCGGCGATGAGGCGGGTATAGACGATCGGGCTGGTGAAGCTGCCCACGGCCAGGATCGTGCAGGACAGCGCGAAATAGACGTAGAAGTTGCCCGTCATCAGGCTGTAGCCGACCAACGCCGCCGGAATGCCCAGGGTGCCGACCGTGGCCGCCGCGCGCACGCCGTAGCGGTCGGTGATCCGGCCGATGAAGGGCAGGCTGGCGAGCGTGGTGAACATCGACAGCCCGATCAGCGCGAACTGCGCCTTGGACCAGTGGAACTCCGCCACCAGATAGGGGCCGAAGATCGTGGTGATGTAGCTCATCAGCATGAGCCCGGAGCCGATGCCCAGCCCGGCGGCGGCCAGCGGCCTCGCGTTCTGCCGCAGCTCGCCCAGATAGCTCATGCATTCCCCTCCCGGCCTTGCGGGAGGCGATCCCGTCCGTGGGGCGCTTGTCGGGAAAGTCGGCGGGTTTGTCGAGAACCGATCGTCCGCAGCGGAATTATCCCCGCTCGGGGAGGACCTCGAGAATCCCCACCCGTCCGGCGGCGGCCTCCTGCGCCAGGGAATAGAGGTCGAGCTTGAACTCGATCTCCTCCAGCGGGGACTGGACGCGCGGGTTGCCGGTCCAGAACACGACCTTGCAGACCCGCCGGGCGATGCGCCAACCCTCGCCCGTGCGGACCAGGGCGTCGTCGTACCAGCCGGTGCCGTCCCAGACCGGCGGATCGCCGGCGGCATGGCGGATCAACCGCCAGGCGCCATAGGTCATGGCCTGCGCCCTATCGCCGTCCACCGTGACCAGGTGGTTGGTCATCACGTGCTGGGTGGCGTCGAACAGCTCATGGAACGTGCCGAAGTCGCGCTTGAAGGCGGCGCGGTCGGTCCAGTGCGAGGTCGGGCCGTAGTCCGCATCGCAATCGGGCGTGAAGATCCGGTCGAACAGGTCCCAGCGGCGGGTGTCCATGGCCAGCCCATAGAGGTTGACCAGTTGCACGATCTCCTCGCGGTCGGACATTTGCGCTCTCCCCATCGTCCCATCGTCGTCCCGGACTTGATCCGGGACCGCTGCCGGCCGGGTTCCACGTCGCATCGATGAGGCCAGCGGTCCCGGATCAAGTCCGGGACGACGACCTCACCGCGGCAGCTCGACCTCGGCCACGCCCTTGAGGATCGTCTCGCCGTCCTGCGTCGTCATCTTCGACTGCACGGTGACGACGGGCACGCCGTAGGCCGACTGCTCCTTCTTCTCGATCACCTCGCAATCGACCCAGGTCACGTCGCCCTCGAAGGCCGGGCTGCGGAACTGGGTCTTGGAGTGCCAGATATAACCCTGGTGCCCCGCCCAGTAGGCGATGGTGTCGAGGTGCCAGGCGTTCATCGACGAACCGTAGCCATAGACACCGCCCATGCCGACCTTCTCCGCCTTCTCGGCGTTGATATGGCCCGAGGACGGCCCGTGGAACAAGCCGTCGGCCTGGCGCGGGTCGTACTTCCGCGCCTCGAAGTCATAGGTCATGTCGGAGGCGAAGCCGGCGTCCTCGGTCGCGGGGTCATAGGCGCCCTCGGGCACGTTCCAGCGCCAGGTGCCCCAGATGTTCTGGCGGTGCGCCCGGCATTCCAGCGCGAAGGTCACGCGGCTGTGCGGGCCGATCACCCGGCGCGGCAGGGTATCGCCGACCGAAACCTCGGAGAAGGTGGGCGACTTGCCCTCGCGGTTCGACATGATCCAGGCCAGCCGCGCCTTGGCGACGGCGTCCAGCTCGTCCTTGGTCCAGAGCTTGGGGCTGCGGGCTTCCTTGTCATAGACCTTCCGCTTGTTCGCCTCCTCGACCAGGTAGCGGATCGAGGTCGCCCGCTCCTTGGCGACGAGCGCGCCGTGCTGGTTGCGGTGCACGGTGTCGCCGTCGGCGAACATGGTCGGCCCGGCGAAGCCCGTGTCGGTCACGCGGTAGCCGGAGAACACGCGTTCCTGGGTCAGCTTGTCGCCGGGGCGGATCGGGGTGCCGTAGAACCACCACTCCTCGCCCGCGAAGATCAGGTGCGAGCCCGGAATCTTGCCGACGCAGGACGGATGGCAGCCGTGGCCATAGTCCATCGCCACGGTGAAGCTCTGCGGCGCGACGATGCCGCCGAAGCGGGAATTGCGCGCGAAGGTCTCATCCCAGTGCAGCGGATTGGCATAGTCCATCGCCTGGACCCAGCGGCGGATGTCGGTCGCGTTGCAGGGGTCCCACAGCTCCGCGAAGACGATCGGCTTGCCGACCCACTTGTCGACGTCGCTGGTGTCGAGCGTCACGTCCGCTTCGGCCATTCGTTCTCTCCCGTAAATCTTCGGCCGCGCCGTCCCATGGTCCGGCGCGGCGCTCTCGGCAGAAGGTGCGGGCTGATCGGCACATCCTGCAAGCCCTTCCCTCGCCCCTTGCCCCTGTGTCATGCTCGCTGTGCAAGGAGAGGACAAACCAATGGCAACCGCCGCCGCCACCGATCCAGAGTTCGCCGCCGCCGAACGCCAGGCCCGGCGCGAGCTTGCCGCCGCCTTCCGCCTGGCCGCCCATTTCGGCTGGGACGACAACATCGCCACCCATATGTCGGCGCGGCTGCCGGACGGCACCTTCCTGCTCAGCCCCTTCGGCCTGCTGTTCGAGGAGATCACCGCCTCCTGCCTGATGCGCATGGACCTGGACGGCAACGTGATCGAGATCCCCGAAGGCTGCGAGCTGAATCCGGCCGCCTTCGCGGTGCACAGCGCGGTCCTGGCCGGGCGGCCCGACGCGATGTGCGCGATCCATTTCCACAGCCAGGACGGCGTGGCCGTGTCCGCGCTGGAGGAGGGCCTGCTGCCGCTGAGCCAGAACGCCCTGCTGATCTGGAATGACGTCGCCTATCACGATTTCGAAGGCGTCGTTTCGCCCGACGAGGAGCGCGAGCGGCTGCAGCGCGACATCGGGGACAAGCACCTGATGATCCTGCGCAATCACGGCACCCTGGCGCTGGGCGGCTCGATCGGCAGCGCCTTCGCGCGGATCAACGCATTGGAATGGGCCTGCTCGACCCAGGTGAAGACCCTGTCGATGGGCCGCCCTCTGCGCCTGCCCGAACCGCAGGTGATCGCGAAGATGAACGCCATCGCCACCCCCGCGTGGGTCGAAGGCTATGCCGCCAAGCGGCTCTGGCCCGTCCTGCTGCGCAAGGCGGAGCGGCTGTTCCCCGGCTTCGACGCCTGACGCTCGCCCCAAACCATCGCCGCGGCGATTGCGCGGCCCCGCCGGGCCGTGCATGGCCTGAGGAAACCTCATGTTCCGGGAGTGTGGAAGAATGGACCTAGAAATCGCGATCGTCGGCACCAAGGACGACAACGCCGCGGCGATGATCGATGCGATGTACAACGACGGCGGCATCGAAGCCCTGGAATCCGTGCCCGGCTGCCGCAAGGCCCAGGTCCTTTCGGGCGTAGAGAACCCCGGCAACGTGCTGTTCCTGGTCGAGTGGGATTCGGTCGAGGCTCACGCCGCCGGCAAGGAGCACGAAGGCTTCAAGCGCTTCCATCAGATCGCCGGCCCCTTCTTCGGCGGCGGCGGCTCGATGCAGCATTTCCGCGACAGCCAAGCCTGAAGGCATTGCGTAACCCCGGTTCCGCCTTAAAGCGGGCCGTCCATATTCGACGGGCCCGGCGCTCCACGCCGCCCGAGCAACAGGAGAAACAGGCATGAAAATCGACAATTCGATTGCAGCGGTCGTCACCGGCGGGGCCTCGGGCCTCGGCAAGGCCAGCGCCCAGGCGCTCGCCGCCGCGGGCGTCAAGGTCGCGATCTTCGACCTCAGCGAGGAAGCCGGAGAGGCGCTCGCCAAGGAAATCGGCGGCGTGTTCTGCAAGGTCGACATCACCGACGAGGACTCGGTGCTGGCCGGCTATGAGAAGGCCCGCGCCGCCAACGGGCAGGAGCGGATCGTGGTCCACTGCGCGGTCGTCGCGGGCGGCGGCAAGACCGTCGGCTACGACAAGACCACCGGCGGCTACAAGCGCGCGCCGACCGAAGGCTTCGCCAAGTCGATGGAAGGCATCGCCACGGCCACCTACCGCGTCGCCTCGATCGCGGCGCTCGGCATGGCCAACGCCGACCCGCTGAACGAGGATGGTGAGCGCGGCTCGATCATCCTGACCTCCTCCGCCGCCTCGCAGGACGGCCAGATCGGCCAGGTCGCCTATGGCGGCGGCAAGGGCGCGGTGAACTCGATGGTCCTGCCGATGGCGCGCGACCTCATGGACCTGGGCATCCGCGTCAACGCGATCCTGCCCGGCACCTTCGCCACCCCGCCGATGCTCCGCGTCAAGGAACACGCCCCGGCGGTGTTCGAGGGCCTGGGCAACGCCGTGCCCTTCCCCCGCCGCCTCGGCAATCCCGAGGAGTTCGCCAGCTTGGTGCTCGAACTGGCGCGCAACACCTACATCAACGGCCAGCTGATCCGCATCGACGGCGCGATCCGCATGCCGCCGAAGTAAGCTTTCCCTTCGAGAGAAGCCTCGGGCCGCTCCCGCTTCGGCGGGGGCGGCCTTTTCTTTTGGCGATTGTATCGATTGCAAACGTGACGGTTGCTACGGTCGACATTCCACCCACTGCCGCTCAGCCTGAGCTTGTCGAAGGCCACGGGCGAACCTTGCCCCAAGCCCCTGTGAACCTGGCGGCACAGATATCGCGTGGCCTTCGACAAGCTCAGGCTGAGCGGGGGGTGGCTGATCGCGCTCGATCTGCCACGTTTGCAAATGATATAACCGCCTTTCTTTCGCCCCCGGCAGGTCACTCCCGGACGATCGGCAGCCACACCGCGCTGGGCTCGCTGC
>CAZFPW010000088.1:0-7495 GCA_964520765.1 uncultured Novosphingobium sp.
AGGTCACGGCCTTTTCGATGTCCTTGACCGTGATGAGGCCGATGCAGCGGAAGGCGTCGTCGACCACCAGCAGCTTCTCGATCCGCCGCTGGTGCAGCAGGCGGCGCGCCTCGTCCTGGCCGACGCCGAGCTTGACCGTGGCGAGGTTCTCATGCGTCATCAGCTCGCGCACCGGTTGGCCGGGATTGTCGGCAAAGCGCACGTCGCGGTTGGTGAGGATGCCGACCAGCTTGCCGCCGGCTTCGACCACCGGGATGCCGCTGATCCGGTTGGCAGCCATGATCGCCTGGGCCTCGCCCAAGGGGGCGTCGGGCGAAATCGTGATCGGGTTGACCACCATGCCGCTCTCGAAGCGCTTGACCGCGCGGACCGCGGCGACCTGCTCTTCCACCGTCAGGTTGCGGTGGAGCACGCCGATCCCGCCCATCTGGGCCATGACGATCGCCATGTCGGCCTCGGTCACGGTGTCCATCGCGGAGGAGACGACCGGAATGTTGAGCGCGATCTCGCGCGTCAGGCGGGTGCGGGTGTCGGCCTGGGAGGGGACTATCTCGCTCTCGGCCGGGCGCAGCAGAACATCGTCGAAGGTGAGGCCGAGGGGGATGTCGATAATAGCCACAGTGCGCCTTTGCGGAACGAGTCGTGGCGGCCCATGTAATCAAGCGGGCCGCCTAGGGCTAGACCCCTTCCCCGATCAGCGCGCCGCGGGCGCCGGCACCCGCCGCGCATCGCCGAACCAGCGGCCCAGCGCGACGTAGAACGCCACGTCCTGCGCCGCGCCGCCCAGCTCCAGGCCGGGTTTCACCCGGTCGCCGGGGCGGTGATAGTCGCCGTCGAAGAACTGCTCGATGCGGGCAATGTCGCCATAGGCGCTCGTCACCATGACAGCGGGAATGTCGTGCTGGAGCAAGGCCCAGCCGTCCTGCCGGCGGACATAGGCATTGCCCGCATCGCTGTTCGACAGACCGCGTTTCTCGCGCCTGGCGACCTCGGCGATGATGCCGTCGAGCCCGGTCTTGCCCTTCCCGACGATGCCGAGCGGGGTGCCGGCCGGGGCCAGGGCGATCGAATCAATGTTGAACGCCGCAACGATCTGCTTGAGCGGCAACGGGGGATTTTCGGCAAAGGCCGTCGCCCCGAGCAGGCCGAGTTCCTCCGCTGTGGTTGACAGGAAATAGACGTCGCGATCGAGCTGCGGCCCGCGCGACAGCCGCCGCGCGGTCTCGATCAGCGCGGCCACCCCGCTCGCATTGTCGACCGCGCCGTTGCAGATGAGATGCTCGGCCGGCGGCTCTGCGCAGAGGCCGAAGTGGTCCCAATGGGCGAGGAACAGCACGGCTCCCGCCTCCGGCCGGCGGCCGGGCAGCTTGCCGATGACGTTGTGGGTGCGGATGGTGCTTTCCGCCGTGGTCGCCTCGAGACTGGCGGTGAAGTCGAGCAGGCGCGGGGTGAAGTCGGGCCGAGCCGCCGCCTGCTCCAGCGCGGCAAGCGCCGGGCCGCCCCCGACCAAGCGGACCGCCAATTCGCGGGTGATGAAGCCTTCAAGATCGCCGCCAAGCTTGTCGCTGGCCAGGGCATAGCCCGAGCGTTGCCGCCGCGCGGCGACGCTTTCCATCGTGCGGTTCGCGTCGAGGACGGTCAGCACGGCCGCCGCCCCCGCATCGATCAGCGCGTCCTGGCGCTCCCCCGTGCCGTCCTCGTCATCGAGGAGGAGCGCGATCCGGCCCGCAAGGTCCATGCGCGAGATCGACTTGGCATCCCCCTTGCCGACGAACAGCACCGGCGCGTCGCGCACGAGGCTGCGCTTGCCCGAGGTGAAGACGAGGGCCTGCTGGTTGCCCGGCGTCGCGATCGGCCGCCCCCGCCGGCTGAACAGGGCCGTCGACACCGCCGGCTCCCGCCCGACCAGCACGACCGGCGCGAACCAGGGGTTGCCGGGGTCGTTGGTGCCGGAAACCAGGCCGATGTCGAAGAACTCGCGGCCGATGTAGCGCAGGGTCTTGGCCTCACCCTCGGTGCCGGGACGACGCCCCTCGAACTCGTCGCTGGCGAGCACCTTGATGTGGTTGAGCAGCTGCCCTTCCAGCACCGCGTCGCGACGCGGCGCGGCGTCCGCCGGCCCGGCCGGCGGCAGCGCAAGCAGGACGGCCGCCAACAGCGGCCCCATGCATCGCTTCATCGCCGTTGCGCCCCATCTCATCGCGGGCAGACCCTACATCAAGCAGGCACCGCGGCAAGTCCGCTAAAGTTCGAAAAGTAGAGAAATTTTAGGCGGGTGGCGGGAAGGTGACAGTCGCCCCGCGCGCCGCGATCAAGCGGCCGTCCAGCCGCCGTCCATGCTGATGTTCGCGCCGGTGATATTCGCCGCCGCGTCACGGCACAGGAACACCGCCAGTTCACCGATATCGGCGGGCTGGACGAAGCTCTTGGTCGGCTGGCTGGCCAGCAGGATGTCGTCGATCACCGCCTCGCGGCTCAGGCCGCGGGCCTTCATCGTATCGGGGATCTGGTTCTCCACCAGCGGCGTCCAGACATAGCCGGGGCTGATGCAGTTGGCGGTCACGCCATGGGTGGCGAGTTCCAGCGCCAGGGTCTTGGTCAGGCCGACGAGCCCATGCTTGGCCGCGACATAGGCCGACTTGAAAGGCGAAGCGACGAGCGAGTGGGCCGAGGCCGTGTTGACGATCCGCCCCCACCCCTTCCGCTTCATGTGCGGAATCGCCAGACGGGCCGCGTCGAAAGCGGCCGTGAGGTTGAGCGCGATGATCGTGTCCCACTTGTCCACCGGAAAATCCTCGACCGGAGCGACATGCTGCATTCCGGCGTTGTTGACGAGGATGTCGACCTCGCCAGCCCCGGCCATCAGGGCCTCCACTCCGGCGCGATTGGCAAGGTCGGCCGCCACGTGCCGGGCCGACAACTCCGCGCACAGGGCGGCGATCGTCGCCTCCTCGCCAAAGCCCGACAGGACCAGTTCCGCGCCCTCGGCGCGCAGAGCGCGGGCGATCGCGAGCCCGATGCCCGATGTCGAGCCGGTGACCAGCGCGCGTTTGCCGTCTAGGAACATGCTCGACTCCACTGAATTGCTGCTAAGCCAGCATGAAGCATGAGGGGTGATTCATGAAGCTCGACGATTTCGATCCCAGGTCCATCAACATCGAGGATCAGCGCGGCGGCGGCTTTCGCCTGCCGGGCGGCGGTGGCGGCAAGCTGGGCTGCGGGACGATCCTGATCGCGGTCGTCGCGGCGCTCGTCTTCGGAGTCGATCCGGGACAGATGCTCGGCCAGCTCGGCCAGATGCAGTCCGAAGCGCCGACCCAGACCCAGCCGCAGGCGGGCGGCGGAGCGACGACGAGCGAGAGCTGCAACCTCAACGAGATGAGCCGGGAAAGCTGCAACGCCCTGTCCTCGCTCAACAAGACCTGGGCGCCGATCTTCGCGGCGTCGAACGTGCGGTTCAGCCCGCCCAAGCTGGTGTTCTACTCGCAGGCCGGGCGCTCCGGCTGCGGCGCGGCGCAGAGCGCGATGGGTCCGTTCTACTGCCCGAGCGACAACGGCATCTACATCGACACCGATTTCTACCGCGAAATGGAAGAGCGGATGGGCGCCGGGGGCGACTTCGCGCGGGTCTATGTGATGGCCCACGAATACGGCCACCACGTCCAGACGCTGACCGGCATCTCCGAGCAGGTCCGCAGCGCCCAGCAGCAGAACCCCAGCCGCGCCAACAACCTTCAGGTGCGGATGGAGCTGCAGGCCGATTGCTATGCCGGCGTCTGGGCAGCCAAGAACCGCGATCGGATCGAGCCCGGCGACATCGAGGAAGGGCTCAACGCCGCTCACCAGATCGGCGACGACACGCTGATGAAGGCGGCGGGCCGCCGCCCGGTCGAAGCCTCTTTCACCCACGGTTCCAGCGCCCAGCGGAAGGAATGGCTGCGCAAGGGCCTCGAGACCGGGAACGAGGACGCCTGCGACACCTTCGCCGACCTGCGGCGCTAAAGGGAATCCGCTGTCCTACAAGGCGGGGATGCGCCATGCCCTCGGGCCATGGAACCGCAGAGGCGCAAACCCGTTGAGGCAGCAGGCTCGCTCCGGCGAGGCCCTGGCATTCGTGCTTGGTCGTTTCGCCGTTTCGGGGCCCGGGAAACTTTTCCCAGGACACCGTCCATTTAGTCAGGTCGTGTCAACCAAAGGGTCGGCACCTGGCAATTTTCACTCCGGCCGGGCGGCAAGCCCGGATCGTTTCAGGGAGCAACTGCCATGAAGTACCCCAACAAATCGCACGGCATGCTCTTCCTCGCCGCCGCCGGCCTGGCATTCGGCTCCATCCCCGCCGCCGCCCAGCCGCGGCAGGACGCGCCCCGGGCCGAAGAGGAACCCAGCAAGCCGATCACCCAGCAGGATGTCGACGCGAAGGACGTCGCGCTGACGCCCTTGAGCGACCTCAACATCAAGAAGGGAGAGATTCCGCAACTGCTGCTCGACGCGGAAGAGGACCCCTACCATCTGCGCGGCATGGCCCGCTGCCAGCAGATCGCCGCCGCGATCGGAGAGCTGGACGCCGTGCTGGGCGAGGATATCGACGTCGCCCAGGCCAACGGCCGCCGGATCAGCGCGGGTCGCGCGGCGCAAGAAGCGCTGGGCTCGTTCATCCCCTTCCGCGGCCTGATCCGCGAGGTTTCGGGCGCCAATGCGCAGCAGCGCAAGATCCAGAACGCGGTCTATGCCGGCACCGCGCGGCGCGCCTTCCTCAAGGGCATCGGTCAACAGCGCGGCTGCCGCTATCCCGCCCGCTCGGCAACGCCGCAGGTCATCGCCGCCGCCCAGGGCGAGGCCGACGCGGCCGAGCGCGCCAGGAACGCGCCCAGGCAGCAGCCCGCGCGCGGCGGGAGCGCTTCGCGCAATGACAACGGCCAGGTTCGCACCGTCTCAAGACCTGTGGTACAGCCCACTCGGTGAGACTGTCCGACTGCCACAATATCGATGACTTCCGACGCCTGGCCAGGCAGCGCCTGCCCTGGCCGGTGTTCGACTATATCGACGGCGCCGCCGACGACGAGCTGACCAAGACGCGCAACACGGCGGCCTATGCCGATTGCGACCTGGTGCCAGACGTGCTGGCCGGCGCCACGGACATCGATACGTCCGTCACCATCCTCGGGCGCAAGAGCGCGCTGCCGCTGATCCTCTCGCCCACCGCGCTGCAACGGGTGTTCCACTGGCAGGGCGAGCGGGCCGTGGCCAGGGCGGCGGAGAAGTACGGCCTGTGGTTCGGCATCTCCAGCCTGGCCACCGTCTCCATCGAGGAAGTGGGCGCGATGGTGGCGACGCCCAAGATGTTCCAGTTCTACTATCACAAGGACCGGGGGCTGAACCGCTCGATGATCGAGCGCTGCCAGGCGGCGAAGTTCGATGCGATCGCGCTGACGGTGGATACGATCGTCTCGGGCAAGCGCGAACGCTGCGCCCGCAGCGGCTTCACCTCGCCGCCGCGCTTCACTCCGTCCTCGGCGCTGTCCTATGCGATCAAGCCGCGCTGGGCGCTCGACTATCTGTTCCGTGAGAAGTTCAGCCTGCCCAACCTCGATACCCACGTGCAGGAAGGCACCGGAGAGGCCGTGTCGATCGCCGGCTACTTCAATTCGATGCTGGACCAGACGATGGACTGGAAGGCGGCGGAGGACATCCGCGACCGCTGGGGCGGCAAGTTCGCCCTCAAAGGCGTGATGAGCGCCGCCGACGCGCGCCGGGCGGCGGACATGGGCTTCGACGCCATCATGATCTCGAACCACGGCGGCCGCCAACTCGACGGCGGCCGCGCCCCGTTCGACCAGCTCCGCGAGATCGTCGATGCGGTCGGCGGCCGGATCGAGATCATCTGCGACGGCGGGGTCCGGCGCGGAACCCACGTGCTCAAGGCGCTCGCCGCCGGGGCGGACTGCGCCTCGGGCGGGCGGCTCTACCTCTATGCGCTCGCCGCGGCGGGCCAGCCGGGGGTGGAGCGCGCAATCAGCCTGCTCAAGGACGAGATTGAGCGCGGCATGCGGCTGATGGGGGTCGGCAGCGTCGACCAGCTCACGCCCGAACGGCTGCGGTGGCGCTGAATCGGCGCTCCGCCTCCCGCAATCCACCCATTCCTGGTGATGGAGGCGCCGAACCAGGCGCGGCCCGCCTTCCCTTCCCGTCCGATCTTCCCTAGCATTCCCCGCAAGGCCTGAAGCAGAGAGGGAACGGAGGCACGCGATGCAGATCATTCGCACGATCGTCTGGGTCGTGATCACGGCGATCCTCGTCGGGTTCATCGCCATCAACTGGACCCGCGCTCCGGTGAACTTCTGGCCGCTGGCCGATGGCTATCTGTTCTTCGAATGGCCGGTGGGGATCATCGCCCTCGCCTTCTTCCTCCTGGGCCTGGTGCCGATGTGGCTCATCAACCTGATCGGCCGCTGGCGCTATTCGCGGCGGATCAACGCGCTGCAGAACTCCGTGCGCGCCGTCAGCACCCAGCCGCCGCTCGCCACCTCGACGCAGCTTGACGCCGCGGCATCGGATCAGCCACTGCCCTGACATGCACCACAACCCGATCTACCTCGCCGTCGACGTTCCCCGCCTCGACGCAGCCGAAGCCCTCGCCCGCAAGGTCAAGGACCATATCGGCGGGCTCAAGCTGGGGCTCGAGTTCTTCTGCGCTCACGGGCACCATGGGGTGCATGAGATCGCCAAGCTCGGCCTGCCGATCTTCCTCGACCTCAAGCTCCACGACATTCCCAATACGGTGGCGGCCGCCATGCAGTCGCTGCACGTGCTCGAACCGGCGATCGTCACGGTCCACGCCTCCGGCGGGCGGGCGATGATGGAAGACGCGAAGGCCGCGGCGGGAGAGAACTGCAAGGTCGTGGGCGTCACGGTGCTGACCAGCCTGGATGAGCGCGACCTCGCCCGCGCCGGGGTTTCAGGCACGCCGCGCGACCAGGCGCTGCGCCTGGCCGAGCTGGCCGAAGCATCGGGCCTCGACGGGATCGTCTGCTCGGGGCACGAGGTTGCGGCGATCCACAAGCAATGGAAGAACGGCTTCTTCGTCGTCCCCGGCCTGCGCCCGGCCGATGGCAAGACCGGCGACCAGAAGCGCATCGTCACCCCGCGCGAGGCGCGCAACGGCGGGGCGAGCGTGCTGGTGATCGGCCGCCCGATCAGCCGCGCGGAAGATCCGGTCGCGGCGGTGCGGGCCATCGAAGCGACGCTCTGACGTTCACCCTACGCCAGGGAAACCTGAACGGCAGGAACATTTCGCATTCAGGACGCTTCAAGCTGGGACCGGGCACATCGCACCGCGAGTTGAAGGAGAACCCTCGATGAAGCCTTTCGCACTGCCCCTCCTGCTGGCCGCCAGCCTGGCTCCCGTCGTCGCCGCCTCGGCGCAGCAGGTGAGCGGCCCGGCTCCGGTCATGGCCGGGGCCAGCACCTTGCTGACCGTGAATGCCGAAGGCCAGGT
>CAZFPW010000088.1:7595-9728 GCA_964520765.1 uncultured Novosphingobium sp.
ATCCTGACGATCAGCGAGAGCGGCGGCTATGCCCCGCCGGTGCCGGTCTATCGCATGGCTATGCCCCAGGCCGCCGAAGCCACCCCGGTCGCACCCGGCGAGGTCACGCTGAACGTCAACGTCTCGGTCCAGTTCGAGCTGGCGCCGTAAGCTACTTGAGCATCATGTCGGTGGAGTTGATGTTATAGCCCGATAGCTTCAACTCCTCGTCGACCTTGCGGTAGATGAAGGTCTCCATGCCTTTGCCATGCTCGAACGTGGTATCCATCTGGACTTGCGCGAAGCTGCCGCTGGTCGAGACATTGCTGTTCCAACCGATCTGCTCGGTACGCACCACCTTGCCGAGCTTGCGATGAACGGCGCCAAGCAGGTCCATGAACTGGGTTTCGCTGGTCGCGCCTTTCATATCGGCGGAAGCGGCTTGCCAGATCGCGCTATAGTTCTCGGCGTCGAGTTGCCGGTGGAACGCAGCGATCTCCTTCTCGGCATCGCCGACTGACGCCGCGCCAGCGCAGCCGCCAAGCAGGGCCAGGACGAACAGCGCCGCCCATCCGGTTGATTTGCGCACCTGTTCTCTCCCCCCGGTCTATGGCAATGGCCTATCCGTAAATTGCAGAGAGTAAAGCAGTGCCTGCCCCCGCCATCAAGATCTGCGGCATCACGACCCCCGACGCGCTCGACGCAGCGATCAAGGCCCGCGCCGACTATGCCGGCTTCGTCTTCTTCCCGCCCAGCCCGCGCAATCTGTCGCCGCGCGATGCCGCGGCCCTGGCCGAACGCGCGCAGGGACGGATCAAGCGGGTCGGGCTGTTCGTCGATGCCGAGGACGGCCTGATCGGTGAAGCGGTAACGGCTGCGCGACTTGAAGCATTGCAGCTTCACGGAAGCGAGAGCCCGGAACGCGCCGCCCGGCTGCGCGCACAGTTCGGCCTGCCGGTGTGGAAGGCGATCCCGGTCGCGAGCGCCGAAGACATCCTTCGCGCCTCGGCCTATCGCGACGCGGCCGATTTCATCCTGTTCGATGCCAAGACGCCCAAGGGCACGCTGCCCGGCGGCATGGGGCTGTCGTTCGACTGGTCGCTGCTGGCCGGAAACCGGGGGCCTCTGCCATGGGGCCTGGCCGGCGGCCTCGCCCCCGACAACGTGGCCGAAGCGATCCGCGCCACGGGAGCCGGCCTAGTCGATACCTCCTCGGGAGTGGAAAGCGCGCCAGGGGTAAAGGACATCACGAGGATCGCCGCTTTTTGCACTGCAGCACGGTCCGCTTGAGCCCATAGAAAAAGGGCGGCCCGTTTCCGGACCGCCCCATTGCCTCAAATCGCCTTGCGATCAGAAGTTGATGCCGATGCCCGCAGCAACCGCATCCGAATCGCGCCAGCCGCGATTGGTGAAGTAGTGGCGGTATTCGACCTTGCCGTAGATCGGGCCGAAGTTGTGCTGCCAGCCGGCACCCAGGTGCTCGCTATCGGGGCAGCCGGCGCAGAACTTGGTGGTGTAGCCACCGGCCACGAACAACTTGTCGTTGGCCGAAACATTGGCGCCCAGACGGCCGGTGAAGCCGAAGGCAACGCGGTTGGCGCCCGAATCGAGGATCTTGTCGCCCGAAACCTCGACACCGGCGAAAGCGCTCGAACCCAGGTCGAAGTCGTAACCGACAGCGGCACCGAGGGTCGCTTCCGAGCCAGTGCGGTCCCAGATCACGCCGGCACGGGCCTCGACGCGCGCCTCGTTGGCGAGAGCGGGGGTGGCGGCGGTCGCAGCAACAGCGGCGAGCGAGAGAAGAACGATACGCATGATGTATTTGCTCCTGAGAGATATTGGCCCCTTCTGTGTGGGGGCCGGGCGCCACTATGCGGAGGCCGTTCACGCTGCAATGCACAATGCGGAATTGAATCGATTGCATATTTCAATGTTGCAGTTTCGCAACACACCTGTAGCCGCTGTGATACAGGAAGGCACAAAAAGGGCGGCCCGTCACCGGGCCGCCCTCTTTCCTGGATGTTCCGAGTGGGATCAGAACCGCAGACCAAGGCCCACGCCCACAGCGTCGGCGTCCGCCGCACCGGCCGCGTTGGCCAGATAGTGACGGTATTCGACCTTGCCGTAGAGCTGGCTGCCAAGGTTGTGCTGGTA
>CAZFPW010000089.1:0-7091 GCA_964520765.1 uncultured Novosphingobium sp.
CTGGACCGGCGGCCGTTCAGAAGGAGCCGCAGTTGGTCGGGGCCGTCCGCCCGTCGAACCGCGCGTCGATCCATTCGAGCGTCGCAGCCGCTTCGGTCCGGGCAACGGTGCCGTGCTCGCCGCCCGGCACCGACACGAAGCGCACCGTCTTGCCCTGGGTGCAGGCGTTTCGGGCAAAATCGCGGACGACCGCGGGCGCTACGATCGTGTCCCCGGTGCCGGTGGCGATCAGCGTCGGAACCGGAATGGCGGCGGGTGAGGGGCTGTTCTCGCGCATCAGCCGGCCCCAGGGTTCCTTGGTGCTGAGGTCGAGGTTGCGGAGGGCCCGTTGCGCGATGGCGATGCCGATGATGGTGCCGAGCTTGGGCTTGGCTTCGAGCTGGATGCAGTTGTTGTCGGCAAGCCGGGTCATGACGTTCTGGGTCGACCGGGTGCCGAAGGTGGTCATCGGCGCGCCGAAATGACGCGACCAACTCGTTGCCGTGTAAGAGGTGAGCAGGGCCCTCACGCGCAGGTCGCTGCCTTCCGAGAAATTGCGGGCGAGGTCGGTGGGCGGCACGATTGAGGCGATGCCCACCAGTTGAAGATCGGGGGCATAGCTCTGCCAGACCTGGCCGCTCCACAAGGCGGCATGGCCGCCCTGCGATTCTCCCCACAGCGCGAAACGGGCGCCGGCCCCGGCTTCGGGGATGCCGCGCGCCGCGCGTACCGCGTCCAGCACCGACCGGCCCTCGCTCAGGCCGACCAGTACGGGATGGACCCCATCGGAGCCCAGCCCCGGATAGTCGGGCGCCACGACCGCATATCCGCGCCCGATCGCCTCTTGCAGTCCCGGTATGATGGTGAAGTTGACGTCGCCTATCGACGGCGCGCAGCGCTGGGCGATCCCCACCAATCCGTGGGTCCAGGCGATGACCCGGCGCGGGGCGCCGTTCGCCGGGCCAGCGGGCGCGATCACCATGCCGGTCACCTGGATCGGCTCGTTGCGCTCGTTCGCCGTCCAGTATCGGATGCGCCATGCCCGCATGGTGGATGGGGCTGTCGCGACGGGCTGGGCCGCGATCAGCGTGCCGGCGCGCTGGGCCCATGCCGCCTCAGGTGATATCGTCAGGGCCGCCGCGGCCAGGAAGGTCAGCACTCCCGCAATACCGCGCATCGGTCCCTCCGCGAAAGACGTGGCCGCAGCCTAGCATGGCGCCGGACCACGGCAAACCCGCGATGACGAGCCCTAGGGCGCCGGTCCCACGGTTCGGGGCAGAGGCTCAGGCCGCCAGGGCCGCCTGGGCCTTCACCACCTCGTCCGCCTGCTTGCCGCCCAGCTCGGCCAGGTGGTCGAACTCGGCGGTGAAGCCGGCCAGGCCCTGGCTCAGCGAGCGCAGCTCGGCATCGAGGCCGTGCAGGCCCGCCTCGGGCAGCAGCGCCTCGACCCGTTCCCAGCGCGCCCAGTCGGGGTGGGGGGAGAGGCCGAGGATCTGGCCGCGCCGGCTGGACAGGACCGACCCGGCCTTGGAGCCCGTGCCGGCCGGCGTGTCCACGGTCACGTGGCAAACCGGCTCGAGCAGATAGGGCGCGGCCTGGGCCAGCGCCTCCAGCATGGCCGTGCGCCCGGCGATGCGGAAGGCCAGCTCCGAGCTGTCGACCGAGTGGAACGAGCCGTCCACCAGCGTCACCGCCACGTCGACCACCGGGAAGCCCAGCGGCCCTTTCGCGCAGGCGTCGCGCACGCCCATCTCGACTGCCGGAATCCACTGCTTGGGGATCACCCCGCCGGTGATCCGGTCCTCGAAGACGAAGCCCGCGCCGCGTTCCAGCGGGCGGATCTCGATCACGCAGTCGCCGTACTGGCCGTGGCCGCCCGACTGCTTCTTGTGCCGGCCGCGCTGGGTGGCGGGGCGGCGGATCGATTCGCGGTAGGCGATGCGCGGCGGGCGGCTCTCGACCGCGACGCCGTAGCGCCGTTGCAGGCGGCCGAGCACGACCTGGAGGTGTTCGTCGTTGACGCCGCGCAGCACGGTTTCCCGGCTGGCGTCGTCCTGGGTCCATTCCAGCGCCGGGTCTTCCTCGCACAGGCGGTGCAGGGCCGTGGACAGCTTCACGTCGTCGCGCCGGTCGCGCGTGGCGATGGCGAGGGCGGCGTTGCGGGCCGGCAGGTCGACCGCCTGGTCGCTTGCCGGGCTGGGCCGGGCCGCGCCTTTGCGGGCGAGCAGCGCGCCGCTCTTCGCCCCGTCGACCTTGGCCACCGCGACGATGTCGCCGGGCTGGGCATGGGCCTGCTTGGCGGTCTTGTCGCCCTGGACGAAGAACATCGAGCCGGTCCGCGCCGGATCGCCGCCGACGATCAGCTCGTCCCCTTCGCCCAGCGGCGCGCCGAGCACGCGGCCGAGCGCGAGCCGGCCCATCTGGCCGCCGTTGGCGATCTTGAAGACGTGGAGGCCGCCGTCCTCGGCGCTCAGGCGCTCGGCGGCGAGCTGGGGCGTGGGGGCCTCGTGGCGGACCAGCTTGAGCAGGCGGCGCACCCCGCCGCCGGTCAGCGCGGAACCCAGGACGATCGGCACGACCCGGTTCTCGCCGGTGTCCTCGGCCAGGTCGGCCATGACCACGGCGGGGTCCGGTTCCTCGTCCATCAGCAGGGCTTCGAGCAGGGCGTCATCGAAGTCGGCCAGGGTTTCGAGCAGGCGGGTGCGGTCCTCATGCTCGCGCGCCAGCACCGGCTCGGGGATGCGGATCGTCTCGGAGGCCTTGCCCGGCTGGTAGCGGTAGGCGCGCTCCAGGGCGAGGTCGACATAGCCCGTCACCGCCTCGCCCGCGCCGTCCTCGCCGCGGATCGGGATCTGCCGCAAGGCCAGCGGCTCGCGGCTCATCGGTTGCAGCTCCTCGACCAGGGCGCGCAGCGCGCCGACGCGGGCGTTCTCGATCTTGTTGACGAAGACGACGTGGGGCACGCCCCATTCGTCGAGGCGGCGCAGCATCGGCTCGGCCAGGGCGGCGCGCTCGGGCACCGGATCGACGACGACCACGGCCATGTCGGCGGCCCGCAGGGCGCTCAGCCCGTCGGCGGCGAAGCCCACGCCGCCGGGCATGTCGATCAGGGCATAGCGGTCGCCCAGGTAGTCGAAATGCATGAGGTTCAGCTCGGTCGAGCCGCCGCGGGCGCGCGCCTCGGGGCTGGCGTCGCCCACGCTGGTGCCGGCATCGACGCTGCCCTGGCGGGGAATCGCCCCGCTGGCGAAGAGCAGCGCCTCGGCCAGGCTGGTCTTGCCCGTGCCCGCCGGCCCGACCAGCGCGATCGCGCGCGTGCCGGGGGCACGGGCCGGTCTGCTGCCGCCGGGATTGCCTGTGTTCGGGGTGCTGCCCATCATCGCCTCCTCTCGTGAGGCGCCGGGCGCATGCTCTCGCGCTCGCGGCGCGTCGGACCGGAGGATGGTCTGCCCATCGGCGCCGAGTCGCAAGGAGATTCTGGGACGATTTTCGGCAGGCGGGAACCCGGATAGGTCATTGCGCATTCCCGTCAGGCCATGCCTGCCCCCCTGCCAGTCCTCATCAACCGCTCGGGCGGAGCGGCCGCCGCGCTCGGTTCGCGGCTGGAAGAGGCGGTGCGCGCCGCCTTCGCGGCCTGCGGGCGCCCCATCGTCCTGGAAATCCTCGACGGCGCGGAACTGGCCGAGGCGATCCGCCGCCACGGCGCCGCGCCGATCGTCGCGGTCGGTGGCGGCGACGGGACGCTCGGCGGCGCGGCCCAGGCCCTGCGCGGCACGCGGACGGCCCTGGCGATCCTCCCGCTCGGCACCCGCAACCACCTGGCCCGCGCGCTCGGCATCCCGCTCGACCTGGCCGCCGCCGCGCAGATCGCCGCCACGGGCGAGCGCCGCCGGATGGATCTTGGCCGAGCCGGAGGCCGGGCGGGCTCGCGGGTCTTCGTCAACAACGCCTCGATCGGGCTCTATCCCCGATTGGTGCGGGAGCGGGACCGGCGCGACCTGCCGAAGTGGCTCGGCACGATTCCCGCCGCCTGGCGCGTGCTGCGGACCATGCGGGCGCATCGCTATTCCCTGGTGACCGACGGCCGCCGCCAGAGCGTGCGCACGCCGCTGCTGTTCGTGGGCAACAACCGCTATTCGCTCGACCCGCGCACGCTCGGCCATCGCGATTCGCTGGAGGAGGGCCGGCTCTCGCTTTGCGCGGTGCGGGCCGAGGGACCGGTCCAGCTCATCCTGGTCGCGCTGAAGATTCTCTTCGGCGTGGCGAAGCCCGCCGCCGACTTCGAGGATCTGGCCGAAGCGCGCGAGATCGTGGTGGAAGGGCAGGGCGAGATCGGTGTCGCGCTGGACGGCGAAGTCGTGAAGATGGCGCTGCCCCTGGCGATCGACATCCTGCCCGCCGCGCTCGGCGTGGTCGCCCCGCGGGTTCCGGCCGGCCGCGAACCGCTCTATTCGCGGACACATACGTCCCACTGAGCGCTTGTCGCCCGGCTTTGCGTCGCTTATCGGCGCGAGCATGACCTCGACGAACGAAATCCGCCGGTCCTTCCTCGACTATTTCGCGGCCAACGGCCACGAGGCCGTGCCGTCCGCCCCGCTGGTGCCCTACAACGATCCGACGCTGATGTTCGTCAACGCGGGCATGGTGCCGTTCAAGAACGTCTTCACCGGCCTGGAGACCCGCGACCCGCCGCGCGCCGCCAGCTCGCAGAAGTGCGTCCGCGCCGGGGGCAAGCACAACGATCTGGACAATGTCGGCTATACCGCGCGGCACCACACCTTCTTCGAGATGCTGGGGAATTTCTCCTTCGGCGACTACTTCAAGGAACAGGCGATCACCCACGCCTGGACCCTGCTGACCAAGGAATGGGGCCTGCCCAAGGACAAGCTCCTCGCCACGGTCTATCACACCGACGACGAGGCCTTCGACCTCTGGAAGAAGATCGCCGGCCTGCCCGAGGACCGGATCATCCGCATCGCCACCAAGGACAATTTCTGGGCGATGGGCGACGATGGCCCGTGCGGCCCGTGCTCCGAGATATTCTTCGACCATGGCGATCACATCTGGGGCGGCCCGCCGGGATCGCCGGAAGAGGACGGCGACCGCTTCATCGAGATCTGGAACCTGGTGTTCATGCAGTTCGAGCAGGCCGGCGGCGAGATCGTCGGCGACCTGCCCAGGCCCTCCATCGACACCGGCATGGGGCTGGAGCGCATCGCCGCCGTCCTCCAGGGCGAGCACGACAACTACGACATCGACACCTTCCGCGCCCTGATCGCCGCCTCGGAAAGCCTGACCGGCGTCAAGGCCGAGGGCGAGAGCCGCGCCAGCCACCGGGTGATCGCGGACCACCTGCGCTCGACCTCCTTCCTGCTGGCCGACGGGGTGCTGCCGTCGAACGAAGGGCGCGGCTATGTCCTGCGCCGGATCATGCGCCGCGCCATGCGCCACGCCCACCTGCTCGGCGCCAGGGAGCCCCTGATGCACCGCCTGGTGCCCGCGCTCGTCGCCGAGATGGGCCAGGCCTATCCCGAGCTGGGCCGCGCCCAGCCGCTGATCGAGGAAACGCTCCAGCGCGAGGAGATCCAGTTCCGCCGCACCCTGTCCAACGGCCTCAAGCTGCTGGACGAGGCTACCGCCGGAATGGGTGAGGGCGGCGAGCTGCCGGGCGAGACCGCCTTCCGGCTCTACGATACCTACGGCTTTCCCTACGATCTTACCGAGGACGCCCTGCGCGTGCGGGGCATCGGCGTGGACCGGGCCGGCTTCGACGCCGCCATGGCCCAGCAGAAGGCCGCCGCCCGCGCCGCCTGGAAGGGTTCGGGCCAGGCGGCCGACAGCGAGGTCTGGTTCGACATCGCGGAGCGCGAGGGCGCGACCGAGTTCACCGGCTATGCCTCCACCACCGGCGAGGGCCAGGTCGTGGCCCTGGTGAAGGACGGCAAGGAAGTGGAGAGCGCCACGGCCGGCGACGAGGTCACGGTCATCACCAACCAGACGCCGTTCTATGGCGAGAGCGGCGGGCAGACCGGGGATGCCGGCACGATCTCCACCAACGATGGCCTGAAGCTGATCGTTGCCGACACGGCCAAGCCGCTCGGCCGGCTGCACGCGCATCAGGCACGGGTCGAGAGCGGCACGATCAAGCTGGGCGACGCGGTAATCCTGGCCGTCGATGTCGCGCGCCGCGATGCGATCCGCGCCAACCATTC
This sequence comes from uncultured Novosphingobium sp., assembly GCA_964520765.1. Taxonomy (GTDB): domain Bacteria; phylum Pseudomonadota; class Alphaproteobacteria; order Sphingomonadales; family Sphingomonadaceae; genus Novosphingobium. The sequence continues at coordinate 6,192 of CAZFPW010000089.1, forward strand.
GGCCACCCACCTGCTCCACGCGGCCCTGCGCAACCGGCTGGGCGGGCACGTCACCCAGAAGGGCTCGCTGGTCGCGGCCGACCGCCTGCGCTTCGACTTCTCGCAGCCCACCGCCCTGACCGCCGAGGACATCGCCGCGATCGAGGCCGAGGTGAACGCCGAAATTCGCGCCAACGAGGCGGTCACCACCCGCCTGATGTCGCCGGAAGAGGCGATCGAGGCCGGGGCCATGGCCCTGTTCGGTGAGAAATACGGCGATGAGGTCCGCGTGCTGTCGATGGGCCGCGCCGGGGCGGACAGCCGCAACTATTCGGTCGAGCTGTGCGGCGGCACCCACGTTTCCGCCACGGGCGACATCGGCCTGTTCCGCATCGTTTCGGAAAGCGCGGTCAGCTCGGGCGTGCGCCGGATCGAGGCGCTGACCGGCGAAGGCGCGCGCCAATGGCTGGTCGGCCGCGAGGAATCGCTCAAGAGCGCGGCGGGCCTGCTGCGCACCACCCCGGAAGAGGTCGAGGCCCGCGTCGCCGCGCTGCTGGACGAGCGCCGCAAGCTGGAACGCGAGCTGGCCGAGGCGAAGAAGGCGCTGGCCCTAGGCGGAGGCGGCGGGGCCAAGGCCGAGGCGGCCGACGAGGACGTGGGCGGGGTCAAGTTCTCCGGCCAGGTCATCGAAGGCCTAGACGCCAAGGAACTGCGCGGGCTGCTCGACCAGGCCAAGCAGCGGATGGGCTCGGGCGTGGCGGTGATCGTCGCGGTCAACGACGGCAAGGCGAGCATCGCCGCCGGCGTGACCGACGACCTGACCGCCAAGGTCAGCGCCGTGGATCTCGTCCGCGCCGGCGTCGAGGCGCTGGGCGGCAAGGGCGGCGGCGGTCGGCCCGACATGGCCCAGGGCGGCGGCCC
>CAZFPW010000089.1:7191-9714 GCA_964520765.1 uncultured Novosphingobium sp.
GCGTTGGGCTGGGCCATCGTCGTTCTCCTTCAGCGGATAGACGCGCGAAGGCCGCGAAGGTTCGCGGGGATCAGGCCGCCCGTTCGCTCAGCGAGGTGGATTTCAGCTTGGGCTTATGTTCCAGCTCGCCTTCTTCCATGATCTGCGCGCGCAGTTCGTCGCGCTTCTGGTGGATCGAGGCGATGACCGGGCCCATCGCGACGCCCAGGTCGACCAGCAGGGCCTCCGAAAGCTGGAGCGAGGCTTCCAGCGCCTCGGGCACGGCATGGCTCACGCCTGCGCGGTAGAGCGCGGCGGCGTGGCTGGCGTCGCGGGCGCGGGCGATGATCGGCAGGTCGGGGTATTGGCCGCGCAGCTTCTTGACCAGGCGCTGGACCATGACCGGCTCGTCCATCGTCAGGATCACCGCCGTCGCATTGTCGACGCCGAGCCGCCGGAGCATCTGCGCCTGGGCGGCATCGCCGAAGGTCACGTTGTAGCCCAGGCGCAGGCCGTTCGCGATCAGGTCGGTATCGGAATCGATCGCGATATAGGGCTTGCCGTGGACCGTGAGCATATCCGCGATCAGCTGGCCGGTGCGGCCGAAGCCGATGATGATCGCGCGAGCGACCGAGGCATCATCGTCCACCGCGCGGTTCGGCACGGCGTCGACCCGGCGGGCCAGGCGCTTGCCGAGCAGGGCGAGGAGCGGCGTCACGGTCATGCCGATGGCCGTCACGATCTGCCAGAACTGCGCGGTGGAGCTGCTGATGAGCTGGGCGCTGGCGGCGGCGGTGAGGACGATCAGGGTCGTCTCGGACGGGCTGGCCATCAGGATGCCCGTCTCGGTCGCCGTGCCCGAGCGGGCGCCCATCAGCCGCAGCAGGATGCCGGTGACGGCGGCCTTCAGGATCAGCACGCCCGCCGTCGCCAGCAGGATCGTGCCCAGGCTGGCCCAGACCACCCGGAAGTCGATGCTCATGCCGATGGTGATGAGGAAGATGCCGAGCGCGAGGCCCTTGAACGGCTCGATGATGGTCTCGACCTCGCCGTGGTATTCCGTCTCGGCGATGAGCAGGCCGGCGATCAGCGCGCCGACGATGGGCGAGAGGCCGACGCCCGCCGTGGCGAGCGCGGCGACGATCACCACCAGCAGGCTGGCGGCCAGGAAGACCTCCGGGCTCTTGGTCCGGGCCGCCTGGGCGAACAGCCGGGGCAGGACGAAGCGGCCGACGACCAGCAGCAGCAGGACCACCAGCGCGCCCAGCCAGAGCGTGCGGAACATGCCCTCGACGCCATCGCTCGCCGCATAGGGGGCGAGGGCGCCCAGCAGGAAGATGATGGGGACGAGGGCGATGTCCTCGAACAGCAGCATGGCCAGCGCCGCCTTGCCGACGGCCGTCTTGGTGTCGGCGATGCGGAGCACCAGCGCGGTCGAGGACATGGCGAGCGCGAGGCCGAGGCCGATGGCGCCGCTCACGCCCTCGCCGGTGAGGAACAGCGCGCCGCCTAGCAGCGCCCCCGCGATCAGCAGCTCCAGCGCGCCGAGCCCGAAGACCTGCCGGCGCATCGCCCAGAGCCGGTTGAAGGACAGCTCCAGCCCCACCGAGAACAATAGCAGGATGATCCCGAACTCCGCGAAGGGTTCGAGCCCCAGCGGATCGCCGATGGTGAAATGGTAGAGCCAGGGCACCTCGGGCACCATGCGCCCCAGGCCATAGGGCCCGACCGCCAGGCCGACGAGGATGAAGCCGATGATCGGCGTGATGCGGAACTTGGCGAAGAGCGGTATGACGAGCCCGGCGGCGCCCAGGATCACGAGGGCATCGGACAGAACGGGGCTGTACAATTCGCTTGAGGCCATCGTTTGACTCTAAGGCAGGTGGGGCGCAGTTGTCACGGTATGGGAAGGCCCATCCCCGAAGTAATCGTCGTCGGTGGCGGTCCGGCGGGAATGATGGCCGGGCTGCTGCTGGCTCGCGCGGGCGTCGAGACGCTGGTGCTGGAGAAGCACGCCGACTTCTTCCGCGATTTCCGGGGCGATACGGTCCATCCCTCGACGATGGAGCTGTTGTCCGAGCTTGGCCTGCTCGAACGGTTCCTGGCGCGGCCGCACTACCGGATCGACACGGCGGAGATCGATTGGGAAGGGCGGTTGTTCACCGTCGCGGACCTTTCGCACCTGCCGACGCCCGCGCCGTTCATCGCGATGATGCCGCAATGGGAGTTCCTCGATTTCCTGCGGGATGAGGCGGCGGCCTTTCCCGGCTTCCGCTTGCGGATGGAGGCGCCGGTCGCCGGCTTCGTCGAGGGGGACGGCCGGATCGCCGGCGTCACGCTGGCCTCTGGCGAAACGATCCATGCGGGCAGGCTGGTGATCGCCTGCGATGGGCGGGATTCGCTGGTGCGCAAGCAGGGCCTGCTCCCGCTGGAGGACCTCGGCGCGCCGATCGACGTATTCTGGTTCGCCGTGCCCAAGGCGGAGCGGGGCAGGGCGGTGCGCGGCTCGATCCGGGGCAATCACATGATCGTCCAGATCGACCG
>CAZFPW010000090.1:0-9679 GCA_964520765.1 uncultured Novosphingobium sp.
CCGTGTTCGGCCGAAGCAGGTGGGCGGTGCAGCGCCGGCAATCGCTTGCGCCGAAGCCGGGCAGGGCGAATGCGAACCGGCCGGAGTCCACCAGCCGGTCGACGAGATCGCATTCCGATCCGAGCGGGACGGCGACCGCGCTGAGGTGCCGGGCGGCGTTGGTCAACTCGTCGACATGCCAATGGACCGGCTTGCCGCGTCGGAAATGGCGCCGGAGCCGGGCGCGAATGCCGCCGCCGCCGCGCGCGCTGCCCGCATAGACGAGCGGGCCCGAGAGCGAGGCGGCGGCGATATGCTTGCGGGAGAAGAGAACCGGGGCCGCCAGGTCCATCAGCAGCACGTAGGCGCCTGGGCCCTTGCCCAGATCGTCAAGGGTGTCCGCCGTAACGATGGCGCCGCCGGTCACGTCCTGGATGGACGGGAGCAAGGCCGGAATGCTCATGGTCGGCCGCTGGCTGGCTCGACCGGGTTGGCCGGCACGCCCGCGTCCGCGAAGCTGGACAGGTTCTCGATCGTCGTCCGGGCGATTTCGGACAGCGCCTCGACCGTGAAGAAGGCCTGATGCCCGGTGATGAGCACATTGGGAAAGGTCAGCAGGCGGGCGAAGATGTCGTCCTGCAGGACCTGGTCGGAAAGGTCCTCGAAGAACAGGTCGCCTTCCTCTTCGTACACGTCCAGGCCGAGATGCCCGATCGCGCCGGACTTGAGCCCGCCGATCAGCGCGGCCGTATCGACCAGCGCGCCGCGTCCGGTGTTGATCAGCATCACGCCCCTTTTCATGCTGGCGAGCGCGTCGTGGTCGATGAGGTGGCGGGTATCGGACGTCAGCGGGCAATGCAGCGAAACGATGTCCGATTCCGCCAGCAATGTCTTGAGCGGCACCGCCTCGGCTCCGGTCGCCGCCAGGTCTGGCGGAGGCGCCGGATCATGGACGAGGACGCGGCAGCCGAAGCCCGTGAGGATGCGCACGACGGCGATGCCGATCTTGCCGGCGCCGATGATGCCCGCTGTCTTCCCGCGCAGGTCGAAGCCGAGCAGCCCGTCCAGCGCGAAATTGCCTTCGCGCACGCGGGCATAGGCGCGATGGATCTTGCGGTTGAGCGACAGGATCAGGGCAATCGTATGCTCCGCCACCGCATCGGGCGAATAGGCGGGAACGCGCGCGACGGCGATGCCCAGCTCCTGCGCCGCGGCCAGGTCGACATTGTTGAAGCCCGCGCTGCGCAGCGCGACGAGGCGCGTGCCGCCCGCCGCCAGCAGTTGCAGCACGGGGCGGTCCAGCAGGTCGTTCACGAAGGCGCAGACCGCATCGGCTCCGTTCGCCAGGGCCGCGCTGTCTTCGGTGAGCCGCGCCTCGATGAAGCGCAGGTGATGGCGCTCGCCAGCCGCGGCGTTGGCAAGGCCCAGAAAGTGCCGATCGTAGGACTTCGTGCTGAAAACCGTGACGCGCATGTTCGGTCCTATCGTCAGCCGGCGCGCTGGCGGCGTGCCGGCCCGCGTGCTCTCGCCAGCCTTGCCGGAGCACGTTGGTGGGGGACGGACCTGTTTACGCCCGCAGGGCAGGCAAGCCAATCCGGGCCGGATCAGTCCTGGCACACCCCTTGTCCGAAGTCGGCCAGCGGCCAGCACCGGCCGTCCACATCGGCGGGGGTCTGGATGCCGACCGCAGCGGCGAGCGTCGGGGCGATGTCGACGGTCATGATGGGCAGGCTGCGCGTCGCGCGGGGGGCCTGGTTCCACCAGAACAGGACCGGGACTTTCCGGTCGTAGTTCCAGGGGCTGCCATGGCCGGAGATATAGGCGCCGGGGATCGCGGGGCCGGCCGAGGTATAGGGCTGGAGCGCCGCCAGCACGTCGCCCGAGCGGCCGGTGTAGGCGCTCAAGGCGAAGCGTTCCTGCAATGTCAGCTCGTCGGCCGGCTTGCCGGGCGGGACCTGCACGGCCAGCAGTTCGTCCAGGGTGAAGGCGGCGGCGATCTCGGGCTGGTTGGCCAGCTCGCGCGCGGCGGCGGCGGCCACCCTCGCGCGGTCGGCAGCGGGCACCGTCGGGGCGAGCGTCGGCCGCTCGACGCTGCCGACCAGCGGCGGGGCGGTGAGCGACAGCTCGGCGATCAGGCGCTGGTTGACCCGTTGCAGGATCGCGCGGCCATCCACGCGGTCCGCCGGATAGCCTTCGGTCCGCAGCCGTTCGGCCAGGTCCGATCCGCCGTGATCGGCGCTGAGCACGACGAGATAGGGAATCTTCAGCCCGTCGAGATCCTCCAGCAGCCGTGCGAGGCGCTGATCCAGCGCGTGCATCTGCTCGCACATCTCGGGCCCCTTGGTGCCGTAGGCGTGGCCGATGAGGTCGGTGGCCGAGAAGCTGATGGTCAAGAGATCGACCGCCGGCCCCTGGCCCAGCCGCTGGCTGCGGATCAGGTGCCGCGCCGCGTCGAGCGTCAGGTCGTCCATGATCGGGGAGGTCATCACGTCGCGCGCGATCCGCTTCGGATCGTCGGACTGCCCGAAGCCGGTGGGCGGCAGGCGGGATTCGAACGGACGGCCCGCAACGTCCCACTTGGAATCCAGGCCGCGGCACTCGGCATGAACCAGCGGCCAGTGCGGCCGGCGCGTCCAGACCGGCGCCAGCCTGGCGTTCAGCTCGGCCACGGGGGCGAGGGCGGCCTTGGCGTCTCCGCCAGGCGCGAGATAGGTGGTGAAGCCGAAGCCCTCGGCCAGCCAGAACACCCCGTCGGCCCCGCGCCCGGCCATGGTGATCGCGCCGCGATCCTTGGCGGACACGCCGAAGACGCGGCTTTTCGGGGAGGCGGCCTTCAGCCAGTCGCCGAAGGTATCGACCATCATGCGCTGCGGTCCGACCGGCGGCGCGCTTCCGCCATGGGCGAAAACGACGCTTGGATCGTACAGGCAGTAAACCTCGCGCCCGCTCGCGGGATCGCGGACCATGTTGGCGATCAGGCCGGTCTTGTTGGGGTGCCGGCCGCTGAGCAGGGTCGAATGGCCGGGGCACGTCTCCGTGGAGGCATGGGCCTGATAGGCGTTCGGATAGACCACGCCCTGCGACAGCCGGGCGAGGCCGCCGGTGAACCGGCTGCGCCAGGCCTCGTAGAGGCCCGAGCTGAACTGATCGACCGAAACGGCCACGATCAGGCGGGGAGAGCCTTGCTGGGCCGGGTCCGCCTCGCCGGCTTGGGCCGCGGTGGAGGTGACCGCCAGGATCGCGGCTGCAAGGTAACGCTTCATGAACCCTCCGATGCGGCGGACCGGATTGCTCTCCGCCGGTTGAGTGTTGGCTACTTCGCGCCATGCGCCGCCGCAAGGTGCCGCTGGCGGAGCACGCTTCCGTTTTCGGCCTGAATTGCGACGTGCCGGTGACGCCTTCGCAGATGCAGTCATCCCCAAGCTCCGCCTCAGCCGCTTGCTGGCCCGCCGGTCCGATGCGATCACCGGCTGGTGCGAAATGTGGGAGGACACAGGATGACGAAGCTGACGACCTGCGAGGTTCGCGACGGTCTCTGCGTCATTGCGCTCGATCGCCCGGAGAAGCTCAATGCGCTCAACCTGGCCGTGTTCGAGGAGCTGGACCGGCACATCCGGGCCTTCGATCCGGCCCAGGCCGGCTGCGTCCTGCTGCGCGGGAACGGCCGGAGCTTCTGCGCCGGGCACGACCTCGACGATCTCGCCGCCGGCAACGAAGGCGCCGACGTGGAAAGGTTCGAGACGGGCGTGATCGAGCGGCTCGCCAACCTGCCGGTGCCGGTCGTCGCCGCGGTCCAGGGCCATTGCTATACGGGCGGGCTGGAGCTGGCCCTGGCGGCGGACGTGATCCTCGCCTCGGAGAATGCGAAGTTCGCCGATACCCATTCGAAATGGGACTTGGTTCCGGTGTGGGGCCTCTCGCAGCGTCTGCCCCGGCGAGTGGGGGTGGCGAAGGCCAAGGAGATGATGTTCACCTCGCGCGTCTATTCCGGCCAGGAGAGCTGCGCGATGGGCCTGGCCAACCATTGTTTCGCAGACGAGCTGTTCGCGAGCGCCGTCGAGCAGTTCTGTGTCGAGATCCTCGCCAACAGCCGCCGGTCGAACCGTGCGGTCAAGCGTCTGATGCAGGATACCGAGGGCATGCCGCTGTCGCAGGGCATTGCCTGGGAGCTGCATCGCAGCGAAGGCCACGGCCCCGATTTCCACGCCCGGCTTGCGGCCATGCGGTAGCCGGGCGCGGCTTGGACGTCGCTCACTGGCCTCCCTTATTGGTGCTGATCTTCCGGCAGTTGCAGGACCAGCCCGTCCATCTCCTCGGTGATCTTGATCTGGCACGACAGGCGGACGCCATCGGTGGTGTCGTTCCAATAGTCGATCATTTCCTGTTCCGGCAGACCAAGCTCGGGCATGCGCTGGCGCCAGTCGGCCGGAACGTAGATCCGGCAGGTGCCGCAGGCGCAATTGCCGCCGCAATCGGCGGAAATCCCCGGCACCTCGCCATAAGTCGCGGCCTTCATCAGCGATAGGCCGACCTTGGCCTCGACTTCGGTGCGCGCGCCGTCATGCTCGACGAAGGTGATCTTGACCATGTCTTGCTCCCCAGTCGCCGTCAGGCCGCTTCGAATTCCATCCATTGCTCGGTCACGCCGTAGAGCGAGTAGTTCGGCAGGTAGGTGAAGGCGCGCGCGCCGGCGGGGCCGTGCCTGGCGTCGCTGATGCGCAGGTCCGTCATCCGCGCCAGCAGCCGCTCGACCGCGATGCGGCCCTCGGCGCGGGCCAGCGGCGCGCCGGCGCAGGCATGCAGCCCGCGCCCGAAGGCGACATGGGTGCGGCCGTTCTTGCGGTCGATGTCGAACTTGGCCGGATCGGAGAACTTGCGCGGGTCGCGGTTCATCCCGAGGGTGTGGATCATCACGTGCTGGCCCGGCTCGAAGTCGAAGCCGCCGATGCTGACCGGCTTGCGCACGAACCGGAACGTGCTCTTCGAGGTGCCCTCGAGCCGCAAGGTCTCGTCGACGAAATCGGCAATCTTGCCCGGCTCGGCGCGCAGCCGTTCGGCAAGGCCGGGCTCGTCGGACAGGCGTCGCAGCATCGCGGCGAAGAGCTGGACGGTGGTGTCCTGCCCGGCTCCGAAGAGGAAGGTGGCGAGGCCCACCACTTCGGCCACTTCCGGCAATGTCCCGTCCGCATAGGTCTGCTGGGCCATCCGGGTGAGCACGTCGTTCTGCGGGTTGGCGCGGCGGTCCGAAAGGTAGCCGAAGAACTTCATGCCCATCAGCGCCAGGGGGTTGGTGGTCATGTCGAAACCCCCGCCCAGGTTGCCGGGCAACTGGTTCGGCGGGGCGACGAGCGCGCGGATTTCCGCGTTGTCCTCCTCGGGCACGCCAAGCAGATTGGCGACGGTGAGCTGCGCGAAGGGCGATCCGAACTGGGTGATGACGTCGAACCTGCCGTCGCCGATGAACTCGTCGATGATCTCGTCGGCGAGCTGGTACATGTACTCTTCGTTGGCCTTGAGGCGCGCGGGCGTGATGATGCCGTTGAGGATGGTCTTGGAGCGTGCGTGCCGCTCCTCGTCCTCCGACATGATGGTCATCAGATAAGGGTTGCCGTTGCGGCATTCCTCGATCTGCTCGTCGATCGGCCGGCTGCTGTCGTACTCCATCGGCAGGTAGGGACCGGTCACCGTATTGATCGCGGAGAAGTGCACGTCGTCCTTGTAGATCGCGACGCCTTCGTCATAGCCGGTGACCGCGACGACGTTGCGAAAGCCGAGCGGGGTGATCGGCCCGCGAGCGCGCAGCGCCTCGAAATAGTCGAACGGCTTTTGCGCGATGGCATCGTCCGTGAAGACGTCGGCGTCGGCAAGATCGGTCATGGTCGGGCTCCTCCAGGCGGATGCAAGGGCTCCGTGCGTCCGCGATGGATGGGCGCACTTTCACCGTGCTAGTCAGGTGACCAGCGCTTGGCTTTGACCCCGATCAAATAGCGGGCTGGTGGGCTCCCGAAGCTGTTGTGGCTAACTGCGAGCCGCCGTCAGGAGTTACTGAAAATAAGAGGATTTCCCCGTGGCGGAGAATTCCTCCAGCGCCTGCTCGACGATCGTGCGGAACTTGTCGTGCCCCGCCTGCACGCCGATCAGCTCTTCCTGCACCAGGGTTTGCGAGATGCTGGAAATCAGGAAGGTCGCATATTCCGGATCGATCGTCGGGGGCAGGCCCCTGGCTTCGAGGTGCTGGACGAGGATTTCCGTTTGCAGCGCGCGCAAGCTCTCCGCCGACTCCTTCACCACCTCGCGCACGGCGGGACGGCGCGCCGCAAGCGCTGCCAGTTCGAGCGCGAGAACGGCCATCTTGGGGTTGCTGCTCATCCGCCAGATCGCGTGCAGCGGATTGTCGGCCTGCGCGGCCTGGCGGAAGGCGGCAACGGCCTGGGCATGGCAATCGCGGACCATCAGGACCAGCAATTCGTCCATCGATTCGAAATAGTAATGGACGATCTGTCGCTTGAGGGAGAGGCGCTCTGCAATGGAGCGATAGCTCAGCGCCCCATGACCCTGCTCGCGCATGATATCGACCGCCGCGGCGATAAGCTGCGGGCGCATGTCGGAATCAGCCGAGGCCCTGCGGCGGGTCGATACCATGGCCAACACCCCTGGTTGCGGCGCCAGCCTTCGGACTGACGCCATTGTTGCTCTGGGCGAATAGCCTGTCCCCGGACGTTGGCAAATGCACGTGCCGCCGCTCACGTCGAGCCGAACCGCTGGCGGCAACCGGCCTTCCGGCACGCGAGCGTGACAGTCCACTGCCTGGCCGGCGGTTGCGGACAACCCCAGCCAGACGTTTCCAGCCGTCGATCAATCGTCCCATTGCTGATCGCGTCGCACCGAGAGGACGCGCTGCCCTTGCCGGTCCATGATCAGCTCGATCTCGCGTCCCTGCGCGTCAAACCCCTCGACCTCGATACGGCCATCGTCGCGTTCGATCTCGACAAGCTGGACGATGCCGGCCCGCTTGATGGCATCCGCATTGGGGACGGGCATCGGCCCGTAGCGGCGGCGATCGTCGAAATCGTCATCCCAATGGACGTTGGCGAAGAAGGGTTGTCCCCTCGCGGCGGCCGGCGCCGGCCCGGCCAGCGCGATCGATCCGGCCCCTATGCCCACGGCGCCAACGGCGACGAGAGCGACGGCGGTCAGGATCTTCTTCATATCAATGCTCCTCTTTGGAATCACCGTTGTGATGACGAAGGCAATATCGCCCATGCCCGCTGACGGGAGGCTCACGCGGCATGTCAGCGGGGCGTCAGCTTCGATCTGGCACAAGCGGAGCAATGGCCCTGCGGTTTCGGATATTGGTCGTCATGGCGCTGGCGGCCCTAAGCGGCTGCGATCGCGACGCTCCGCGCGATGATCCGCGCGTCTCATCCCCGGCATATCCGCTGGAGAAAGCGCCCGCTCCGATTTCCTCGATGAGGCCAATGCCCGCCGAGGAAGCGCCCGGCAAAGGAGTCAAGGTCGAGATCGCCGATCCGGGCGGCGGGACGAAGGCGCTGCCCACGGCCGGCCCGGCGCTCCTCCCGCTCGCGCGCATTCTCCAGATCGTCCGCGCGCGGGTGCCCGGCGAGGTCATCGAGGTGGAACTGGACGACGAGGACAGCCGCCCCGAATATGAGATAACCATTCTGACTGCCGACGGGCGCTCGATCGAAACGCAGATCGACGCGGTGAGCGGCACGATCCGCAAGTCCGAAGAAGATTGAAGTCATGCGCCTGCTGTTGGTTGAAGATGATGAAGCTATCGCAAAGGGTGTCCAGGAGGCGCTCAGCCGTGCGGGCTTCACCGTCGCCCATGCGCAGGACGGGGAAGCCGCCTGGGTCATGGGAGGCGACGAGGACTACGATGCGGTCGTGCTCGACCTCGGCCTGCCGCGCCTCGACGGCATGACCGTTCTCAGGCGCTGGCGCTGCGAGGGGCGGATCTTCCCGATCATCATCCTCTCCGCACGCGGCTCCTGGCTCGACAAGGTCGAAGGCATCGAGGCCGGCGCCGACGACTATCTGGCCAAGCCGTTCGAGCCGGCGGAACTCGTCGCACGGGTTCGCGCGCTGGTCCGGCGCAATGCGGGCCACGCCGAAGCGCTCCTGACATTCGGGCCGCTCGTGCTCGACACCCGCCGGATGACGGCTCTCGTCAATGGCGGCGAGGTCAACCTCTCGCCGCTCGAATATCGATTGCTTCACGCGCTGGCCCATAGCGGCGGCCGTCCCTTGAGCGCGGGCGAGTTGGCCGAGACGCTGCACGGCGTCGATGCCGCCGAAGCCAATGCGATCGAGGCGCTGGTGGCCCGGCTGCGGCGCAAGATCGGCGCCGAGGTGATCGAAACGCGGCGGGGCTTCGGCTATTGCCTGACGGGAGGGTGACGATGGCGCTGCCAGCCAATCCGCTCAACCGCTCGCTCAACCTGCGCTTGTTGCTGTTCGCCGGCGTGACCATCGCCCTTGCGCTGATGGTCGCCTGGCCCGTGCTCGGCCTGCTGTTCGAGCGTCATTCCGAGCGTCAGTTGCAGGCGGAGCTGGAGCGCCACGGGATTGCGCTGATCGCAGCGCTCAGGCTGGACGCCAGTCAACGCCCGGTGATCGCGCGGCAGCCTTCCGATCCCCGCTTCCTGCGGCCCGCGAGCGGGCTCTACTGGCGGATTGTCGCACCGGGGGGCGAACTGCGCTCCCGGTCGCTGTGGGACGCCGTGCCGCCGCTGCCGCCTGCGGCAATCCCCGCCGGATGGACCGCTTTCGATGCGAAGGGCGTATTCGAGGAGCGGGTGTTGGTCGTCACGCGGCAGGTCCGGCTCGGAACGAACGGACCGCAGGTGCAGGTCGAAGTCATGTCCGATCGGAGGCCAGTTGCCCAGGCCCGCGCCGCGTTCGGCAGGGAAACGGCCATTTTCCTGACGGCCTTGTGGTTCACGCTGGCGCTCGCGGCATGGGTGCAGGTGCGCATGGGGCTGCGGCCGTTGAACCGGGTCAGGAAGGAACTCGTCGCGATGTCCGGCGCGGCCGATGCGCGTCTCCCGGTCGCGGATCATCCGGTCGAGATCCGGCCGCTGACCGAGGCCATCAACGCGGTCGCGGAACGCCGGGCACAGGACATCGTCCGCGCCCGGCAGCGCGCGCGCGACCTGGCGCATGCTCTCAAGACGCCGATCACCGCGCTGCGCCTGCAGATCGAAGCCCTGCCGACCGAGAAGTCCCGGGAGATGATGCAGGGCCTTTCGCTCATATCTGCCGCCGTCGAGGGGGAGCTGGCCAGAACCGGCGCCAGCAGCGAAGGCGAGAGCGTCGATGCCTCCGCGATTGTCGCGCGTCTTCTGGCCGTCATCGCCCGCACGCCGGATGGTGCGCGCCTCGCTCTCCGCAATCGGGTGCCGGACGGTTTCCTGCTGCCGATGGGAACGGAACCCGCACTGGAGGCGCTCGGCGCCATCCTGGAGAACGCCGCCCGGCACGCGACCCGCACGGTCGAAGTCCTGAGCGGGTCCGCGCCGGAATCCACTTGGATCGAGATATGCGACGATGGCCCGGGGATTCCGGATGATCTTCACGAGGTTGTGCTCGAACGCGGCGCCCGGCTCGACGAGATGGGCACGAACCATGGGCTCGGCCTGTCTATCGCTCGAGAGATCGTGACTGCCAGCGGCGGCAA
>CAZFPW010000091.1:0-9587 GCA_964520765.1 uncultured Novosphingobium sp.
ACAGCGGCATCTTGTGCAGGGTCATGCCCGGCGCGCGCATGTTGAAGATGGTGGTAATGAAGTTGCACGCGCCCATGATCGAGCCCGCACCGGCGAGGTGGAGCGAGAAGATCGCGAAGTCCACCGCCGGCCCGGGCGAGCCCGAGGTCGACAGCGGGGCATAGACCGTCCAGCCGGTGCCGGGGCCGTTGCCCGGGCCGCCCGGCACGAACAGCGAGCACAGCAGCGAGGCGAAGCCCGCCACGGTCAGCCAGAACGAGATGTTGTTCATCCGCGGGAAGGCCATGTCAGGCGCGCCGATCATGATCGGCACGAACCAGTTGCCGAAGCCGCCGATGATCGCCGGCATGACCATGAAGAACACCATGATCAGGCCGTGGGCGGTGATCAGCACGTTCCACAGGTGGAGCGTCTGGTCGAAGCTGGGATTCTTCATCCCGAACCATTCGGCGAAGATGCCGAGGTACTGGATGCCGGGTTCGGCCAGCTCGACGCGCATCATGCCCGAGATGCCGCCGCCGATGATGCCGGCGAAGATCGCGAAGATCAGATAGAGCGTGCCGATGTCCTTGTGGTTGGTGGACATGAACCAGCGGGCGAAGAAACCCGGCTTATGGTCGGCATCGTGATGTCCGTGCGCGTCGCCATGAGCCTGGAAGGTGTCGGGAGCAGTCGTAGCCATGTGTCTGCCTTGTCTTGATCTTGCGGGCTTAGGCGGCAGGAGCCGGCGAAGCGGAAGAGGTGGCGGCCGGCGCCGCATCCGAAGCGGCGGCGGCAGGCGCGCCAGCCGGAGCGGCCGCGGCGGAAGCGGCGGCCTCGGGGGCGGCAGCCTCAGCGGCGGGGGCTTCGGGCAGGCCGTCGATCTTACCGCCGGCCTGGGTCATGACCCAGGCGTTGAACTTGTCGCGCGGCAGGGCCTCGACCACGATCGGCATGTAGCCGTGACGGGCGCCGCACAGCTCCGAGCACTGGCCGTAGTAGACGCCCGGCTTCTCGACGAAGAACACGCGCTCGTTGATCCGGCCCGGAACCGCGTCGATCTTGAACCACAGCGACGGCACGGCGAAGGCGTGGATCACGTCGGCGCCGACCACCTGGAGGCGGATCGCCTCGCCGGCCGGAACGACCATGCGGAAGTCCGCGGCGAGGTGGCTGGGTTCGCCCCGCTTCTTCGCCTCCGCCTCGGGCAGCATGTTGGAGATCACTTCGAACCCGCCGTTGTCGGGATAGGTATAGCCCCAGTACCACTGATAGCCGGTGGCCTTGATCGTCAGGGCCTTGGCCGGCGCGGGCTTGTACTGCTTGGCCAGCAGGTCGATCGACGGGATCGCGATGCCGACCAGGATCAGCACGGGAACCAGCGTCCAGACGACCTCGATCAGCGTGTTGTGGCTGGTCTTCGACGGCACCGGATTGGCGCGGCGATTATAGCGGACCATGACCCACAGCAGGAGGATCAGGACGAAGATCGAGATGACGACGATGATCGGCATCAGCACGCCGTTGTGAATCCACAGCGCATATTCGCCAAGCGGCGAAAACTGCTTCTGCAGGTGGATGCCGCCATCCTCGGGCATGCCGACGCCGGGCGTCGGCTGCATCGGCGTGTAGCCGCCCGGCGCGATCGCGGTCCGGGCCTTCTCGGCCTCCGTCAACTCGACCGGAGCGGCCGCCACGGGCGTGGCGACCTGGTCCGGAACGGCCGCAGTCGCGGCCTCCGGCGTCACCGCGCCAGCCGCCGACGGACCCGCGACGGGGGCCGGTGCGGCGGGCACCTGGGCGCCCTGGGCGTTGCCCTGGATATTCTGCGCGTGAACGAGCTGCGGCGCCGCGAGCAGCGCGACGGCCATTCCGACAGCCTTGAAGTTGCGCCCCGTGGTCCGGACAAAATCGCCGAATTTCATAATGTTATTGCTTTCGCTTTCCATTGGCGGCGGGAGAAAACCTGCCCCCTCCCGCCTTAGTGGGAGCCAGATTCCGGCTGGCCTATACGCCCGCTTGCCCGCAGTCTCAAGCGCCTCTAGGGGATATTTTTAGACAGTTGCCCAAGTGCCGGAATCCGCCATAGACGGCACGTTTCGACCATTCCCAGGAGGTTCGTTCCCGCAATGCACGATGAAGAGGTGCTCGCAGAGTTCCGCGCGAGCAAGGCGCTGCTCGAAGGTCATTTCCTGCTCTCCTCGGGCCGCCATAGCGCGCATTACCTCCAGTGCGCCCGCGTCCTGATGGACCCGGCGCGGGCCGCGCGGCTGGCCATCGCGCTGGTCGGCAAGCTGCCGCGCGACCTGCGCAAGGAGATCGACAAGGTGGTCTCGCCGGCGATGGGCGGAATCATCATCGGGCAGGAAACCGGCCGCGCGCTGGAGCGCGAGGCGATGTTCGTCGAACGGCCCGAGGGAACCTTCGAGCTACGCCGGGGGTTCAGCCTGGAGCCGGGCGAAAAGGTGCTGATGGTGGAAGACGTGGTGACGACCGGCCTTTCCTCGCGCGAGGCGATCAAGGCGATCGAGGCGGCCGGCGGCAAGGTCGTAGCCGCCGCGGCGCTGGTCGACCGCTCGGCCGGCACCGTCGACCTCGGCGTGCCGTTCTATCCGCTGATCGCGATCAATTTCCCGACCTACGCCCCGGACGAGCTGCCGCCGGAACTCGCCGCCACCCCGGCGATCAAGCCCGGGAGCCGCGCGCAGTCATGAGATTCGGCCGGTGACGGGGCGGAGCCGTCCCGAAAGGTTGAGGCTGGGGGTCAACATCGACCACGTCGCGACCATCCGCAACGCCCGCGGCGGGGAGCATCCCGACCCGGTCCGCGCCGCGGAGATCGTCGCGGCGGTTGGCGGCGACGGGATCACCGCCCACCTGCGCGAGGATCGCCGCCACATCCGCGACGAGGACCTCCGGCGCATCCAGGAGGCGACCAGCCTGCCGCTCAACCTGGAGATGGCCGCGACGGACGAGATGCTCGCGATCGCGCTGCGCCACAAACCCCATGCCGCCTGCATCGTCCCGGAACGGCGCGAGGAGCGCACCACCGAAGGCGGGCTCGACGCCGCGGGGCAGCACAACCGCCTCGCCCCGATCGTCGCGCGGCTGACCGACGCCGGCATCCGCGTCAGCCTGTTCATCGCCCCCGAGGTCCGCCAGCTCGAAGCCGCCATGCGCCTCGGCGCGCCGGTGGTCGAGTTCCATACCGGCGAATATGCCCACGCCACGGGCGCGGCCCAGGCCGAGGAGCTGCGCCGCGTCGCCGACATGGCCGCCCTCGCGGCCAAGAACGGGATCGAGCCCCATGCCGGCCACGGCCTGACCTACGAAAACGTCACCCCGATCGCCGCGATCCCGCAACTGGCGGAACTCAACATCGGCCACTACCTGATCGGCGAGGCGATCTTCATCGGCCTGGAGGCGAGCGTGAAGCGGATGCGCGACCTGATGGATTCAGCGCGGTGACGAGGATCTTGCTTCCTTCGTCATCCCGGCCTCCGAGCCGGGGCGGCCTGTGGGGGCCGTCGTGATCATCGCCATCGGCTCCGACCTCTGCAACATTGAGCGCATCCAGAATTCGCTCGACCGCTTCGGCGAGCGGTTCGAGCTACGCGTCTTCACCGAGGTCGAGCGCGCCAAGGCGGCCAAGCGGCCGTTCACCCGCGCCGGGACCTATGCCAAGCGCTTCGCTGCCAAGGAGGCCTTCTCCAAGGCGGTCGGCACGGGATTCAAGGCCGGTGTATTCATGAAGGACATCGGTGTGGTCAACGCCCGCAGCGGCGCGCCGACCCTGCACCTGACCGGCGGCGCGGCGGCGCGACTCGCAATGCTCGTCCCGCCGGGACACGAGGCCGTCGTCCACCTGACCCTGACCGACGACCACCCCTGGGCCCAGGCCTTCGTCGTCATCGAGGCCCGCGCCCTGTGATTGTCCTGTCGTGAACCTGCTGCCGTGAGCGAACCCGAGCCCACGGAGGCTTCCGCCCCGCCCTCGGCCGAATCGTCGCCCGCCAAGGCCGACAAGACCGCGAGCAAGCGCCGCCGGGTGGATTGGCTCGCGGAAGTGCGGGGCTTCGCCCTGATGCTGCTGGGCGTCCTCGCCTTCCACAGCCTGATCGCCAAGCCGTTCTACATCCCCAGCCCCTCGATGGTCCCCACGCTGTGGACCGGCGACCGCCTGGTCGTGAGCAAGTATCCCTACGGCTGGTCGTGGGTCTCGGCCTCGTTCCACATCCTTCCGCGCGGCACGACGCGGATCTGGCCGGCGACGCCCGAATACGGCGATGTCGTCATCGTTTCGCCGCCCAACACGCGCGAGGACTACATCAAGCGCATCGTGGCCCTGCCCGGCGACCGGATCGCCGTGAACAACGGCCAGATCATCCTCAACGGCAAGCGCGTGCCGCAGCGGATCGAGCCGCCGATCGAAGTGCCGCTCGACGCCCTCACCTCCCCCGACGAGCGCGATCCCTGCAACGACGCCTCCTATCGCGGGATGCGCGTGCGCAAGCCGTCCGGGCGGATCGTCTGCGAGTTGCCCGCGCTGCGCGAGACCCTGCCCAACGGCGCGACCTATCTGGTGGTCGATCACGAGGACCAGCCGCTCGATCACATGCGCGAAATCCGGGTGCCCGAGGGCCACGTCTTCCTGATGGGCGACAACCGCGACAATTCGGTCGACAGCCGCGCGCCGCTTTGGCAGCGCGGACTCGGCGGCCCGGTGCCGCTCTCCGACATCGGCGGGCGGGCCGAATTCATCACCTTCTCGCAGGACGGCACGCAGGGGTGGAACCCGGCAAGCTGGTGGCGAGCCTTGCGCGGCGAGCGGGCTTGGCGCAGCCTGCGCCCCGAAATCGACAGAAGCGGGAGCTGAGACGATGGAGGATGGCAAGCCGCCCCCGGCACGCGTCAGGCGCTCCTCGTTCAGGCGGGCAGGCCCCAGTGACATCTCCGACCCGCTGATGCGGCAGGAAGCGCGCAAGGCCGCGGTCTGGATCGGAATCGCCGCGCTCGTCGCCCTGGCGATCCTCATGGCCCAGCCCCTCCTGGTGATCTTCGGCGGCATGGTCTTCGGCGCGATGATCGACGGCGGCGCGCGCCTGCTCAACCGCGTCCTGCCGATCGCCCGCGCCTGGCGCGTCGGCATCGTCCTCCTACTGGCCGCCGCGTTCCTGATCTGGGTCGCCTATTTCGCGGGAAGCCAGATCGCGACGCAGGCGGCCGCCCTGCCCAAGATCGTCGAATCCCAGGCCCTGCGCGTGGTCGGCTGGCTAGCCGACCACGGCATCGTGATCGAGGTGGAAGACGTCAAGGGCTACATCCAGCAAGGGATCGGCGGGGTATCCTATCTGACCAGCGCGCTGGGCGGGATCATCGGCGCCTTCACCACGCTGTTCCTGATCTTCGTGCTGGGAATCTACTTCGCGGCCGAGCCCCGGCTCTACCAGCGCGGCCTCGCCTGGATGCTACCGGTCGACAGCCGCTCCTATTTTCACGAGACCGTCACCCTGATGGGCCGGTCGCTGCGCCGCCTGCTGGCCGGCCGGCTGCTCGGCATGGCCATCGAGGGCGTGGCCACCTGGATCCTGCTGTCGCTCTACGGCGTGCCGATGGCCGCGCTGCTGGGCCTGCTGACCGGCATGCTGGCCTTCCTGCCCAATATCGGCGCCCCGATCTCGGGCGCGCTGATGATCATGGTCGGCTTCTCGGGCGGCACCGACATGGGGCTGTACTGCATCGTCGTCTACATCGTGGTCCAGACCGTGGACGGCAACATCATCGTGCCGATGGTCGCCAAGAAGACCGTGGACCTCGCCCCCGCCCTGGTGCTCGGCGCGCAGCTCATCATGGGGGCGCTGTTCGGCATCCTCGGCCTGGCCCTGGCCGACCCGCTGGTAGCGCTGCTCAAGATCGCGCTCGAACGCCAATCGGCCAAGCACGACATATTGGAAACCACCTGACAGATGGCTCGCAAGTTCCTCTATTTCATCGCCATTATCGCCGTCCTGGTGATCGCCGCCCTGTTCGCGCTGCGGATGTGGCCGGACAAGCTGACCGAGCTGGCCCTGGTGCCGGACGAGGCGTTCGAGCAGCAGGCGCCGCTCGGTGTGGATCGCTACGCCGATGCCGCCATGTGGGTCTCGCGCCCGGACAAGAGCGCGTCCGATCCCGCGCGCTGGCTGCCGCAGGGCGTGGCGGCGGAGCCGGTCGAGGCGGCGGTCTTCTTCGTGCTGCCGACGAGCTACATCGACAAGGCCAGTTGGAACGGCCCGCTCGACGACAAGCCCTCCCGCGATCTCGCCGACACCTTCGCGCGCGGCCTGGCCAGCCCGTTCAACGGCGCGGCTCAGCTCTGGGCGCCGCGCTATCGCCAGGCGACCTTCGGCGCGTTCCTGAGCGACAAGCCCGAGGCGCTCCAGGCGCTCGACCTTGCCTATGGCGACGTGGCCGCGGCGTTCGACAGCTTCCTCGCCGCCGCTCCCGCCGACCAGCCGATCGTCCTCGCCGGCCATAGCCAGGGGGCCTATCACCTGCGCCGCCTGCTCAAGGATCGGATTGCCGGAACGCCGCTCGCACGGCGGATCGCGGCGGTCTATGCGGTCGGCTGGCCGGTCTCGCTGGAGCACGACCTGCCGGCGATGGGCCTGCCTGCCTGCGCCGCCCCGGATCAGGCCGGCTGCGTCGTGTCCTGGCTGTCCTATGGCGAGCCGGCCGACCCGGCGATGACCCTGGCCGCCTATGCCCGCCGCCCCGCGCTGGACGGCAAGTCGCCCGGCGGCAGCGCCTTCCTTTGCTCCAACCCGCTGACCGGCGGGATCGGCGGGTCCGCGCCGGCCAGCGCGAACCTCGGCACGCTCAAGCCCGACAAGGACAACGCATCGGCCACCCTGATCGCCGGCGGAGTGCCCGCGGCGTGCCGGGCGGACGGCTTCCTCTCGGTTGGCGAGGCGCCCGATCTCGGGCCCTATGTGCTGCCTGGGAACAACTACCACATCTACGACATCCCGCTGTTCTGGGCGAACCTGCGGGCCGATTTCGCGCGCAGGGTGCAGGCATGGAAGCCGGCCTAGTCGTTGAAAACGCAGCGGATTTCCGCAGCGCCCTGCCCGGCGGCGGGGCGCTGCTGGGGCTCGATCTCGGCACCCAGACGATCGGCACGGCCTTCGCCGACGCGGGCTGGCGCTTCGCCTCGCCGGGCAAGACGCTGAAGCGTGGGAAGTTCGGCGCGGACAAGGCCGCGCTCGACGCGCTGATCCGCGAGCGGGCGATCAAGGGCATCGTCATCGGCCTGCCGCTGAACATGGACGGGACGGCGGGGCCGCGCGTCCAGTCGAGCCGCGCCTATGCCCGCAATCTCGCGGTTCTGGGCCTGCCGATCCTGCTGTGGGACGAGCGCTGGTCCACCGTCGGCGCGGAGCGCGGGCTGCTCGACCAGGACATGAGCCGCGCGAAACGGGCCGAGCGGATCGATTCGGCGGCCGCCGCCGTGATCCTCCAAGGGGCGATCGACGCCCTGGCCGGCGGGGTGCTCTAGGACGGCCGGCGGAGCGTCACGACCAGGCCTTCCGCCGCCGGAGCGGGCGCGCCGGCGGGGATCGTCAGGCGGGCGGAATCGGCTCGGGCGCGGTCCAGGATGGCGGGGGGGACGCCGGGTTCGGCGGCGATCAGGTCGGCTGAGCCGAGGAGGCGGGCCTGGCGGAGGGTGAGATCCTCGAAATCGTCTGAAGTCAGGACGATTTCCGTATTTTCCACAAGATGTTGCGGGGCCTTATTCAACCAATCCTCAACTCGCTGCGCGGCGTCGCCATCACGCAGCGGATCGAGTGGTCCGCCCTCGGCCAGGGCGGCGTCGAGGGCGTGGCGGCGGTCGCGCGGGGTCGGCCAGTGGGCGACCATCTTGCCGCGCGCGGCAGCCAGGGCGGCGGCAAGCGCGCCCAGCGAGCCGGGCAGGAGCCGCTCCAGCCGAAGCCGCAGCGCCTTGGCCAATCCGGCCGAGGCGCCCCCCGTCCCGATCGCGATCAGGACGGGCGATCGGTCGAGCAGGCTGGGCACGGTGAAGTCGCACAGGTCGGGCCGGTCGGGCACGTTGACGAGCAGGCCCCGCGCGCGCAGGCGCGCCGCCGCTTCCTCCGGCTCGGGCAAGGCGACGAAGGCGATGCGGGCGTCGGGATCGTCCTCCGTGGCGACGACGATCCCCCCGGCCCGCTCCACCAGCCGGCGCTTGGCCGCGGCGCCCTCCCCCTCGCCCAGCACGATCACCGGGCGGCCGGTCACGCGATGGAAGAGCGGGAGGCTGGCGATCATCTTACCCAGTCGGGAATGCTGTCCGCCGCGATCAGCGCCTCGATCGGCGGGCGGGCGCGGACCACGGCCCATTTGTCGCCGGACACCAGCACCTCGGGCACCAGCGGGCGGCTGTTGTAGTTGGTCGCCATGTTCGCGCCGTAGGCGCCGGCCGTCGCGAAGACGAGCAGGTCGCCCGCCTCGACCGCGTCCATCTCGCGGTCCGTGGCGAAGGTGTCCCCCGTCTCGCAGATCGGGCCGACCACGCTGGCGGTGAAATGGCGATTGCGCGGGCGGACGGGCCGGATGTCGTGCCAGGCTTCGTACATGGCCGGGCGGACCAGGTCGTTCATCGCCGCATCGACGATCACGAAAGGCTGGGTCGCGCCCTGCTTCACGCGGATCACCTGGCTCAGCAGGACTCCGGCATTGCCGGCGATGACGCGGCCGGGCTCGAACAGCAGGCGCACGTCCCAGCCCGCCGTCACGCGCGCGATCATCGCGCCGTATTCGGCCGGGCTCGGCGGCAGGGGCTCGGCCGGATCGTAGGGCACGCCGAGGCCGCCCCCGAGGTCCGCCGTGGCGATCGGGTGGCCGGCCGTGCGCAGCTCGCGGATCAGCTCGCCCAGCCGGACGAAGGCCGCCTCGAACGGGGCAAGATCGGTGAGCTGGCTGCCGATATGAACGTCGACGCCCTGGATCCGCAGGCCCGGCAGCCCCGCCGCCAGGGCATAGGCCGCCAGGGCATTGTCATAGGGGATGCCGAACTTGTTCTCCGCCTTGCCGGTGGAGATCTTGGCGTGGGTCCTGGCATCGACATCGGGATTGATGCGAAAGGCGATTGCGGCGACCTTGCCCATGGCGGTCGCCACGGCGGACAGCATCTCCGCCTCCTGCTCGCTCTCGACGTTGAACTGGTAGATGTCATGATCGAGCGCGATGCGCATTTCCTCGGCGGTCTTGCCGACGCCGGAGAAGACGATCTTGCCGGCCGGAATGCCGGCGGCGACGGCGCGCAGCAGCTCGCCGGCCGAGACCACATCGGCCCCCACCCCCTTGCGCGCCAGCGTGGCCAGCAGCGCCGCGTTGGGATTGGCCTTGACCGAATAGGCGATCAGCGGATCGTCGAGGCCGGCCAGGGCCTGGGCGAACACGTCCACGTGCCGCTCCAGCGTGGCGCGCGAATAGACGTAGACGGGCGTGCCCACGGCCTCCGCGATCGCGGTCAGCGGCACGTCCTCGGCGTGGAGCACGCCGTTCTTGAGTTCGAAATGGTCCATTGGTTCGCGCCCTATGCGGGATTCCCGCCGAATTCAAACGTG
>CAZFPW010000092.1:0-2695 GCA_964520765.1 uncultured Novosphingobium sp.
CGCGGCCGGTCTCGCCGGCCAGGGCCAGGGCAAGGCCGAGGTCGCCGGCCGGAATACCGTCGCGCGCGCTGTCGAGGATGGCCACGGCCTCCCCATTGTTGCCGCGCGCGACATTGGCCAGCGCCAGGCCGAGCGAGGTGCGGGCGCCATTGTCGCCCAGCGCCTTGGCGTCGGTGAAGGCCGCGGTGGCCGAGCCGAACCGGCCCGCGCGCAGATAGGCCTGGCCCAGCGCGGCGCGCGCCTCGGCATCCTGCGGAGCCTTGGCGACAGCCTCTTCGGCCTTGGCGACGGCCCGTTCGTCCGAGCGCTTCAGCTCGGCGGTCTCATCGTCTCCGGCCGCCTTGGCGCGCGCATCGCCATAGGCGGTGCCGGCCAGCAGCGCGGCGCCGAGCACGGAGCCGACCGCGAAACGGAAGGCCATCGGGCGCAGGCTCTTGCTCTTCATCTCAGGTTCCTTCCAGGCATTCTTCAGCGCCGCTCCGCGACTTGCGCCGCGAGCGTGGCAAGGTCGGGCAGATCTTCGATCAGCTGGTCAAGCGCCTCGGTCACGAGCTGCTGGGCGCTCCGGTTGCGGATCGTGCAGGCGAGGCGCAGCTTGAGGTGGCGCTCGGCATCCAGGCGCAGCGTAAAGGCGGCGCGGCGGCCGGCCTCCAGCGCGGAACGCCGCGGTTTTGCAGGCTGCCGCTTGGCAGTCGTCTCGGCCGGCGCGGGGGCGATCACCTGGCGGGCGATCTCCTCCTGATGCCGGACCACGGCGGGCTTCACCGGCTCGACCGGCAGCTCGACCTTGGCCTTGATCGGCACGATCTCGGCGGGAACGGCAGGTGCAGCCGACTCGATCGCGGCGGGGCTTTCATCGCCCATGTCGTTCCAGCCGAGGTCGTCCTCGAGCGAAGCGGTGCGAGCCAGCGAATCGGGATAGTGCAACTGCGGGCGCATCGCCGGCTTCGCCCCACCCTTGCGGGCGAGCAGCGTCGGCGAGAGGGAAGCGAGAGGCTTGGGTTCGCTCATCGTCCGCGCTCCCGCTTCAGGAGCCGGCGACGCGGCGGCCGAAACCGCCGGCCGGGCGGTTCGCGCCGGGCAGGATCGAGACGGCGTTCGGCGCAGCGAAGACGGTGCGGCGGAAGTTCTTCTCGAGCCGATCCGAGATATAGTTCCACAAGGCAACGACCTCTTGCGAGGAACGGCCGTTGGGATCGATCTCCATGACCGTGCGGCCGTCGATCATCGAGGCGGCGAAGTCCGTGCGGTGATGCAGCGTCACCGGCGCGACCGTGCCGTGCTGCGACAGGGCGACGGCGGCCTCGCTGGTGATCTTGGCCTTGGGCGTGGCGCCGTTGACCACGAAGATCAGCGGCTTGCCGGCGCGCTCGCACAGGTCGACCGTGGCGCCCACGGCGCGCAGGTCATGCGGGCTCGGGCGGGTCGGCACGACGATCAGCTCGGCGACCGAGATCACCGACTGGATCGCCATGGTGATCGCCGGTGGAGTATCGATCACCGCCAGGCGGAAACCCTGCTGGCGTAGGACCTGGAGATCGCTGGCGAGCCGGGCGACCGTGGTCTGGGCGAACGCGGGAAACTCGTCCTCGCGCTCGTTCCACCAGTCGGCGAGCGAGCCCTGCGGGTCGATGTCGATCAGCACGACCGGGCCGGAGCCCGCGCGCTGTGCCTGGACGGCGAGATGCCCGGACAAGGTGGTCTTGCCCGATCCCCCCTTCTGAGAAGCCAAAGCCAGAACGCGCAACGCAATTCCCCCCTGAAGCGATAAATCCAAATCCAATTGCCGGGGGGATCGCAGATCGTTCCTAATATCGGGTTAATATGGCGGACAGTACGCCGAGGACTACTCGGGGAGGTCCATAAAGCCTTTGCTAAGGCATCATTTACTATGCCAACTAACCATATGGCGAGCGGCTTAGGCTATGTCCGCGGGGCTTAGGGCAAGCTCGCGGCCGGATTTCGGCGGCGACAGCAGGGAACGGATCATGATGAAGCGCAGCCTTTGGATTTCGGTGACGGTCGCGGCGGCGGCGCTTCTGCCGGCCGGAGCCGCCCTCGCCGACGTCAAGGCCGGCGTCGACGCCTGGGCGCGCGGGGACTATCCGGGCGCGGTGCGCGAATGGCAGGGACCGGCCGACAAGGGCGATCCCGATGCGCAGTTCAACCTGGGCCAGGCCTACAAGCTGGGCCGGGGCGTCCAGGCCGACCTGCGCAAGGCCGAAGACCTGTTCGGCAAGGCGGCGGAGCGCGGCCATATCCAGGCTTCCGACATGTACGGCCTGCTGCTGTTCCAGCGCGGCGAGCGGGCGAAGGCCCTGCCCTACGTCCGCGCCGCCGCTGATCGCGGCGAACCGCGCGCGCAATACCTCCTCGGCGTCGCGCACTTCAATGGAGACAACGTGCCCAAGGACTGGGTCCGGGCCTATGCCCTGACCAGCCTGGCGCAACAGGCGGGGATCGAGCAGGCGCGCTCCGCGCTCAGCCAGATGGACAGCCATATTCCGCTCAATCAGCGCCAGCAGGCCGCGGGCCTGGCCCGGGAACTGGCCAGCCAGGCTGAGGCGACACGCGCCCGGGAACTGGCCGCGGCCGATCTTGGCAGCACGGTGCCGGATACCGCTTCGCCCACAGCCGCCGCGCCATCCCGCGCGCCGAGCAGCGCCGCCGCGACGGCTTCCGATGCCGCGGCCGT
>CAZFPW010000092.1:2795-9548 GCA_964520765.1 uncultured Novosphingobium sp.
GCGGCGGGCTTCTCCTGCCTGGTGGCGCGGAACTAGCCCGGAACGCAGGACTCCGCCGCCGCGCGCCCTTGACCCTTCCCCCGCATATCCTACATGCGCAGCATCATGTTCATCGAAACCGAAACCACGCCGAACCCCGCGACGCTCAAGTTCCTGCCGGGCGAACAGGTCATGGCCGCCGGCACGCGCGAGTTCACCGACGAGGAGCAGGCCGCGGCCTCCCCTCTGGCCGAGGCGCTGTTTTCCCTGGGCGATGTCACCGGCGTCTTCTTCGGACGCGATTTCATCTCGGTCACGGCGGGCGAAGGGGTCGATTGGAGCCAGTTGAAGCCGCAGGTCGTATCGCTACTGCTCGACCATTTCGCCAGCGGCGCGCCGCTGTTCGCCGGCAACGGCATCGCCGTCCCGGCCGAGGATGACGCCGTCAACATCTTCGGCGGAGACGATCCCGCCGACGCCGACATCGTCGACCAGATCAAGGACATCATCGAGACGCGGGTGCGCCCGGCCGTCGCCAACGATGGCGGCGACATCGTCTATCGCGGCTTCCGCGAGGGTGTGGTCTATCTGACGATGCAGGGCGCCTGCGCGGGCTGCCCATCATCCTCGGCGACGCTCAAGCAAGGGATCGAAGGCCTGCTGAAGTATTACGTGCCCGAGGTTACCGAGGTTCGGGCCGCCTGATGCCGGAAGCGTTCAAGCAGCCGTTGGACGACGCCGCGCTCGACGTCCTGTTCCGCACGGCTCGCACCTATAACGGCTATCTCGACAGGCCGGTCACGCCCGAACAGCTCCGCGCGATCTGGGACCTGATGAAGTTCGGTCCCACTTCGGCCAATATCCTCCCCGCCCGGATCGTCTGGTGCGTCTCGCAAGACGCCAAGGAACGTCTCGCCGCCCTGTCCTCCGGCAGCAATGCCGAGAAAATCCGCAAGGCGCCGGTCACCGCGATCATCGGCATGGACATCGACTTCCACGAGAACCTGCCCTGGCTGTTTCCGCACAAGCCCGGCATGAAGGAGGTCTTCTCCGACCTTGCGGGCCGGGAACTGGTGGCGATGCGCAACTCCTCGCTCCAGGCCGGCTATTTCATCCTGGCGGCGCGCGCGCTGGGCCTGGATACCGGGCCGATGTCGGGCTTCGACAACGCGGCGGTGGACCGCGAATTCTTCGCGGACACGCCCAATGTGCGGTCCAACCTGATCTCGACGCTTGGCTACGGCGACCCCGCCACGATCTTCGAACGGCTGCCGCGCCCTGAGTTCGAGCGCTTCAACCAGATCGTCTGACGCGTGCTGACCCTGGCGATCGACAGCGCGACCGAGGCCTGTTCGGTCGCCTTGTTCGACGATGACCGCCTGATCGCCGGGGAATTCCGCCTGCTCGGGCGTGGCCATGCCGAACAGCTCGTGCCCATGATCGCCGGTCTGCCGGGCAAGGGCCGCGCGGACCGGATCGCCGTGGCCCTGGGGCCCGGCAGCTTCACCGGCGTGCGCGTCGGCCTGGCCGCGGCGAAGGGGCTCGCGCTGGCCTGGCGGGCCGAGCTGGTCGGCTATCCCACCCTGGCGCTGGTCGCCGCCATGGCAGGGCAAGGGCGGAACGAGCCGGTCGCCGTGGCGATGACCGGCGGGCATGGCGAATGGTTCGTCGAAGGATTCGCCGCCGACGGCACGAGCCGGCGCGGCCTGGCTTCGCTGCGACCGGAAGCCGCCGTCGCGGCGATGGATGAGGCCCTTGTCGCCGGCAGCCAGGCCGAAGCCCTGGTCGCGGCGCGCGGACGTGGCGAGGCGCTGCCGATCTGGCCCGACGCCCGCCAGCTCCACCTGCTCCCCAACAGCCATTTCCGCGCCGATCCCGCGCCGCTCTACGGCCGCGCGCCCGACGCCCGCCTGCCCGGCGCCTCCTTGCCCGGCGCCGCGCGATGATCGACGACGTCGACCGGATCATGGCGGTCATGGCCGCCGCCTTCGATCCGGAATACGGCGAGGCATGGAACCGCAATCAGGTCGAAGGGGCGCTGCTTTCCGGCAATTGCCACGTAATCCTGCTGGGATCGGACGGTCGGCAGCCCATCGATGCTGAGCCGGCGGCAGGATTTACTCTATCGCGCACGACGCTCGATGAAGAAGAGTTGCTGTTATTTGCCGTGTCGCCCGAATTTCGGCGGCGGGGCGTCGGCACCAAGATGCTCGAACGCTTGTTCCATGACGCCCGCGCTCGCGGCGTCGTGCAGATCCATCTTGAGATGCGACGCGGCAATCCGGCCGAAAACCTCTATCGAAGCCATGGATTCCAACCTGTCGGGGAACGGCCGAACTACTACCGAACTACGTCAGGGCTACGGATCGACGCCATCACCTTTCGCTGTTCTCTCTAGGCAGATAGGTCAGTTTACTGATATTCTGACTCATACAGGCAAAAAATCGATCGGCTGCGCCCGCTTTTACCTTGTAAATGGTCCGCAATGGATTAATTGCCGATTACCGCCGCACGCAAGCAGGTAGCAAGCGGATGCGCGCAAGTCCGCCGCCAACAAAGGGCCGAGCCATGGAAAATCAAAGCGACCACAACGAAACACTAATCACGCTTACTTCTGACATCGTCGCCGCGCATGTCAGCAACAATAGCGTGGCGGTGGACGAGCTTTCCGTCCTGATCAACAACGTTTACGGCGCGCTTGCCGGCCTGGGCGCCCCTGCCCCGGCTGTCGAGGCCCCGCCGGAGCCCGCCGTCTCGATCCGCGCCTCGGTCAAGCCCGATCACATCGTCTGTCTCGAGGACGGCAAGAAGCTCAAGATGCTCAAGCGCCACCTGATGACGCACTACAACATGACCCCGGAACAGTACCGCGCGCGCTGGAATCTTCCCGCCGACTATCCGATGGTCGCCCCGAACTATGCCGAGAAACGGCGCGAGCTTGCGAAGAAAATCGGCCTCGGCCGCAAGCCCGGCGCCCGCCGCGGCCGCAAGCCCAAGGCATAAGTCCTTCCGACTGGTTGCAGAATCGCCGCACCGGTCTAATATCCGGGGCGGCGATTTCTTTTGGGATTTGACGTGCACCAGCCTATCGACATCGAAGCCCTGTGCCAGCAGCGCGGCCTGCGGATCACCGAACAGCGTCGCGTGATCGCGCGCGTGCTATCGGAGGCGGACGACCACCCCGATGTCGACGAGCTGCATCAGCGCGCCTCCGCGATCGACAAGGGCATCTCGATCGCGACGGTCTATCGCACCGTCCGCCTGTTCGAGGAGGCCGGCATCCTCGACCGGCACGACTTCGGCGATGGCCGCGCCCGGTACGAGGCCGCGCCCGAGGCGCATCACGATCACATGATCGACGTGGAGACCGGCAAGGTCATCGAATTCGTCGATCCCGAGCTGGAAGCCCTCCAGCGCCAGATCGCCGAAAAGCTCGGCTACAGGCTCGTCGACCACCGCATGGAGCTGTTCGGCGTCAAGCTTGAGCGCAAGGACTGATTCCCCGAGGGGCCGATGCCCGGCGCCGATCTATCTCCGCTAGGCAAGGCCCGGGTCGCCGTCCGGCTCGGCGCAATGGCCTCGTGGCTCGCAGCCTGCATCCCGCTGCACTACGTCTGGCGCCACGGCCTGCGTCCGTTGGGAGCGCGGCATAGCCCGTGGCCGCGATGGTTTCTCGGCGGAGTCTGCTGGCTCGCCGGAACCGAAGTGCGGATCGTCGGGCAGCGGTCAGGCAAGGGCGCGTTCCTCCTGGCCAACCACGTCTCCTGGATCGACATCGTCGCGCTCGCCCGCACCAGCGGCACGGCCTTCGTGGCGCATGACGGCCTGGCGGGAATTCCCGTGCTGCGCTGGCTCTGCTCACTGAACGACACCGTGTTCATCGCCCGCCATGACCGCGCCAGCGTGCACCGCCAGGTCGAGCAGGTCCGCGAGGCGATCCGCGAGACCGGCGCGCTGACGATCTTTCCCGAGGGCACGACCAGCGACGGCACCGACCTGCTTCCGTTCAAGTCCTCGCTCCTTTCCGCGTTCGACCCGCCCCCGCCCGGCATCGCGGTCCAGCCCGTCCTGCTCGACTACGGCCCCGACGCCGCCAGCATCGCCTGGGTCGGGGAAGAGCCCGGCCTGGCGAATTTCCTGCGAATCCTGGCCAGTTCGAGGCCGGTGTCCCTGACGGTGCATTTCCTTCC
Source organism: uncultured Novosphingobium sp. (assembly GCA_964520765.1). Classification (GTDB taxonomy): domain Bacteria; phylum Pseudomonadota; class Alphaproteobacteria; order Sphingomonadales; family Sphingomonadaceae; genus Novosphingobium. The sequence goes on from CAZFPW010000092.1 coordinate 6,965, forward strand.
CCCGCTGGAGGGCGAGGCGCTGGCAAACCGCAAGACCATCGCCGCGGCGGCCCAGGCGGCGATCAAGGCGGCGCTTCCGGGGGAAGGTTGAGGGCGGATTACGAGTCCCTTCAACTCCGCCGGGTTTTCGCGTAACGGGCCGGTCATGCCAGCAACCCCGCCTCCCCAGACCTACCGGGTCAAGAGCTTCGGCTGCCAGATGAACGTCTATGACGGCGAGCGGATGGCCGAACTGCTCGGCGCCGAGGGAATGCGCGCGGCGGAGGATGGGGCCGAGGCCGATCTGGTTGTGCTCAACACCTGCCATATCCGTGAAAAAGCGGCGGAAAAGGTCTATTCCGACATCGGCCGACTGCGCCGCGAGGACGGCTCCAGCCCGCTGATCGCGGTCGCCGGCTGCGTCGCCCAGGCCGAGGGCGAGGAGATCATGGCCCGCGCTCCGGCGGTGAAGATGGTGGTCGGCCCCCAAGCCTATCACCGCCTGCCGGAGATGCTGCGCGAGGCGCAGGACGGGCGGCGGGTGACCGATACGGACATGCCGGCAGCGACCAAGTTCGCCGCCCTGCCCAAACGCCGCCGCTCGGGCGCGAGCGCCTTCCTGACCGTCCAGGAAGGCTGCGACAAGTTCTGCACCTATTGCGTCGTGCCCTATACGCGCGGCGCTGAAATATCGCGTCCTTTCAGCGATCTGATCGATGAAGCGGAGAGACTGGTCGAAGCCGGGGCGAAGGAGATCACCCTGCTCGGCCAGAATGTCAACGCCTGGACGGGCGAGGACGCCAAGGGCCGCCCGATCGGTCTGGCCGGACTGATTCGCGCGGCAGCCAGTATGCGACCCTTGCGCCGCATCCGGTACACGACCAGCCACCCCAACGACATGGACGACGACCTTATCGCCGCCCATGCCGAGATCGACAAGCTGATGCCCTTCCTCCACCTGCCGGTCCAGGCCGGGAGCGACCGGGTGCTCAAGGCGATGAACCGCACCCACACCACGGAGAGCTATCTGAAGCTGCTCGACCGGGTCCGCGCGACGCGGCCGGACATCGCGCTGTCGGGCGATTTCATCGTCGGCTTCCCCGGCGAGACCGAGGCCGAGTTCGCCGAGACGCTCGCCCTGGTCGAGGCGGTCGGCTATGCCCAGGCCTTCAGCTTCAAGTACAGCCCCCGCCCCGGCACGCCGGCCGCCGGCATGGACGGCCAGGTCGCGCCCGAGGTGATGGACGAGCGGCTCCAGCGGCTCCAGGCCGCGCTCCAGCGCAGCAGCCTGGCCTTCAACCGGGGCTCGGTGGGGCGGCGCTGCGAGGTGCTGGTCGAGCGCCGCGGCCGCCGCGAGGGGCAGTGGCTCGGCAAGTCGCCCTGGCTGCAATCGGTCCATTTCGAAGGGGAGGCGCGGATCGGCGATCTCCTGGAGGTCGAGCTGGTCGAGGCTGGCCCCAACTCCGTCCACGCCAAGCTGCTCGCGCCCGTCATCGCTTAGGCGGGCCGCCCGCCCCAGTTTTCCACCGCGGCGCGCGCGCTGCGTCCTTGCGCTGGCCTATGCCCGGCCTATCTTCCGACTCGGTCAGGGGCCAAGCCGGCCTCCCACCCGAAAGGAGCGCATGGCCCGCAAATCCGCACGCCCCCACGACGTGGCGCAATTTCGTCCCGAATCCTCCCGCCGCGCCCGCGCGGAGCTGGAATTCGAAGAGCCTGCGGTCCTCGGCGCCCTGTTCGGGCAGTTCGACGCGAACCTCGTCCAGCTCGAGAACCGGCTCGGCGTGTTCATCTCCGCCCGCGGCAACCGCATCCAGATCGAGGGCGGCGAGGAAGCCGTGACCCGCGCCCGCGAGGTGCTGAAGGGCATGCACAACCGCCTCCAGGCCGGCCAGGAGCTGGACGCCGGGGCGATCGATTCGCTCGTCGCCATGTCGGCCGAACCGACGCTGGAGGGGATCATCGCGGGCGAGGTCGGCGCGCCGCCGATCATGATCCGCACGCGCAAGAAAACGATCGTGCCGCGCTCCGCGACGCAGATCGAATATATGCGCGCGCTGGCCAGCCGCGACATCATTTTCGCGCTCGGCCCGGCGGGCACCGGCAAGACCTATGTGGCGGTGGCCCAGGCGGTGAGCCAGCTCATCTCCGGCTCGGTCCAGCGCCTGATCCTCTCGCGCCCGGCGGTCGAGGCCGGGGAGCGGCTGGGCTTCCTGCCCGGCGACATGAAGGAGAAGGTCGATCCCTATCTCCGCCCGCTCTACGACGCGCTCAACGATTGCATGCCGCCCGAGCAGGTCGAGCGGCGCATCGCCAGCGGCGAGATCGAGATCGCCCCGATCGCCTTCATGCGCGGCCGCACCCTGGCCGACGCCTTCGTGATCCTGGACGAGGCGCAGAACACCACCCCGGCGCAGATGAAGATGTTCCTCACCCGCTTCGGCCAGAACAGCCGGATGGTGATCTGCGGCGACCCCCACCAAGTCGACATTCCGGGCGGCGCTTCGCAATCGGGCCTGGCCGACGCGGTGCGGCGGCTGGAGGGCATCGAGGGGATCGCCGTGACCCGCTTCGACGCCTCGGACGTGGTGCGCCACCCGATCGTGGG
>CAZFPW010000093.1:0-9457 GCA_964520765.1 uncultured Novosphingobium sp.
GAAATGCTCAGCGATAATGCTCCGCGACGGAAATTGCCGACCTCTCTGCTGGACCATGAGACATCGGATCACCTCCTTTCGCGCTGTTGAGCCAGAGCCGTTCCCCGTAAAGGGGGCCGGCTAGACCGGTCTGGCTTCTCAGCCGCGCCGGCCTTGCCCGATAATCTGGGTCATTCGGCACTGCACAACAAGACTTGCAATCAAATATTTTCCCGTCAGTATCAGCACTTCCGGCCGGTTATCCCCGACTGGAAATTCCCCTTACCGGCAGTCTTCGACGACTCGGGCGATCTCGGGCCAGGTGGGCGCGTAGATCGGTGCGAAGCCCCGCGCCTCCACGGCGAAGCGGCCACGGCTGAAGATGATCGCATCGAGCAGGGCGTCCCGCGCCGGCAGCGAGACGACGAGCGCACCGTTGAGCGGCCGGGCCGTCAGCGGACGGGACGTGGATGTGGTGGTCACGACCATCGGAACCGAACCGCGCGCCTCACCCTCACGGATCAGGAGGACGACGCCGTTCTGCCGGTCGCAGCGGAACTCGAGCGCGGCGCCGTTCGGTCCTTCGGCGTAGCGCGCCGAGGATGCCCCGCCGTTTCGGCTCCAGCGCCAGGTTCCAGGCGTATAGGGCGCATCGCGCCAATCGGCCGGCGGGCGCGTTACCGGCGGAGGCGGTGGCGGCGTATAGGTCGGCTGCGGCCGGGGGGCCGGGCGCGGCGGTGGAGGCGGCGGCGTGGAGCACGAGGCGACCAGCACGGTCAGAGCCGCAGCGGCGGTCAGGCCGCGGAGCGAAAGGGGGCGATTTGCCTTCATCCGGGCGGTATGGAATCAGGCGCTGCCAACCACAACCCCGAGCATGCGGTGAATTCCTCCTCCCGACCACGTCCTGCCGCAAAGTCTCGCGTCGATCAGTTGCTGGTCGATCGCGGGCTGGCCGAAAGCCGCACCCGGGCGCAGGCCCTGGTCCTGGCCGGCGTCGTGTTCAGCGGAGAGGCGAAGGTCGCCAAGCCGGGGCAGCAGATCGCACAGGATGCCGCGCTCGAGGTTCGGGGGCGCGACCATCCCTGGGTGTCCCGAGGGGGCATCAAGCTCGCCCATGCGCTGGATCACTTCGCTCTGGACCCGTCCGGTGTCGTGGCGATGGATATCGGCAGTTCGACGGGCGGGTTCACCGATGTGCTGTTGAGTCGCGGCGCCGCGCATGTCTTCGCGGTCGATTCGGGCACCAACCAGCTTGCCTGGAAGCTGCGCCAGGACCCGCGGGTCACGGTGCTGGAGCAGACCAGCGCGCGCGTTCTGACGCCGGCCATGATCTCGCTGCCCTGCGACTGGGTGGTTTGCGACGCCAGTTTCATTTCGCTCCGCAAGGTATTGGAAACGCCGCTGAAACTCGCGGAACCGAACTGCCGCCTTGTCGCCCTGATCAAGCCCCAGTTCGAGGTCGGCAAGGGAGAGGTCGGCAAGGGCGGCGTGGTTCGCGACTCCGCCTTGCATGAGCGCGTATGCGGCGAGGTGCGCGATTGGCTGGAAGGCGAAGGCTGGACCGTGGACGGCATCGTGACGAGCCCGATCACCGGCCCCGAAGGCAACGTCGAATTCCTCATCGCTGCGACGAGAAGGGCGTGATTTGCCATGAGCGGTTTGCTCGCCAATACTACTTAAGCGAATCCCCCCGAATCGAGGTTCCGTCCTAGCAATGAGTGAGCTTGCTTCGTCCGGCCAGCTACGCGCGGCTTTCCTGCGCTGGGCGCTGTTTCTCGTTCCCGGTATCGTTCTGCTGGGCTTCCTGTCCGGCGCGATCGGGGGGAGCGGGCCGGGCAATCCCTGGTTCGACGGTCTGGCGAAACCGGGCCTCTATCCTCCGCCCGCGGCTTTCGGAATCGTCTGGACCATTCTCTACATCATGATGGCCCTGGCCGTGGTGACGGTCGTGACCGCGCGGGGCGCCCGGCATCGCGGATTCGCGATCGCGGCCTTCGTGGTCCAGCTTCTGCTCAATCTGGCCTGGTCGCCGCTGTTCTTCGCCGCGCACCAGATTTCGGCGGCGTTGCTGTTGCTCGTCGTGCTCGATGTCGCCGTGATGATTACGGTCGTCGCCTTTTACCGCGTCCGGCCCCGCGCGGCCTTCCTGCTCGCGCCCTATCTCGCGTGGATCCTGTTCGCGACCGTGCTCAACTGGCAGTTCCTGCAGCTCAACCCCGATGCCGACGGCCGGGCCGGGCCGTCGGCGGTGCGGGTCCAGCTTTAGAGCAAGGCCCCGCCGTTGACGCTCAGAACCTGCCCGGTGACGTATTCGGCGCGATCCGAGGCAAGGTAGAGCACGGCGGCTGCGATCTCCTCGGGCTTGGCGAACTCGCGCGCGCCGGGGACCACGCGGCGGCGCATTTTCTTGTCGTAATCGGTCTGCCCGGCCGCCGACCTGGCGAGGAAGTCGCTGTCGGGGTGGAACCGGCTGCCCTTGCTGTAGGCGGCGGGATCGGTTGCGAAGGTCGCATAGGGCGCCACCGCGTTGACGGTGATCCCATGCTGGGCGACCTCCTTGGCCAGGACTACGCTGAAGCCGTGGACCGCCGCCTTCATCGCCGAATAGAGCGATAGCTGATAGTCGCCGACGATGCCCGCCGTGGAGCCGATGTTGACGATCCGACCGCCCTTGCGCCCGATCATGCCGGGCAGAACCGCCTGGGTCATGCGCAGGTTGCTCTTGAAGTTGAGGTCGATGTCGCCGTCCCAGGTCGCCGGATCGCTGTCGACGAAGAACCCGGTGCCGACATTGCCGCCGACATTGTTGACCAGCACCGCGACCGCCCCGAGCGCCTCGGCGGCCGCGAGGATCTTCGCCGGAGAGGCGGGGTCGAGCATGTCGGCGGCGACGAATATCGCATCGGCCGCGCCGCGCGCCTTGGCTTCGGCGGTGACGCGGGCGCCCGCCTCGGCATCACGTCCGACGATCACCACCTTCGCGCCCTCGGCGGCGAAGTCGAGCGCGATGGCCCGCCCGATGTTCGCGGTCGCGCCGGTGACGATGACGACTTTGCCGGCCAGGCCGAGGTCCATTGCGTGATTCCTTCCCTACTGTGGTCGGCGCGCGGGCTATTCGCTCTTCGCCGCATGGTCCAGCCCCGGTGTGACGGGAGCGTTTTCTGACTGCACGCGCCGTTTCGCCATTCCGCGCGGGCAAGATGGCTGCGCGCGATGGTCTGGTGGTTGGTGCGCTGATATGCCTTCGGGAACGAGAGCTTCGGGAGAGAGACGCGATGATCAGAGGCGTGCATCACATCGGCATGAACGTGCGCGACATGGACCGGATGGTCCGCTTCTATCGTGAAGCCTTCGGTTTCGAGCCGGTCGGCGATGGTTTTTCCTGGGCGGACGAGCCGGTGATGGACGTGATCGTCGACCTGCCGGGATCGGCTTCGAAAGGCATCATGATGCGATCCGGCACCTGCTATGTCGAGCTTTTCCAATACTCGGCGCCGGAACCGCAATCGACCCGGCCGCTGCGTCCCAACGATCGCGGCTATACCCACTTCTGCATCGACGTGACCGATATCGAGAACGACATCGTCCACCTGAAAAAATGCGGCATGACCTTCAATGATCGCGACTTCGTGGATGTGGGGCACGTGAAGACGCTCTATGGCTACGACCCGGAAGGCAATGTGATCGAGGTTCAGCAGGTCGTCGCCACCGATGGCGGCATGCGTCTCGAGGATCTGAGCCCGGCGGTTTAGGGATATGCGATGGCGGGCCGAATCCTGGTAATCGAGGACGACGACAGGCTCGCCGACTACGTGCGGCATGGCTTCACCGAAGCGAACTACACCGTCGATCGCGCCGGCAACGGCCGGGACGGCCTGTTCCATGCGACGGACAGCGAATACGATGTCGTGATCCTCGACCGGATGCTGCCGGGAATGGACGGGCTTTCGGTCCTGAAGGCGATCCGCGCCGCCGGGGTGGCGACGCCGGTGATCTGCCTGTCGGCCCTGGGGACCACCGACGACCGGATCGAAGGGCTGACCGCGGGCGCCGACGACTACCTGGGCAAGCCGTTCTCCTTTGCCGAGCTGCTCGCGCGGGTCCAGGCGCTCCAGCGGCGCGGGGCAGGGGCGGCGCAGGCGGTCCAGCCGGTGCTGCGCTGTGCCGACCTGGAGCTTGACCGCCTTTCGCGTCAGGTGAAGCGGGGGGCTCGCAAGATCGTGCTCCAGCCCCGAGAGTTCCGCCTGCTCGAATACCTGATGCTGCATTCGGGCGAGGCCGTGACCCGGACCATGCTGCTGGAGGCGGTGTGGGACTATCATTTCGATCCCGGCACCAACGTGATCGACGTCCATATCAGCCGCCTGCGTCGCAAGATCGATGACGGCGAGGCGCAGCCGCTGCTCCACACGGTGCGCGGCGCCGGCTATCGCCTGGCGGCCGAGTAGTGCGCCGGCTGCTGCGGTCCACCGTTGCCCGGCTGGTCCTGGCGATCTTCCTTTTGCAGCTGCTGTCCAGCGCGGCGGCGATCTCCCTGCTGCGCACCCAGATGCTGGCGGACGCGCAGAACGGCCGTGCCCGGCAGCTCATCGACGTGCGCGACGACCTGATGGCGGTCTATTACGACCGGGGGCGGGAGGGGTTGGCGGATTTCATCACCCAGCGCCGCGGATGGACGTCCGATCCGACGGTCTTCGTCACGCTGGAAGGCGGCGGGCCGGGCGTGTCGAGCAACATCGCCGGGACGCCGGCGGGGGTTCCCACTGGCAGGCCGGGGCCGGTGCGCATCGCTGGCGCGGGGGGATTGCTGTCGAGCGATGGCCTGGCCCTGGCCAGCGTCCTGCCGGACGGCGGGCGCCTGGTGGTGGGCGTGTCCGCCGTAACCGACGCCAACTTCGACTTCGCTTTCGCCGAGGCGATCGGCCTCACGCTGGGGCTGACCATCCTGCTCGCGCTGGCGAGCGCGGCGGGCATCGGCGTCGTCATCAGCCGCCGAACTCACGAGATCGCCAAGACCGCCGAGGCGCTGGCGGCGGGCGATTTCGCGGCCCGGCTCGACGTACGGGAGACCGGCGACGGTTTCGATCACTTGCGCGCGCAGATGAACGTCATGGCCGAGCGGATCGACCGGCTGGTCCGGCAGCTTCACTCGATCACCGGCGCGCTGGCGCACGACCTGCGCTCGCCGGTGGCGCGGCTGCGGGCGGCGGTGGAGACGGCGCAGGCGCGGACCGCCGATCCTGCCGCGCTGGAGGCCCTGCAGGCCGCCCATGCCGATGCCGATGCGCTGGAGGCGATGCTGACCACGGCGCTGGACCTCAGCCGGCTCGAAAGCGGGGCGGTGGGCGATCGCCGCCGGGTGCTCGACCTGGGCGAGGTGGCGACCGACCTTGCCGAACTCTACGAGCCCCTGGCGGAAAGCTCGGGCGTGGCGCTGGCGGTCGAGGCGGGCAAGGTGGAGGTGTGGGCGGACCGCGAGCTAGTCTCCCGCGCGCTCGCCAACCTTATCGACAATGCGCTCAAATATGGCGGCAACCGGCTGGAGATCGCGGTGCGCGAGGCGGGGCGCTGGGCCGAAATCGCCGTGGCCGACAACGGCCCCGGAATCGCGCCGGAGGACCGGCTTCTGGCGCTGGGGCGCTTCACCCGGCTGGACAATGCGCGGACCCGGCCCGGAGCGGGGCTGGGGCTGGCGATGGTCTCAGCCGTGGCTCAACTGCACGGCGGGGAGTTCGTGCTGGCCGCGGGGGGTGAGGGAGGCCTCGTCGCGACGATCCGGCTTCCCCGGCACGGCTGAGCCCGTTTCCGGCGCGGCGACGCGGCCGGTGCGTTCCAGCTTGCCCCAGCCGATCCCGAGCCCGGCGAATGCGGCGTCGACGGCGCGGATCACCACGCCGTACATGAGTTGGCGGTAGACGATCCGCTGGGCGAGCAGGAGCAGCGCCGGATAGCGCTTTTCCCGCGCGTCGAGGCGGTAGGCGACCCAGCCGCAGGCGAGATCGACCGCCGAAAAGGTCAGCCAGTAGGCGACCATCCGCAACATATCGGTCTGGGTCTGCGCCCAGCCGTGCTGGTTTACGCGCAGTGCGGTGCCCATGAGCGAGATCAGCAGGGCGAGGTCGATCGCCGGGGAGATCACCGCGAAGACGATCTGGAAGAGCCAGGCCTGAGGCATGCCGATGAAGGCCAGGGCGCCCGGCCGGCGCTGCCGGAGCACGGTGCGGTGCTTCCACAGGCATTGCAGCGTGCCGAAGGACCAGCGGAAGCGTTGCTTGCCGAGGGCGCGGAGGGTTTCCGGGGCCTCGGTCCAGGCCACGGCGTCTTCATCGTAGGCGATCTTCCAGCCCTTGCGCTGGATCGCGATGGTGAGGTCCTGGTCCTCGGCCAGGGTGTCCTCGGGATAGCCGCCGACGTCCTCCAGAGCCTCGCGCCGCCAGGCCCCGACCGCGCCGGGGACGACCATGATCGCGTCGAAACGGCTCAGCGCGCGGCGTTCCAGGTTCTGGGCGGTGACGTATTCGACGGCCTGCCAGCGCGTCACCAGGTTGACCCGGTTGCCGACCTTGGCGTTCCCGGCGACGGCCCCGATCCGCGGGTCCGCGAACCAGCGGACGAGGCGGGGAATCGTCTCGGCCTCGAACTGGGTGTCGGCGTCGAGCGCGACGATCACCGTCCCTTGCGCGAAGGCCAGCGCGCGGTTGAGCGCGCTGGCCTTGCCGCCGTTCGCCAGGGTCAGCAGCCGCACCCTGCGGTCGGCGGAGAACGCCGCCTCGACGATCGCGCTGGTCCTGTCGCGCGAGCCGTCGTCGGCGACGATCACCTCGATTTGCGGGTAATCGCTGGCGAGGATGCGGCGGACCGAAGCCTCGATCACGCGCTCCTCGTTGAAGGCGGGAATGATGACGGAGACCAGCGGCTGCCCGCCCCCCTCCGGCGCTTCACGGCGCGGCAGGAGCGCCAGCAGGGCCAGGCCCACCGCGCGGACCATGCCGAGCGCGATGGCGAAGAAGAAGGTCCAGTCGAGCAGCGCGATTCCCGCGCCGATCGCGGTAAAGGCGGCGACATCCGCGCGCACCGCGGCCAGGTCCACGCCGGCCACGCGGGGCATCACCTCGTCGCGGCTCAGCCCGGCGAGGGTCGAGGTGGGGACGATGCGATAGCCGGCCTTCTCCAGCCCCTCGATGATCCGGGGCAGGGCCGCCACGGTCTGCGAGCGGTCGCCGCCGCCGTCATGCAGCAGGACCACGTTGGCCGAACGGTCCGGCCTGGCCGAGGCGACGCCCCGCAGCGTCCGCGCGACGATGGCGTCCGCGCCGGGGCGCTTCCAGTCGTCGGGATCGACGTGGAGGCCGACCACCGTATAGCCCCGCTCTTGCGCGATCATCGCCGGGCCGAGTTCGTCGGCGGTGGTGGGCTCCGCGTCACCGAAATAGGGCGCGCGGAACAGCCGGGTCGAGCGGCCGGTGAAGGCCTCGATCAGGCGCTGGGTGGCGTTGAGTTCCAGCCGGATGCCGGTCTCGGCCTCCTCCGCCATGTTCGGATGGGTGTAGCTGTGGTTGCCGATCTCGTTGCCCTCGGCGGCCATGCGCCGGAGCAGGGCGCGGTTGGCGACGCCGTTCTCCCCGATGATGAAGAATGTTGCCGGGACATGGTACTTTTCCAGGATCGCGAGGATCTTCGGCGTCCAGGTCGGATCGGGCCCGTCGTCGAAGGTCAGCGAGACCAGCTTGTCCCGCGCGCCCGTGCGCTGGACGACATAGGGCGTCGGCAGGGCCAGGTAGTTCTCGCCGGTCACCGCATTGCCGTGTGGATCGAACTCCACCTGGCGCGTGCCGGGCCGGGGCAGGGCGGTGACGCGCAGGATCTCGCCCGATCCCTCCACATCGACATTGGCGCGCTGTTCCAGCCGGGTAAGGTCGGGGCGACCCTTGCCCGCCCGCCAGGACGCGAGGCTGCGCCAGAAGCCGGGGTCCTCCGAGCCGAGCCGCCACAGCGCGACATCGCGGATGCCCAGCGCGGAGAGCGCGCGCATCTGGTTCCAGCTCGTCGCGGCGTCCATCAGCCAGACGTCATGGCGGCGGCCGTCCTCGGAAAAGGAGAAGCCGGCATTGCCCGAGGCGCGATCGAACACCGGCACCGTGCCGCTGTCATGGGCGCGCAGCCAAGCTTCCTCCACGGTCAGGGCGTCGGCCCGGCCGTCGTGCCAGTCATAGCCGTAGCTGCCCAGCGCGACGATCGCCTTGCCCGGCGGCAGGCCGCGCAGGGCGGCGCCCAGCCGTTCCGAGAACCAGGCGTCGGCGGCGATCGGGCCGGGCTCGCCGCCCTGCCAGTGCTGATCGTAGGCCATCAGGACCACCCGGTCGGCCACGGCGGCGAGCGCGCGGGCGTTCCAGGCCGGATCGTCGACCGGCATGGTCACCGCGACCACCCGATGGCGCGGCGCGAAGGCGGCCCGCGTCTCCGCCACGAGGTGGACCAGATCGGGCAGGCTGGCGCGGGGCAGGTTCTCGAAATCGAACATGATCCCGCCGTCCCCGGTCCGGTCGAGCTGGCGCGACAGCGCGGCGACCAATGCGGCGCGGCGGGCGGGATCGCGCATCAGCGCGGCTGTCGCGGGGCCGTTCCACGCCCCGCCGACCATGTTCTGAAGCACCGGCACGATAAGCGGGCGGTGCAGCGCGGCCTGCACCACGCGGCGCAGCGGGGCGTCCTCCGTGACCAAGAGCCGGCCCGCCGGATCGACTGCCAGCAGGGTCGGCGCGATCCAGTCGATCTGGTCCAGGTGCCGGCGGAGCGAGGGCGTGCTCTCGTCCGTCCACGAGGTGTAGAACGCGACGGTGAGCGGCTTTCCCGCCGGGTGGGCCTGCGGCTTGCCCAGGAACAGGTGCTGGAGCCGGTGCGACAGGTGGCTGACCTGCGAGCGGAAGGGCAGCGGAGTCGGGCGCTCGAACCCGAGCGGGAGCGGCGCTGCGGCGGGCACGTCGGCAACGGTCGTGGCGAAGGCGATACTGGCGGCCAGGAGAACGGTGATAGCCGCCAGCATCGCCCGGCGCGCCCATCTGCGTCTTCGTCCGGAAGGGTCGTAGAAGACCGGGCGTGCCAAGTCGGGTCAGCCTCGCGGGGTGGAGTGGCTGGTGCGGTTGACGGCCCGACGCCTAGGGGCTGGCTGAGGGTGATTGCCGGGTTGGCGCCGGACCGTCGAGACGGGCTATAAGGCCCGCGAGACGACCTCAGCCTGAGCGAAAGATTACGGATTGGACAGAAACGGACCTTTGGTGGCCATCGTCCTCGCCGCCGGGCGGGGGGAGCGCTTCGGCGGCGGCAAGCTGGCGGCCGAGCTGGGCGGGCGCCCCCTGCTGGCCCATGCGGTCGAGGCCGCCCTGGCTTCTCCGGCGGAGCGGGTGATCGTGGTCGGCCGGCCGGGCGTGGCGGTTCCGCCCGATCCGCGCATCGAGGCGGTCGAGCTGGCCAGCGCGGC
>CAZFPW010000094.1:0-9451 GCA_964520765.1 uncultured Novosphingobium sp.
ATCGGCGCCGGGCGCTACATCGACAACTTCGAGCAGCGCGGCGGCGAATGGCGGATCGCCCGCCGCCTCGTCCAGACCGACTGGTTCCGGCAATACCCGGATTCGGCCGATTGGGAGGCGGGGATGCTCGGCATGAAGATCACGCTCGGCGGCCGCCATCCCGACGATCCGAGCTATGAGCGGCTGAACCTGGCCTAGCATCGTCCAGGCGATCTGGCCTTCGCCGCCATCGCCCGATAGGTTCCGCGCCGAACCGAGATCACCAGGAGAGCATGCATGTCCGAGATGGCCCAGAAGTTCCGCGCCCTGGTGGCGAAGGGTGAGCACTTCATGTGCGGCGAGGCCTATTCCGCGCTGACCGGCCGGATCGTCGAGCATGTCGGCTTTCCGGCGGCCTACCTCGGCGGTCATGCCTGCAGCGCCTTCCACTATGCCGTGCCCGACAACGGCGTGTTCAGCCAGGTCGAGCAGCTCGACCAGTCCAGCCGGATCGCGGCGGCCATGGACATCCCGCTGATCGTCGACGCCGACACCCTGGGCGAGACCGTGGCCGACGCCTTCCACTTCACCCGCCGCTATGTCCGCGCCGGCATCGCCGGCTTCCACGTCGAGGACGAGGTCAACCCCAAGCACACCAGCACGATCGGCAGCCTGTGCTCGATCCCCGACATGCAGTTCCGCCTCGACGCGGCCCGCCGCGCCGCGGGGGATTCGGGCTTCTTCATCATCGCCCGCAGCGACGAGATGTATCTCCAGGCGCGCGGCGGCGGCGGCACGGCCTCGCTGGAAGAGGCGATCCGGCGCGGCAAGGCCTATGAGGAAGCCGGCGCCGACGCCCTGTTCTACCCCTTCGCCTCGCCCGAGGACTACGCCGCGATCGCGGCAGAGGTCTCGATCCCGATGTGTACTATGGGCTTCAACCTGCCGGGCACCGCCTTCAACATGACCACGAGCTGGGGTTGGACCGGCGCGGCCCAGCTACACCTCGCGCGGGCGAAGGAACTGCTCGAAACGGGCACGGTCAAGATGGACATGGTGCTGGAAGGCAAGGACCAGCTCATCCAGCAGGATTTCTACGACAAGCTGACCGCCGACTGGGCCCGCAAGACCGGCCGCCCCCTGCGCGACGGCTATTGAGGCAAGGGGCGTCGTCCCGGACTTGATCCGGGACCGCTGTCGGCTGGGTTAGCCCTATCGATTGCGTCGATGAGGCCAGCGGTCCCGGATCAAGTCCGGGACGACGCGTTCATCAGAACTTGGCCGGCTCGCTCAGCTTCGAGCCCAGCGGCGGATAGCCTTCGGGCGTCTTGTCGGTGAAGTAGATCATCCGGCCGAACGCCTGGTCGGGCCGAATCGCGAAGCGGTCCGCCACGTTGCCGACCAGCTCCAGCCCCTTGCCGCGCAGGTATTCCGCGGCCGCCGGGGCCGACTTCACCTTGAAGGTCAGGCAGTAGATGCCTTTGATCTCGCGCGCGTGGCGGGCCAGCGCCGAGCGGTCGGTGCGGCTTTCCAGCGCCTCCAGCACCGTGTCGCCCATCAGGAACGGCGCGCAGTCGGCATCGATGTCGTCCAGCTCGCGGTGCTCCATCTCCATCCAGCCGAACTGCTCGGCAAAGAGTTCCCCGGCGTCGTCGACGGATTCGGTGGAGATGCCGATCGCCTGCAGTCCCTCGATGCCCAGCGGATGCTCGTCGCGCCACTTGGCCGGGCTCCACGCCGGATCGCGGCGGGGGTCACCGGGGAGGTCCTGCGCCAGAACCTCGATCCGCATGCCCATCGCCTGGCCGCGCCCGATCAGGAAGTAATGCGCCTCCATCCCCGGATCGTAGTGGAGCTTGAAGCCCTTCTTGGTGAACCAGGCATCGGCCGCCTTGAGGTCCGCGACCTTCAGCGCCACGCCCAGCCAGCGCATCGGCGCGGCGCTGCGGCGGAGCATCTCTCCAGTGGGGGAATCCTTCGATTCGCCACTGCCCGCCGGGGCGATGGCGGTGATCATCGTATCGCCGATCATCATCAGCCGCTCTTCGCGGTCCAGCCCCATGGCGCTGGTCTCGGGCGTGACCAGCATCTCATAGGCGGTCTCGGCCCCGAAGACGTCGATGAAGAAGGCGTCGGCGGCCTTGCGGGCGTCATTATCGGGAACCGCCCAACTGACGTGGGCAAGCGGCATTCCGGGCATCGGTGGTCCTTATCCTAGTTCGGAAGCGTCCTTGCCACAGGACCGGCCCACCCCCAACCCCTCCCGCAAGCGGGTGGGGAGCGAGACTTGCGTCTTTCGCCGAGGCGGAACGGCCTCAAGCCAGATGCGGCTTCACGTCCTCGATCACCCACTGCGCATAGTCGAGATAGGCGTCGACGCTGGGCATCTCGGGGATCGGCACCGAGCTGCAGGTCACGCCGAGCGCCTTGTACTCGCAAAGCCGGTCGACGATTTCCTGCGCGCTCATGCCGGGCCGGGCATCGGCATCGCCGCTCGCGGCATGGCGGTCGGTAAGCCGGGTGGTGCCAAGGCCGAAGAACACGTCGAACGGCCGCTCAACCCAGCCGGACTGCGACCGCACGAAATCGAGCCGCGCCGGAATGTCCTCCGGCCGGGTGCGGAACGAGCAGAACCAGCCCGAGCCGAACCGGGCCGCCCGTCGCAGCGCCCCGTCGCTGTCGCCGCCGATCCATACCGGCAGGTGCGGCCGCTGCACCGGCCGGGGCGCGAAACCGACGTCCTTGAACGAGACGAACCGCCCCTCGAACTCTGGCCGGTCCTGCGTCCACAGCGCGATGATCGCGGCGAGGTATTCATCGGCTCGCGCGCCCCGCTCGGCATAGGGCACGCCCAGCAGGTCGAACTCGCGCCGCATCGAGCCGAGCCCAAAGGTCACCATCATCCGCCCGCCCGAGAACCAGTCGGCCGTGGCGAGCGCCTTCGCCATCATGATCGGATGCGAGAAAGGCAGGATCGTCACGCTGGAATTCAGCCTGATCCGGCTGGTCGCCCCGGCCAGGGCCGCCTGCGCGGTCGTCGCGTGAAGCCAGAACTCGCCGGACAGGCCAATCTCCTCGGCCGGCAGGGCGATATGCTCGGACACGCAGATCATGTCGTAGCCAAGCTCGTCCGCGCGGCGCGCCATGCGCAGTTGCTCCGGCCCGCCGACCGCGGCTTCCCACGGCTGCATGGTCGCCGCGATCTCCATCATGTGCGGCAAGGGAAAGGCAAGCTTCATCCGGGCCCCCGAGGTTTCGTCCGGCCCGGACGCTATCAGCGCGGACGGATGCCGTCGAGGAACAGGCGCACGGTCTTCTCGATGAAGCGGCCGACCTCCTCGGGCGGGGTCGTGCGTCCGAACAGCAGCTTCTGGCGCGCCGGAGTGTTGACGATGGTGAGGAAGGTCGAGGCGGCGAGCCCGGTATCCTCGAACCAGTCGCCCGGCTCGCTCCGGCGATACTTTTCGAGCAGTTCGGTGACGTAGTGGATCACCGTCTGCGACACGGCCTCATACTTGCGATAGACCTCGGGAAAGCGATAGGCTTCCGAGGTCACGATCCGCTGGAGCCGCACGCCTTCGGGGCTGAGGTTGTTGTCCACCCGGATGCGCGCGATCGCGATCAGCGTTTCCTCGAGATCGCCGGTATCGGCCTGCCGCAGGGTCTCGACCGGAATGTACCAGCGATCGATCGCCCGCTTCACCGCCGCTTCGAACAGGGCGCCCTTGTCCTTGTAGCGCGCATAGATCGTGCGCTTGGTCATGTTGAGCGAACTGGCGATCGCGTCGATCGTCGTCAGCTCGAAACCGCCGTGCGAGAACATCTCCAGCGCGCGTTCGAGCAATTCCTCCTGACGCCGCTGCGCGGTTTCACGCGTGGGCCGCCCGGTCTGAACCGGGCTGCTGCGGGTAATGGTGATCTGCTCGTTCATCCTATCCGATTCTGGCGGACCGGGCAGATTTGTCAACGCAGGCCGCTATTTGAAGGCAGGCCCTAGGCTTGATCCCAGGTGACGGGAGGCGTGACGAGATAGGGCAATTCGGGCGAGGCGATCTTGGATTCGGCGCCGTTCGCGTGGATCAGCGTAACCCGTCCGACGCCGGGAGAAGCCACCACGCCGACCACCGTATCGACCCATTCGTGCAACGCCGCGCGCGCGAAGGCGAGCTTGTCGCCCGCCGTGGTCGCGGTGCCGGCGGCTTCGAGTTCGGCCTCCAGCTCGATCACGCGGCTGGCGGCTTCTTCGATACGGGAGGAGGATTCGGTCTGTTCCATGTGCATTCCTTGAGCCGGAAGCGCCGCGCAGGCAAGTCGTCGCCAGGAGAATGCCCCGGTGGGACGGACGGTTCCTCTTTTCCTCCGCCCCCGCGATCTGCATAGGGACCCGATGCGCGCCGCATCCCCGCTCCTCGACCTTCTGCACTCGACCTTCGGCTTCAACGCCTTCCGCGGGGTGCAGGAGCAGGTGGTGGAGCGCGTCATGGCCGGCCGCTCCACCCTCGCCGTGATGCCGACCGGGGCGGGCAAGTCGCTGACCTACCAGCTTCCGGCCGTGGCGCTCGAAGGCACCTGCGTCGTCGTCTCGCCGCTGATCGCGCTGATGCACGACCAGCTCCGTTCTGCCAGCGCCAACGGCATCCGCGCCGCCACGCTCACCAGCGCCGACGCCGACCGCGAGGAGACCATCGACCGTTTCCGCGCCGGGGAGCTGGACCTCCTCTATGTCGCGCCCGAACGCGCCAGCCAGCCCCATTTTCGCGAACTATTGAGCCGCGCCAGGATCTGCCTCTTCGCCATCGACGAGGCGCATTGCGTCTCCGAATGGGGGCACGACTTCCGCCCCGACTATCGCCTGCTGCGCCCGCTGCTGGACAGCTTTCCCGAGGTTCCGCGCCTGGCCCTCACCGCCACGGCAGATGCCCATACCCGCGCCGACATCCTCGCCCAGCTCGGCATTCCCGAGGACGGGCTGATCGTCGCCGGGTTCGACCGGCCCAACATCCGCTACCTGATCCGTCACCGCGACAATGGGCCGAAGCAGCTCGAACGGCTCCTGGCCGAACAGCCGGGGCCGGGCATCGTCTATGCGCCGACCCGCGCCCAGGTGGAAAAGCTGGCGGACAAGTTTTCCGCGAACGGCCGCGCCGTCCTGCCCTATCATGCCGGCCTGCCGCCCGAGGTCCGCGCCCGCAACCAGGCCGCCTTCGTCGCCAGCGAGGACATGGTGATGGTCGCGACCGTCGCCTTCGGCATGGGCATCGACAAGCCCGACGTGCGCTTCGTCGCCCATGCCGGGATGCCCAAGTCGATCGAGGCCTATTACCAGGAAACCGGCCGCGCCGGGCGCGATGGCGATCCTTCGGTCGCACTGCTGCTGTGGGGGGCGGACGATTTCGCCCGCGCCCGCCAGCGCCTGGGCGAGGTCGAGCCGCATCGGCTGGAGAGCGAGCGGGTCCGTCTCAACGCCCTCGCCACCCTGGTCGAGACCGCCGGCTGCCGCCGCGCGATCCTGCTGCGCCATTTCGGGGAGGACCCGCCGCAGACTTGTGGAAATTGCGACAACTGCCTCGACGCGCCGGGCGTGGCCGACGCGACCGAGCTGGCGCGCAAGCTGCTCTCGGCGGTCTATCGTACCGGGCAGTCCTATGGACTCGGCCATCTGGAAAAGGTGCTGACCGGCCAGGCCGACGAGCGCATCCTGGCGCGCGGGCATGACCAGCTTTCGGTGTTCGGCATCGTCAGCGCCGAGGAAGCGACGCTGCTCCGCCCCCTCGCCCGCGCGCTCCAGGCCCGCGGCGCGCTGGTCTCGACGGAGCACGGCGGCCTGGCCTTCGGCGGAGACGCGCGGGCGATCCTCAAGGGCGAAGCCGCGGTGATGATCGCCCTGCCGCCCCGGAAGGAGCCGCGCCGCAAGCGGGCCCGGGGAGACGGCGGGGCGAACCCGGTCGGCGATCCGCTGTTCGAGGCGCTGCGCAACCTGCGCCGCGAGCTTGCGCAGGAGGCCGGGGTGCCGCCCTACGTCATCTTCCACGACGCCACCCTGCGCGAGATCGCCGCCCTGCGCCCCACCAGCCTGCGCGAGTTGGGCGAGGTGAGCGGCGTCGGCGCGCGCAAGCTCGACGCCTATGGCGAAGCCTTCCTGAGCGTGGTCCGCCAGCATTAGCGTTTGCGTGATCTTAACCCGCCGGTGCTAGCGGGGGAGCATGACCAAGCTTGCCGAAATCGCGGCGTTCTACGCCGCCCTCGCCGCCGGTGCCACGCCCTTTGCGCTCGTCGCCTCGGCCAGCGCCGACGCCCAGGAGAGGCCCGCCGCGCCCTATACCGTGGTCGAGAGCGGCCAGGCCTTCACCCGCCTGCAGGACGCGGTCGACGCGATCGGCAACGGGCGGGGCACGATCCGGCTCGGCTCGGCACGCTTCGCCGATTGCGCGGTGCAGGAAGGCGGAGACATCGCCTACGTCGCGGCGGTGCCCGGCCAGGCTATTCTCGAAGGCGTGGCCTGCGAGGGCAAGGCGGCGCTGGTCCTGCGCGGCCGCTCGGCCCGGATCGACGGCCTGGTCTTCGCCGGCATCCGCGTGCCCGACCGCAATGGCGCGGGCATCCGGCTGGAACGCGGCAACCTCTCCATCAGCCAATCGTGGTTCCGCGACAGCGAGGAAGGCATCCTCACCGCCCCCGATCCCTCGGGCGCGATCGTGATCGACAAGACCACCTTCAGCCGCCTCGGCCGCTGCGACGGCGATGCGGCCTGCGCCCATTCGATCTACACGGCCGACTACGGCTCGCTGACCGTCACCCGCAGCCGCTTCGAGGCCGGGCGCGGCGGGCACTACCTGAAGACCCACGCCCGCCGGGTGGAGATCGTCAACAACTCGTTCGACGATTCGCGCGGCAGCGCCACCAACTACATGATCGACCTCTCGGTCGGCTCGGGCGGACGCATCGTCGGCAACTGGATGGTCCAGGGCCGCGACAAGGAAAACTACTCCGCCTTCATCGCCATCGCCCCCGAGGGCCGCAAGAACAGCGCCGACGGCCTGGTGATCGAGGGCAACGACGCCCGCTTCGCACCGGGGGTCGACCGTTCGAGCCAATTCGTCGCCGACTGGTCCGGCGCGCGGCTGGCGCTGGGCCAGAACGCACTGGCCTCCGGGATCGAGCGCTACCGGAAGCGCTGACATTGCAGGTTCAGGTCGCGCCCTATAGGTAAGGGCGATGCTCGGCCGCATGCCCTCGCTGATCTTCGCCCGCCTGCTGGCGGCGCTGCTTCTGGCGACGATCGGGCTGCAGACCGCCCAGGCGTTCGAGGCGACCCCGCAGAGAGCCCACGGCTCGGCCTTCAGCGCATCGACCACCGAGGTCGCCCTCGCTCCGCAACGCCGGGTGGACGAGGCCTCAGTGGCCCTGGCCCCGCTTCCGCTGCAACCGTCGCCCGTGGCGGAGCCGGTCGCTCCCCGGCTCGCCCCCCACATGCTCCCATTCGCGGCGCGGCCCGATTCGACCGGCCCGCCGGCCCGGCTGATCCTGGCCCGCCCGGCCGCACCGCGCGCCCCACCTTTCGCCTGAACCCAGCCCGCCGCGCCTTTCGGCGCGACCACCTGTCTTCGGTTCAGGACTTTCACCATGGCCAATACCGCCGATCCAGACCGCGCCGTCCGCCGGTCCGACATCGAGCGCAAGCTCGCCCACTATCCCAACGTCGACCAGGAAAGCGTCGACGACATGGTCCGCTGGTTCCGCAAGGAAGCCTCGTCGCTCGACGTGGCCCTCCTCGCCACCAACCAGGACATCGCGGAAGCCTATCGCCGCTTCCGTGCCGATCACATCGACGGCATCACCCTTGGGGACGTCCTCAAGGGCATTCTCTTCGCCGTGGCCATCGCCGCGATCGTCATCCTGATCGTCTGGCGCGCGCTCTAGCCGGCCGCGGCGTGACGGCCCGGGAGGCGGCGGGGCGGAGTGGACCCTGTCCCCGTCCCTCCCGGGCTCTGATCCATAGCCCGATTCAGCGCAGCTGAATCGGGTGCGGCACCGGCCCACTTCCCCGCAGCGGATCGAACCCTAGAGAATGTGCCCCGTGCGGTCGCGCTTGGTGGCGAGATAGCGCTGGTTGTGCGGATTCGGGGGCAGGCTGTGCGGCACCCGCTCCGCCACCGCCACCCCTTCGGCTTCCAGCGCGGCGACCTTGGCCGGATTGTTGGTCATCAGGCGAATCGCGTGAACGCCGAGCAGTTGCAGCATCCGGGCCGCCACCGGAAAGTCGCGGGCCTCGGTCGGCAGGCCCAGGCGGTTGTTCGCATCGACCGTATCGAAGCCGAAGTCCTGCAAGCGATAGGCCCGCAGCTTGTTGATGAGGCCGATCCCGCGCCCTTCCTGGCGCAGGTAGAGCAGGACGCCCCAGCCCCTCTGCCGGGCCTCCGTGGCCATCGCCTCCAGCGCGGCGTTGAGCTGGGGGCCGCAATCGCACTTGAGGCTGCCCAGAATGTCGCCGGTCAGGCATTCCGAATGGAGCCGGACCAGCGGCGCGCGGCTACCGTCCTGCGTGCCGATCACCAGCGCGACGTGTTCGCGCAGGTCGTCGGCGGACCGGAAGGCGACGATCTCCGCATCCTCGCAAGCCGCGACCGGCAAGTGCGCCCGCGCGGCGATCTTGAGCGCGGCGCTGTCCTTCCAGGCGGCGAGATCGGCGGCGGCGATGCCCTGCGCCTCCCCCGCCGGCTGCGGATCGACGAGGAAGGCGGGCAGTACGCCGGCCAGACGCGCCAGCTCCATCGCCGCCGTAACGGCCTCAACATCGTCGAGGTGCTCGGCCGCGAAGGGGCCTTTCATCGGATAGACCAGATCGAGCGCGGGATCGGCCACCGCGCGCGCGGCAGCGAGGTCGAACGGCTCGGCCGCGCGAATCATCACCGGCGCCTCGGGCACCGCCGCCTCGCGCTGGTTGGCGAGCTTGAGCGTCACCGCCCGCGCCGCGGAGATCAGCATGGTGCGGGCCGTGGCGCCTTCTTCAAAGCCGGTCTCGGCCGGCAGCAGGGTGAAGGCACGCGCCGCCTCCGTCCCCTCCACCGCGATCGGCCAACCATGGCGCAGGGCGTCGATCGCCAGCGCAACCCGCCGGGATCGGCTGGGCGCCGAACCGCTCAAAGATCGAACTCGGTAATCAGCGGCACGTGGTCGGACGGCTGCTCCCAGCGCCGCGTCTCCTCGACGAAGCGGTGCGAGGTCGACTGCTTCGCCAGGTCGGGAGAAGCCCACATGTGGTCGAGCCGGCGGCCGCGATCCTTTTCCTGCCAGAAGGTGCGGTAGGACCACCAACTCCAGTTCCGCTCCGGCGCGGGAATGTGCTTGCGCCCCAGGTCGGTCCAGCCGTGGGCGTCGGCGAAGCGCTGCAGCGTCTCGATCTCGATCGCGGTGTGGCTGACGACCTTCATCAGCGCCTTGTGATCGTAGACGTCGCATTCGAGCGGGGCGA
>CAZFPW010000095.1:0-4401 GCA_964520765.1 uncultured Novosphingobium sp.
GGCACCGCGCCGGAGGCGTTGCCGTAGCTCGCCATCAGCCCGCGCCGCTTGAGGCAGCCGAGCGAGGCGATCCAGCTGTCCTTGCCGACCCCGTCATAGACCACGTCGACCCCGCGCCCGCCGGTCAGCTCGCGGACGTGCTCCGCCAGTTCCACGAAGGGGCAGGACAGGCGGTGATCGGCCTCGACTTGGGCGATCTTCTCCGCCGATCCGGCATGGGCGATCACCCTCACGCCCTTGTCGCGCAGCCAGGGCACGAGGATCGAGCCGACCCCGCCCGCGGCGGAATGGACCAGCGCGGTCTGGCCGGGCTCCAGCGCCAGGATGTCCTCGGCCAGGTAGCAGGCGGTGAAGCCCTTCAGCATGGTCGCCGCCGCGTCCTCGCTGGAAATGGCTTCGGGAATTCGCACGGCGCGTTCGGCCGGGATGATCCGGTGGCTGGCATAGGCCCCCGGCGCGCTGACCGAGCCGACCCGGTCGCCGGGTGCGACGCCGTTCACGCCGTCGCCCACCGCCACCACGCGGCCCACGCTTTCCGAGCCGAGGGGCAGGGGCAGCGGGGCCGGGTAGAGCCCGGTGCGGTAATAGGTGTCGATGAAGTTGAGGCCTACCGCCTGGTTCTCGACCAGCAGTTCGCCCGGCCCGGGCGCGCCGGGGTCGAAGGCCTCGCGCTCGATGGCCTCCGGGCCGCCGAACGCGCGCACGACCATGCGGTAGGGCTGGCTCATCCTACATGGGCCGCGAAGAAATCGTCCGTGCGCTGGTCCGCCAGCTTGGCCCCGGCCTCGTCGCGGCGCGCCCCGAAGGTGTCGGCGAAGCCGTGGTCGAGCCCTTCGTAGTCGTACAGGGTGACGTGGGCATTGTCGTCCAGCCCCTTGTGCATCGCCTTCTGCGCCTCGGCGGGCACGAACCCGTCGGCGGTCGGCACGTGGAGCAGCAACGGCTTGGCAATGGCATGGCTCTCGTTCAGCATCTGGTCGATACCGACGCCGTAGTAGCCGACCGAGGCGTCCACATCGGTCCGCGCGGCCGCCATGTAGGCGATCTTGCCGCCCATGCAGAAGCCGACCAGGCCGACCTTGGCCACGCCCTGGTCGCGGCGAATCCAGTGGATCACCGCCTCGACATCCTGGATGCCGAGGTCGAAATCGTGCTTCATCATATAGCCGACCGCCTGCTGGAATTCCTCCGGCACGTCGGGGTTGAACTCCAGGCCCGGCTCCTGCCGCCAGAACACGTCCGGCGCGACCGCGAGATAGCCTTTGGCGGCCCAGTCGTCGGCCTTCTGCTTGATCCCGGGATTGATCCCGAAGATCTCCTGGATGACGATGATCGCGCCGCGCGGAGCGCCCGAAGGCTTGGCCACGTAGAGCGGAATGGCGCCCCCCTGGTCTTTGGCACCGTCGAGGGTGGGGGCCTGGGCATTGGTCGGCATGGTCGCTCTCCTGAAACTATCGATGCGGGCAAGTAAGCCCCGGTGATGGACTTTGCCAAGGCCCTGTGACAGCTTGAATCGCGCAAGGTCGCGAGGGAGCAGGCGATGAAGGTGAACGTGGAGATCGATTGCACCCCCGAAGAGGCGCGCCGCTTCCTGGGGCTGCCCGACGTCAGCAAGGCCAACGACGCCTATGTCGAGGCGATGACCAAGGCGGTGCAGGGCGTCGGCTCCATCGAGCAGCTTCAGGAGATGGCCAAGCAGATCGCGCCGATGGGCGAGATGGGGATGAAGCTGTTTCAGCAGTTCCTTCAGGGCGGGATGGGCGGCAAAGGCAAGTAGACCCACGCGAAGGCGCGAACATCCGCCAATGCCCGATACGATATTCGCCCTGTCCAGCGGCGCGGCCCCGGCCGCGATCGCCGTGCTGCGGATCAGCGGCCCTCAGGCGGCCGAGGCGCTGCGAACCCTGACCGGACGCCTCCCGCCGCCGCGCCGGGCGGTCCATGCGCCGCTGCGCGATGCCCAGGGCGAGCTGCTCGATCGGGCGCTGGTCCTGTTTCTGCCGGGCCCGCACAATGCGACCGGCGAGGATACGGCCGAGCTGCATTGTCACGGCGGACGCGCGGTGATCGCGGCGGTGGAGCAGGCCCTGGCGGCATTGCCCGGCCTGCGTCCCGCCGTGGCCGGAGAGTTCACTCGCCGCGCCTTCGCCAACGGCCGGATCGACCTGGCCGAGGCGGAGGGCCTGGCCGATCTGCTCTCGGCCGAGACCGAGCTGCAGCGCCGGGCCGCGCTGGCTATGGCCTCCGGCGCATTCTCGCGCACCATTGAGGCTTGGCGCGACCGCCTGCTGGCAAGCTCGGCGATGCTGGAGGCCGTGCTGGATTTCGCGGACGAGGACGATGTCGCCCTGCTGCCGGCGGACTTCGCCGCGACCATCGCCGCCCTGCGCGAGGAGCTGGGCGAATGGCTCGCCCGCCCGCGCGCCGAGGCGCTGCGCGAAGGCTTCCGGGTGGTCATCGCCGGGCCGCCGAACGCCGGAAAAAGCACGCTGTTCAATGCCTTGGTGGAGAGCGAGGCGGCGATCGCGACGCCCATCGCCGGAACCACGCGCGATGTCCTCACCCGGCCCGTGGCCCTGGCGGGCCTGCCGTTCCTTTTCGTCGATACGGCCGGCCTGCGTGAGGGGACCGATGACGCGATCGAGGTGATCGGGATCGAGCGCGCCCGCGATGCGGTGGACCGGGCCGACCTGGTCCTGTGGCTGGGGGAGGAGGGGGACGGCCCCTCCGAGAGCTGGGAGATCGAGGCCCAGGCGGACCGCGTGGATCATGCCGCCAAGCGCGCGCCGCGCCATCGCATCTCGGCGCTGACCGGGGAGGGGCTCGATGGCCTGAGGGCCGATCTGATCGGCACCGCCCGGCAGGCCATGCCGGGGCCGGGCGAAGCGGCGCTCAACGAACGCCAGCATCGTTTGCTGGGGGAGGCCGAGGCGATGCTCGCCTTTGCCGAAGGCTTGAGCGATCCATTGCTCGTTGCGGAACACCTGCGGCTGGCGCGGGTCGCCTTCGATGCGCTGGTCGGCAGGGCGACGACCGAGCATATGCTCAATGCGCTGTTCGGGCGGTTCTGCATCGGGAAGTGAAGCGCGGATGTTCCACGTGGAACACGCGGCCTTTGACCCGAATCCGCCGCTCCTGTAGAGGCGCCGACATGCAGCAGAGCTTCGATACCATCGTCATCGGCGGCGGCCACGCCGGGGTCGAGGCCGCGGCAGTCGCCGCGCGGATGGGCGCGCGGGTGGCGCTGGTCTCTTTCGACCTGGACGCGATCGGCGCGATGAGCTGCAACCCGGCGATCGGCGGGCTGGGGAAGGGACACCTCGTCCGGGAGGTCGACGCCTTCGACGGGATCATCGCCCGCGCCGCCGATGCGGGGGCGATCCACTATCGGATGCTCAACCGCTCGAAGGGCAGCGCCGTCCAGGGCCCGCGCATCCAGGCCGACCGCAAGCGGTTCAAGGCGGCGGTGCAGGCATTGCTGGCGGAGCAGGGCGATCTTACGCTCATCGCGGGCGAGGCGGCGGCGCTGGAACTGGTCGGTGGCCGCGTTGCCGGTATCGCCCTGGCCGACGGCGCGGTGCTGTCGGCCCCGACGGTCGTGCTCTGCACCGGCACCTTTCTGGGCGGGACGATGTTCCGGGGCGAGGAGCGGATGACCGGGGGCCGCATCGGGGAGGCTTCGGCCCAGCGGCTCGCCGCCCAGCTTCGCGAGGCGCATCTGCCGATGGCCCGGCTCAAGACCGGCACCCCGCCGCGCCTTGATGGCCGGACGATCGATTGGGCCCGCCTGGCCGAGCAACCCTCCGATGCCGAACCCTGGACGATGTCCGTGCTGAGTGGGGGGAGGAGCAACCCCCAGGTGTTCTGTGCAATCACTCGCACCAACGAGCGCAGCCATGACGTCATCCGCGCGAACCTCCATCGCTCGCCCTTGTTCAGCGGGGCGATCGGGGCGCAGGGGCCGCGCTATTGCCCGTCGATCGAGGACAAGATCCACCGCTTCGCCGACCGCGACGGGCACCAGATCTTCCTGGAGCCGGAAGGCCTCGACACCCATCTGGTCTATCCCAACGGGGTCAGCACTTCGCTGCCCGCCGACGTCCAGCTTGCCATGCTGCGGACGATGGAGGGGCTGGAGCAAGTCGAGATCGTCGTGCCGGGCTATGCCGTGGAATACGACCACATCGATCCGCGCGCCCTGCGGCCGAGCCTGGAGCTGCGAGACATTCCTGGCCTCTATTGTGCCGGCCAGATCAACGGCACGACCGGCTATGAGGAAGCCGCCGCGCAAGGGCTGATCGCCGGCATGCATGCGGCGGCAGAGGTGCTGGGTCGCGCCGCGCCGGCGCTCGACCGGGCCAACAGCTATATGGCGGTGATGGTCGACGACCTGACCCTGCA
>CAZFPW010000095.1:4501-7115 GCA_964520765.1 uncultured Novosphingobium sp.
GCCTTGCTGGTCCATGCCCGGCGGTCCGCCGCATGATCGAAAACGAGGATCAGGCGAAAGCCTGGCTGACCGCTCTGCCCGAGGTCGATCCGCTCGCCTGGGAGCGGCTGGAACGGCTGGTGGCGCTGCTGGCAGAGGAGAATGCCCGCCAGAATCTCGTTTCGGCGGCGAGCCTGGCCGAGGTGTGGCGGCGGCATATCGTCGATAGCGCCCAGCTTCTCACCCATGTTCCACGTGAAACCTCGCCTTGGCTCGATCTCGGCACGGGCGCGGGGTTTCCGGGGCTGGTGATCGCCGCGCTGCGTCCGGACTGCGCCGTCATCATGGTCGAATCGCGCACGCGACGCATCGACTGGTTGGAGCGGGCGCGCGAAGCGCTGGGCTTGACCGAGGCGAGGGTGGAAGGAACGCGTCTCGAATCGGTGCAGTCTTTCGAAAGCGCGGCGATTTCCGCTCGCGCTTTCGCACCCCTGCCGCAACTCCTGGCGCTTTCGGCGCGCTTTTCCACAAGCGACACCAGATGGCTGTTGCCGAAGGGGCGGTCGGCGGCGCAAGAATTGGCCGAACTCTCCGGCTGGTCGCATATGTTCCACGTGGAACAATCCGTGACGGATCGCGACGCGGGGATTATCGTCGGCACCCTGCAGGGGCCGATGCCGGGAAAAAGGTCACGGAAGGCCGGGAGTAAGCGCAAATGATCCGCGTCGCGATCGCCAACCAGAAGGGCGGAGTGGGCAAGACCACCACGGCGATCAACATCGCCACCGCCATGGCCGCGACCGGGTGGAAGACCCTGCTGATCGACCTCGATCCGCAGGGCAACGCCTCGACCGGAATCGGCATTCCAGCCGCCGAGCGCGAGTTTTCCTCCTACGACCTGCTCGTCGATCAGCGGCCGCTGGCCGATTGCGTGATGCCCACGCGCATCCCCGGCCTCGACATCCTGCCCGCGACGGTCGACCTTTCCGGCGCCGAGGTGGAGCTGGTCGCGGTCGAGAATCGCACCGACCGCCTGCGCCAGGCCCTGGCCGGCGACACGCAGCACGACATCTGCTTCATCGACTGCCCGCCCTCGCTCGGCCTGCTCACGCTCAACGCCATGGCCGCGGCCGACACCATGCTCGTCCCGCTCCAGTGCGAGTTCTTCGCGCTCGAAGGACTGAGCCAGCTTCTCCAGACGGTTGAGCGGGTGCAGCAGCGGTTCAACCCGGACCTCGGCATCATCGGCGTGGCCCTGACCATGTTCGACCGCCGCAACCGCCTGACCGACCAGGTGGCCGAGGACGTGCGCTCGTGCCTGGGCGCGCTGGTCTTCGAGACCGCGATCCCGCGCAACGTGCGCCTGTCCGAAGCGCCGAGCCACGGGCTCCCCGCGCTGGTCTACGATCATTCGTGCGCGGGCAGCCGCGCCTACATGGCGCTCGCGCGTGAGCTGATCGGGCGCCTGCCCGAAAGAAGGAAGGCCGCATGAACGACGATCCGGTGATCCGCATTTCGGTGCCCCAGATCAAGCAGAGCGTGCCGGCGGGGGGCAAGAAGAAGCCGCCGGCCCTCGGGCGCGGGCTGGGCTCCCTGATGGGCGAGACGCGCCGCGAGGAGCCCCTGGTCGCGCAGGCCGGTGGTGCGGAAGGCGCGCCCGGGCTGAGCGAGGGCCTGGCCCTGCTGCCGGTCGCCGCCATCGAGCCGCACCCCGAGCAGCCGCGCCGCCACTTCGACGATGCCGCGCTCGACGAGCTGGCCGCCTCGATCGCGGCGCGGGGGGTGATCCAGCCGGTGATCGTCCGTCCGCATGGAGCGGGGCGCTGGCAGCTCATCGCGGGCGAGCGCCGCTGGCGCGCCGCCCAACGCGCGCAGCTCCACGAGATTCCGGCGATCGTCCGCGATCTCAGCGAGCGCGAGGTCATGGCCCTGGCCCTGATCGAGAACCTCCAGCGCGAGGATCTGAGTCCGATCGAGGAAGCCCGCGCCTATCAGCGCCTGGCCGAGGGCGAGGGGATGACCCAGGCCGAGATCGCGCGGATGGTCGACAAGTCGCGCAGCCATGTCGCCAACCTCCAGCGCCTGCTGAGCCTGCCCGAGCCGGTGATCGAGATGGTCGAGGACGGCCGCCTCTCGATGGGCCATGCCCGCGCCCTGATCGGGGTGGAAGAGGCCGTGACGCTGGCCCAGGACGCCGTCGCCAAGCAGATGTCGGTGCGCGAGGTCGAGCAGCTCGTCCGCCGGCACAACCGCCCGGCCGGCTCCGTCCCGCGCCGCGCCCGGGGTGAGAGCCACTCCGCCGCCACGGCGGACATCGCGGCAGTCCAGGCGCATCTGGAGGAATTCCTGGGCTTGGGTATTCGCATCAACGCCGATGCCGATCCGCGCTCCGGCTCGGTGACGATCCGCTATCGCACGCTCGACCAGCTCGACCTGATCTGCCAGCGCCTGACCGGCGGGGGGATTTAGCGGGCTTTGAGGCTGCACGCTTCGCGAGCGATGGGGCGGCATCGTCACCACCGTGCCCCTTGAACTGAAAAAACCTCCGCTCAGCCTGAGCTTGTCGAAGGCCACGCGCGAACCTCACCTCCGGCTCTCTGGACCTAGCGGCACCGCCATCCCGTGGCCTTCGACA
>CAZFPW010000095.1:7215-9333 GCA_964520765.1 uncultured Novosphingobium sp.
GCGCGGCGCGGGGCGGGCCCGCGGGCGGATCACGCGGCGGCGCACCGGCACTTCCTCTACGATCTCCTCGACCACTTCCTGGCAGGGCTTGGAGCGCAGGACGGGGACCATCACCATCGGCACGGCATAGCCCATGTAGGCGCCCGGATAGGGGTAGCCGTGCGGTGCGGGCGGAAGGTCGCAACCGTCTCGATAGGCCGGGCCGTCCCGACCGTCACGATGATGGCGGCAGTGCTCATTCCATTCGCCCGGACCGCGCTCCCAGCGCGGATCGACCGGGCCGCCGTAATAGGGGCCATAGCCGGGCGGGGGCGGCGGCATGTCCGCGTCGAAGGGCGGCGGGGGCGGAACGTCTCCGCGCCGGCGATCGTGGGCCAGCGCGGGGCTGGTCAGCAGCGCGGCGGCGAGCAGGGCGGAAAGAGTCAGGCGCATGGGCATCCCCGTCAAGATTTTCGGCCCGTCGAAGTATAGCGTCGAGACATGGCCACGAAGCCGGGACGAATCCGGCGTTAAGGGAAAATTTAGCATTGCGGCGGGCCTTCGACCAAGGGGGCGGGGCGGCCAATCGCGACGATGTCCCGAATCGGTGCAGAAGCCTTCCCATTTGCCTCGGCGCGCCGGTGCGCCTAAATCCGGGCCATGAAACCGATTGTGCGCAAGCTCCTGATCGCCCTGGCGGTCGTCGTGGTCCTCGTCGGCGGGGCAGCCTTCTGGGTGCTGCGGGGAAATCCCGCCAAGCACAGCGCGGACGAGCTTTCCGGCCCGCGGCCGCTGCTGGTCGAGCAGAAGGCGGAGCGGATTCCGAGCGTCTCGCTCGCGAAGACGATCGGCTGGGGCGCTGCCGAGGCGCCGACGGCCGCGAGCGGGCTTGCTGTGGCGCGCTTCGCCGAAGGGCTCGACCATCCGCGCACGATGATCACCCTGCCCAACGGCGATGTCCTGGTGGCCGAAACCGGCGCGCCGCCGAACAATAAGCCCTCGGGCGTCACCGGCTTCTTCATGAACCTGTTCATGGGCCGGGTCGGCGCGGCGGCGCCCTCGGCCAACCGCATAACCCTGCTGCGCGACGCCGACGGCGACGGGAAGGCAGAGGGGCGCTTTGTCCTGCGCGGCGAGGGGCTGTCCTCGCCCTCAGGCATGGCCTGGGCGGACGGCAAGCTCTACGTCGCCAACCACGATGCCCTGCTAGCCTTCGATTTCGTGCCCGGTGCGACCAGCCTGACGGGCCAGCCGACCAAGCTGATGGACCTGCCCGGCGGCGGTAATCACTGGATGCGCAACCTTGAGCTGAGCCCCGACGGCAAGCGGCTTTACATCGCGGTCGGCTCCGCCTCGAACATCGGGGAGCGGGGCATGGAAATGGAGAAGGGTCGCGCCGCGATCTGGGAATACGACCTCGAGACCGGGCGCGCGCGCCAATATGCGAACGGCCTGCGCAATCCCAACGGCTTGGCCTGGAACCCGTCCACCGGGGAACTGTGGACCGTGGTCAATGAACGCGACCAGCTCGGGCCGGACCTCGTCCCCGATTACCTCACCAACGTGCCGGTCGGGGCGCAGTACGGCTGGCCCTGGGTCTATTGGAAGGACGTGATCGACGAGCGCGTCGATACCTACATGCCCCAATATATGATCGAATATACCCGCAAGCCGGAATACGGCCTTGGCGCCCACGTCGCGCCGCTTGGCCTGCTCTTCGCGACGGGCGGGCAGCGGCTCGGGCCCGACTTCGCCAACGGCGCGTTCATCGCCCGTCACGGCTCATGGAACCGCAAGCCGCTGGTCGGCTATGACGTGGTATTCGTCCGCTTCGATGAGAAGGGCAATCCGCAGGGCTTGCCGGTCCCGCTGCTGGGCGGCTTCCTGACCGGCAAGGGCGAGACCCACGGCCGCCCGACCTGGCTGACCTGGGGCGGCGACGGCGCGCTGCTGGTGTCGGACGATACGGCCGGCATCATCTGGCGGGTGATCGCGCCGAACGCCCAGCCTTCGGCCGCGCCCAAGCCGGTCGTCAGCGCGGGCATGCCGCCGAGCAAGAACCTGATCGACCCGACCAAGCCCCTGATCGGGCAGTTCGGGCCGACGATCGAGAACCGGATGCCCAGCCAGTAAGGCTCA
>CAZFPW010000096.1:0-9278 GCA_964520765.1 uncultured Novosphingobium sp.
GCGCCTCCATCGCCTGGGCGCGCGGCAGGCTGCGGCTGGGCGTCGGCACGCGGAAGGTGTTGCCCGATTGGCTGGGATTGTCCGCCGTCCAGGCGACCTCGACCTCCGCCTCGCGCGCGAGCGCCCGCGCCGCTCCGGTCAGCGCGGACTTGAAACGGTCGAGGGGGGATTCGTCGGGCATCGGTCTCGTTGGGTTAGCGGGGGCGCGGGGCCTTCGACAAGCTCAGGCTGAGCGGACTTTGGCAAAACACCCGCTCATGCTGAGCCTGTCGAAGCACACGCGCAACGGTCGGCCTAGATCGACTGCCCGGTCTTGGCCCAGTCGGCCAGGAAGCCTTCGATGCCCTTGTCGGTCAGGACGTGCTTGAACAGCCCCTTGATGACCGCCGGCGGCATGGTCGCGACATCGGCGCCGATCCGGGCGCTTTCCAGCACGTGGATCGGGTGGCGCACCGAGGCGACGAGGACCTCTGTCGCGAAGGCATAGTTGTCGTAGATCAGGCGGATTTCGCTGATGAGCTGCATCCCGTCGAAGCCGTTGTCGTCATGGCGGCCGACGAAGGGCGAGACGAAGGTCGCCCCGGCCTTGGCCGCGAGCAGCGCCTGGTTGGCCGAGAAGCACAGCGTGACGTTGACCATCGTGCCGTCGCCGGTGAGCTTCTTGCAGGTCTTGAGCCCGTCGATGGTCAGCGGCACCTTGATGCAGACGTTGTCCGCGATCTTCCGCAGGATTTCCGCCTCGCGCATCATGCCTTCGTGATCCAGCGCGACGACCTCCGCGCTCACCGGCCCGTCGACGATGCCGCAGATCTCGCGCGTGACCTCCATGAAATCGCGGCCCGACTTGGCGATCAGCGAGGGGTTGGTGGTCACACCGTCGAGCAGGCCGGTTTCGGCCAGCTCCTTGATGTCGGCGATTTCGGCGGTGTCGACGAAGAACTTCATGATAGCCCCAGGGAATGCGATTCCCTGGGGCTATAGACTTGCGCCCGGATCGCCACCACCCCCCATGCCCCTCGGCCCAAAAGGTGGGGACCAGGGAGTGGGCCGGTGCCGTACCTGATTCAGCCGGGCTGAATCAGACTCTAAGCCGTAGCAAAGGCCGCGATCAGCGCCCGGTCGCCGGTGCCCTGCGGGTTGCGGCGGATATCGCCCTCTTCCGAGCCGATCTGATACCAGATCGCGCTGTCGGCCTTGAGCGCGATCGCCTTGGCCACATCGGTCAGCTCGACGCCGGAAAGCTTGGCGACCGCCGCCATCACCACCGGGTCGCGCTCGGCGCGGAGGGCGCGTTCGAGCGCGGGGATCATCACATTGATGAGCCGCGGGCCGACGCGGGCGCGCAGCAGCGACGCCCCGGCGGTCGCATCCCCGCCGATCACGGCGGCCGCATCCTCGCGCTTGATGAGGCCGTGGGTACGCCTGGCCACCTGCCCGGCCCGGCGCGCGCCCACTTCGGCGACGACGTTGAGCCGGCGCTGCAACTGCTCGCGCGACGCGGCCGGAACCGGCGCGCGGCCGCGCACGAACAGCTCCGGCAGGTCGAACCGCGCGACCGGGCTGTCCCAGAATCCGTTGGGCGCCGCCAGCTTGGCGAAAGCGCGATCGGTCGCCACGCGCATCAGCCGCCGCGCCGCGTCGAGGCTGGGCGCGCCGGCCGCCCAAGCCGTGGCGCCCGGCAGGGCCAGCAATACGGCCGCCGCGCCGATGCCGGCCAGCACTTCGCGGCGCGCGATGCGCCCGTCTTGCGAATCCATCCCCATTTCCTTCATCCCGCACTCCTTCCCGAGACTGGCGTCGCGACTATATGCATGGCCGATGGCCCGAGTTCGACTCCTTGTTTTCAACGCCGCGCTCGGCCCGCTCGATTATCGCGTGCCCGACGGCATGAAGGTCGAGCCCGGATCGGTCGTGGTGGCCCCGCTGGGACCGCGCCAGATCGTCGGCATCGTCTGGGAACCGGAACGGCTGCCCGCGGGCGAGGTTCCGGATTCGCGCCTGCGGCCCCTGCTCGAAGCCCTGCCGGTTCCGCCGCTCGCCGCCCCGCTGCGCCGGCTGATCGAGTGGACCGCCGACTATTACTGCGCCCCGCTCGCCGCCGTCGCGCGCATGGCCCTGGCCAGCGGCGCGGCCCTGCGCGGCGGCGGCACGACCACCGAATATCGTCTGACCGGAGCCGAGCCCGCGCGCGTGACTCCGCAACGCGCGGCGGCGCTCGACGCGCTCCAGGGCGAGCAGGCGACCATTCGCGAGCTGGCGGAGATCGCGGGCGTTTCCGAGGGCGTCCTGCGCGGAATGGTCGGGGCCGGCCTGCTCGAGCCAGTCACCGTCGATCTCGACCGGCCCTATCCGCGCGCGCGGCCCGATTTCGCGGCGCCGGAGCTTTCGCCCGATCAGCAGGCGGCCGCCGACCGCTTCGCCGCCGCCGTGGACGCGGGCGGCTTCCAGCCCTTCCTGCTCGACGGCGTGACCGGCTCGGGCAAGACCGAATGCTATTTCGAGGGAATCGCCGCCGCGCTGGAGAAGCGGCGACAGGTCCTGGTCCTCCTGCCCGAGATCGCGCTGACCGAGAATTTCCTGCGCCGCTTCGAGCATCGCTTCGGCGTGCCGCCGGTGCTGTGGCACTCCTCGCTCAAGTCCACCGAGCGGCGGCGGGCCTGGCGGGCCATCGTCTCGGGCGAGGCGCAGGTCGTGGTGGGCGCGCGCTCCGCCCTGTTCCTGCCCTATGCGCGGCTTGGGCTGATCGTGGTCGACGAGGCGCACGAGGTCTCGTTCAAGCAGGACGACGGGGTGCGCTACAACGCGCGCGACGTGGCGGTCATCCGCGCGCGGTTCGAACGCGCGCCGGTGATCCTGGCGAGCGCGACCCCCGCGCTCGAATCGATGCAGCTCGCCGAAGCGGGCATCTACGAGAAGATCGAGCTGGCCGCCCGCTTCGGCGGCGCGACCCTGCCCGAGATCGGCGTGGTCGACCTGCGCGAGGAGCAGCCCGAGCGCGGCCACTGGCTCGCCCCGCGCCTGGTGAACGAAATGACCGAGCGGCTGGCCAAGGGCGAGCAATCGCTGCTGTTCCTCAACCGCCGCGGCTATGCGCCGCTGACCCTGTGCCGCAACTGCGGCTATCGGTTCCAGTGCCCCAACTGCACGGCCTGGCTGGTCGAGCACCGGCTGTCGCGCCGACTCGCCTGCCACCACTGCGGGCACGAGGCCCCCGTGCCCGAAACGTGCCCCGAATGCGGCACGCCCGAATGCCTCGTCGCCTGCGGCCCCGGGGTGGAGCGCATCGCCGACGAGGTGGCCGAGCGCCTGCCCGAGGCGCGCGTCGCCGTCGTCACCTCCGACACGCTCAACAGCCCGGAGAAGATCGGGGAGTTCGTCGCCGCGGCCGAGGAAGGGCTGATCGACGTGATCGTCGGCACCCAGCTCGTCACCAAGGGCTATCACTTTCCCGAGCTGACCCTGGTGGGCGTGGTCGATGCCGACCTCGGCCTCGAAGGCGGAGACCTGCGCGCGGGCGAGCGGACCTATCAGCAGATCGCCCAGGTCGCCGGGCGCGCCGGGCGCGGCGAGAAGCCCGGCGAGGTGCTGATCCAGACGCGCCATCCCGACGCCCCGGTCATCGCCGCCCTGGCCGCGGGCGACCGCGACGCGTTCTATGACGCGGAGACCCAGGCCAGGCGCGAGGCCGGCGCCCCGCCGTTCGGCCGCTGGGCGGCGATCATCGTCTCGTCCGAGGATGAGGCGGAGGCCCGCGACGCCGCCCGCGCCATCGGCGGCTCGCGCCCCAACGTGCCGGACGTGATGATCCTGGGCCCCGCCCCCGCGCCGATGGCCCTGCTCCGGGGCCGCTACCGCTATCGCCTGCTCATCAACGCCCGCCGCTCCGCCGAGGTGCAGCGAATCATTCGCGAATGGCTGGAGCCGCTGCGCCTGCCGCCGGGGGTCCGGGTCGCGGTGGATATCGACCCCTACAGCTTCGTCTGACGCCGCGAGCCCCGCCCCAACCCGTTCTTATTCCTAGTAAAACCCGCGCATGATCGAAGAACAGGCGCGGCCGCGTCTGGAACGGATTGCCAACTCGTCCGTATTTGCCGGTGGAATAATGGTTCGGCTGAGGTTCAGACGACAAGAGCCAACTGCTAGCACCGAACTTCGGAAGGAGAACCGCTTATGAAGACGAAGGCAATTCTGGCCGCCCTGGCCCTGAGCACTGTGGCCACGGCCATGCCCGCGGCCGCGCAACCCACCTGGCAGCCGAGCCGGACCTACGACCGCGAGACGTTCTGGCGCGGCGCGCCCGACGACATGCAGCAGCGGATCGACTGGCTCCAGCAGCGCATCGATCGCGGCGTCTCCGACCGCACCCTCGACCGTCAGGAGGCCCGCCGCGCCCAGACCCAGCTCAATCAGCTCAAGCGCGACGCCGCCGCCCTCGACCGCCGGCTCGACGACCTCAGCCGCAACCTGCGCTGGACGCCCCGCAACGACTGGAACCGGCCGGGCGCCGGCGGTCCGGGCCGCCCCGGCGGCTGGCGCGAACCCTACACGACGGACTACGACGCCGCCCGCTACTACCGCAACGATTCGCGCTACACCGAGCGCCGTCTGACCGCCGAAGAGGAAATCTACCGCGGCTCCGACGGGCGCTATTACTGCAAGCGCAACGACGGCACGACCGGCCTGGTGATCGGCGGCGTCGGCGGCGCGGTGATCGGCAACGTGATCGACGGCGGCCGCAACCGCGTGGCCGGCACCCTGATCGGCGGCGCGCTCGGCGCGCTGGTCGGCAAGTCGATCGACCAGAACAACAGCGACGTCCGCTGCCGCTAAAAGCAGACGGCGAAGCATTCGCAAGGTTGTGCCCCGGGCCGGTCCCGGGGCATAATCGCATCATGACCACCACGACCGTCGGCGGCGGGACCAAGAAGATTCTCTACGCCCTGCGCACCGCGCAGCGCATGGGCCTCAAGAACAGCGCCAAGGCGCTGACCTCCAAGAACGCCTGCAAGGCCTGCGCGCTGGGCATGGGCGGACAGGCCGGCGGCATGACCAACGAGCTGGGAGAGTTCCCGGCGGTCTGCAACAAGTCGATCCAGGCGCAATCGACCGACATCCAGCCCCCTATCCCCATCGAGGTCCTGACCCATCCGCTGGCCGACTTCGCAGAGCTTGACGGCCACGACCTGGAGCACCTCGGCCGGCTCGGCACGCCGCTCTACAAGGCCGCGGGCGAGGACCGCTACCAGGCGATCGACTGGGACCACGCCCTTTCCCGCGCCGCCGAGCGCCTGCGCGCGACCGCGCCGGAGCGGGCCTTCTTCTATTCGTCGGGCCGCTCCTCCAACGAGGCGGGGTTCCTGTTCCAGCTCTTCGCCCGCGCCTATGGCACCAACAACGTCAACAACTGCTCCTATTACTGCCACCAGGCCTCCGGCGTCGGGCTCGGCACCACGATCGGCGGCGGCACGGCGACGGTCGAGCTGGAGGACCTGACCAGGTGCGACCTGATCGTGGTGATCGGGGCGAACCCATCGTCGAACCATCCCCGCTTCATCCACAAGCTGCGCGACTGCCGGGCGCGCGGCGGCGAGGTCATCATGGTCAACCCGGCCAAAGAGGCCGGGCTCGTCCGCTTCGCCAGCCCCAAGAGCGCGCGGTCATTGCTCAAGGGCGGGGACTGGATCGCCAGCGAATACCTCCAGCCGCGGATCGGCGGCGACCCGGCCCTGCTCAAGGGCCTGGCCAAGGCACTGATCGAAGGCACCTTCGAGAAGCGGGACTTCATCGCGGCGCACACCACCGGCTTCGCCGATTTCCGCGCCGATTGCGCGGCTACCGGCTGGCCCGAGATCGAGCGCGGCTCCGGCCTGTCCCGCGCGGCGATAGAGGGCGTCGCCATAAAGCTCGCCACCGCGAAGAACGCCGTCTTCGCCTGGGGGATGGGCGTCACCCACCATCTCCACGGCAGCGAGACGGTCGAGGGGATCGCCTGCCTGGCCCTGCTGCTCGGCCAGATCGGCCGGCCGGGGGCGGGCCTGCTGCCCCTGCGCGGCCATTCCAACGTCCAGGGCATCGGCACCATCGGGGTCAAGCCCGTGCTGCCCGCCGACGTCTTCACCGCGATCGAGCGCAACTTCGGGATCGCCCTGCCCCACGCCAAGGGCTACGACACGCTCGCCGGGCTCGAGGCGGCCCATCGCGGGGAGATCGACGCGGCGGTCGTCATGGGCGGCAACCTGCTGGAGGCGACGCCCAACCGCCGCTTCGCCCGCGAGGCGCTGGGCCGCATCGGCTTCCGCCTGTTCCTGACGACCACGCTCAACCGCGGCCATGTCGAAGGGATGGAGGACGGAGAGGTCATCGTCCTGCCCGTCACCGCCCGCGACGAGGAATGGGAGCCGACCACCCAGGAATCGATGTTCAACTATGTCCGCCTGTCCGACGGCGGGATTGACCGGCTGGACGGCGTGCGGCCCGAGGTGGCGATCCTGGCCGACCTCGCCCACCGGGTCCTGCCGCTCAGCCGGATCGACTTTCCCGCCTTCGCCCGCCACCGCCGCATCCGCGAGGCGATTGCCGAGACCATCCCCGGCATGGCGGCGCTGGCGGACATCGACATCGCCAAGCGCGAGTTCCACATCCAGGGCCGCCTGCTCCACACCCCACAGTTCAACACTGTGGACGGCAAGGCGCATTTCGTCGTCCGCCCCCTGCCCGCGCCGCATACCGAAGGGCTGGTCCTGACCACGGTCCGCTCGGAAGGCCAGTTCAACTCGATCGTCTACGAAACCACCGATTCCTACCGCGACAACGCCGACCGCATGACCGTGATGCTCCATGCCGAGGACATCGCCGCCCACGGCTTCCGCGAAGGCGAGCGCGCGACGCTGGTCTCGGCCCACGGGCGGATGCCGGGCGTGACGCTGAAGGCCTACGACATCGCGCGCGGCTCGGTCCTGGCCTATTACCCGGAAGCCAACGTGCTGGTGGGAACCGAAGTCGATCCCCGCTCTCGCACTCCCGCCTTCAAGGCGACCCCAGTACGGCTGGAACGGGAGCCGGCGGCACCCTAATCTCGCCGCTCCTTGTCCAGCAGCGCCTGCTTGATCTCCAACCCATAGGCATAGCCGCCCAAAGACCCGTCCGAACGGATCACCCGATGGCAAGGAATCAGCACGGCGACATTGTTCGCCCCGTTGGCCGATCCCGCCGCGCGGACCGCGCCGGGCTTGCCGACCGCCGCCGCGATCTCGGCATAGGAGCGGGTCTCTCCCGCCGGGATGCGGCGCAGTTCCCGCCACACCGCCTCCTGGAAGGCCGTGCCCCTGACGTCGAGCGGCACCGAATGGTCCAGCCCCGGCGCCTCCACCGCATCCACCACCTGCTGGAGCAATCCGGCAAAGCCCTCCCCGCCCTCGATCAGCTGGGCATGGGGGAACCGCCGCTCCAGCGCCTCGCGTCCTTCGTCGAAGGACAGGCGGCACACGCCCTTGTCGGTCGCGGCGACCAGCATCGCGCCCAGGCTCGTGCCCACCACCGCCCAGCGGATCGTCACCCCGCGCCCGCCTCCGACCCAGGCCGATGGCGCCATGCCCAGGCGCTCGCTAGCTTCGTAGAAGCGCGAAGGCGCGGAATAGCCCGCTTCGTATATAGCCTCGGTCACGGTCTCTCCCTCGCTGAGCGCATCGGCCGCGCGCTCCATCCGCAGCGCGCGCAGGTAAGCCGCGGGCGATAGCCCCACGGCGCGCTTGAACACCTTCTGGAAATGGGTGGGCGAATAGCCGACCGCCTGGGCCAGATGCTCCAGCGTCACCCCATCCGCCGCATCGCGCAGCAGGCGAATCGCTTCGGCCACCGCCGCCTCGTCGCGCGCCTGGGCCTCGGGCCGGCAGCGCAGGCAGGGACGCAGGCCCACCGCTTCGGCGTCCGCCGGCCCGGCGAAGAAACGCACGTTCTCCCGCTTGGGCGGCCGCGCCGGGCATGAGGGCCGGCAATATATCCCGGTCGACAGCACGCCCGTGACGAAGCAGCCGTCGAACCGCCGGTCCTTGGCCAGGGCGATCCGCCAGCGCGCATCGTCGTCGAGTTGCGGTTCCTTCATGGTGATAGACATGGCATCGCTCCTTCGCAGGGCCAAGTCATTGCACGATCGCCCGCCCCCTGCTTCCCGCAGCTTGCGTTCAATGTCCGGGCGCTGTCGAAAGCCGGACCGAACCGCCCGAACGGGCCACGAACGAGACCGGTCGGGGCTCCTCCCCGGATGGATTCCGGCAAGGGGCACCCGCCGCCTTGCATCTGCGAACAATCGTTGCTAGGCGCGCCCCCGTCTGCGGGCTGCCGTGCATCTGTGCGGCATTCGGCCCGGTCAGCTCACCAGGTAAGAGGGAACCGACGCGCGTGGAGAATTCCGGCGGCATTACGGCCAGTTTGCAAGGGCGCTACGCCTCTGCGCTGTTTGATCTGGCCAGCGAGCAGGGCGCCGTCACGGCCGTCGAATCCGATCTCGACAAGCTGGGTGAGGCGATCGCCGCGACCCCGGACCTTGCCGCGCTGATTCGCAACCCCCAGGTCGGCCGCGACGCCGCCGCGAAGGCGATGGACGCGGTGGCCAAGGTGCTCGGCCTGTCCGACCTCACCAAGAAGTTCATCGGCGTCCTTGCCGGCAACCGCCGCCTCTCGGCCCTGCCCCAGGTCGTCAGCGCCTTCGCCGCCATCGCCGCCGCCCAGCGCGGCGAGGTCGCCGCCGAAGTGTCGAGCGCCCACCCGCTCACCGACGAGCAGCTCAAGGCGCTCACCGTCAAGCTCAAGGCCCGCGAAGGCCGCGAAGTGAAGCTCAAGGCGAAGGTCGATCCCGAGATTCTCGGCGGCCTCGTCGTCCGTATCGGCTCCAAGCAGATCGACAGCTCGATCCGCACCCGTCTCAATACCCTCGCGAACGCGATGAAAGGCTGAAGGCTAGAACCATGGAAATCCGCGCCGCTGAAATCTCGAAGGTCATCAAGGACCAGATCGCCAACTTCGGCACCGAGGCCCAGGTCTCGGAAGTCGGCTCGGTGCTTTCCGTCGGTGACGGCATCGCCCGCATCCACGGCCTCGACAAGGTCCAGGCCGGCGAGATGGTCGAGTTCACCAACGGGGTGAAGGGCATGGCCCTCAACCTCGAAGCCGACAACGTCGGCGTCGTGATCTTCGGCTCGGACCGCGAGATCAAGGAAGGCGACACGGTCAAGCGGACCGGCGCCATCGTCGACGTGCCGGTCGGCAAGGGCCTGCTCGGC
>CAZFPW010000097.1:0-9261 GCA_964520765.1 uncultured Novosphingobium sp.
CGTCATCAAGAACATCACCGACTACGGCGCCTTCGTGGACCTCGGCGGCATCGACGGCCTGCTCCATGTCACCGACATGAGCTACAAGCGCGTCAACCACCCGAGCGAGGTCATCAACATCGGTGACACCGTGCGCGTCCAGATCGTCCGCATCAACCAGGACACCCAGCGCATCAGCCTGGGCATGAAGCAGCTCGAGAGCGATCCCTGGGACGGCGTCGCCGCCAAGTACCCGGTCGGCGCGAAGCTCAAGGGCACGGTCACCAACATCACCGAATACGGCGCCTTCGTGGAGCTGGAGCCCGGCATCGAAGGCCTGGTCCACGTTTCGGAAATGTCCTGGACCAAGAAGAACGTCCACCCCGGCAAGATCGTCTCGACCAGCCAGGAAGTCGACGTCATGGTCCTGGAGGTCGACAGCGACAAGCGCCGGATCAGCCTCGGCCTCAAGCAGGCCCAGCAGAACCCGTGGGAAGCCTTCGCCGAGAAGCATCCCGTCGGCAGCCAAGTCGAAGGCGAAGTCAAGAACGCGACCGAGTTCGGCCTGTTCATCGGCCTGGACGGCGACGTCGACGGCATGGTCCACATGTCGGACATCGCCTGGGGCATCTCGGGCGAGGACGCGCTGGCCCTGCACCGCAAGGGCGAGCAGATCACGGCCGTGGTGCTCGACGTCGACGTCGACAAGGAGCGCATCAGCCTGGGCATGAAGCAGCTTGAAAAGGGCGCCCCGGCGGCCGGCGTGGCCGCGGCGAGCGGTTCGCTCAAGCGCGGCGAAGTCGTCACCGTCACGGTCCTCGAAGTCCGCGACGGCGGCCTGGAAGTCCAGGCGGGCGAAGACGGCGCGACCGGCTTCATCAAGCGTT
Source organism: uncultured Novosphingobium sp. (assembly GCA_964520765.1). GTDB lineage: Bacteria > Pseudomonadota > Alphaproteobacteria > Sphingomonadales > Sphingomonadaceae > Novosphingobium. Next base: position 867 of record CAZFPW010000097.1, read on the forward strand.
CGGACCTCGGCCGCGATCGCGACGAGCAGCGCCCGGACCGCTTCCAGGTCGGCCAGAAGTTCGACGCGATGGTCACCGGCTTCGACCGGTCCAAGAAGCCGAATTTCTCGGTCAAGGCCCGCCAGCTCCACGAGGAGAAGGAAGCCGTCGAGCAGTACGGTTCGTCGGATGCCGGCGCTTCGCTGGGCGACATCCTCGGGGCCGCGCTGAAGGCCAAGCAGTAAGCCTGCCGTCGTCCCGGGCCTGCCCCGGGACAGCGACAACGAAAGGCCCGCCCGGAGCGATCCGGGCGGGCTTTTTCTTTGCCCCTTCCGCGCCTACATCCGGGCTTCAGGAGAGTAGCCATGACCCTCGAAGTCCATCAGTTCCCCTGCCTCAGCGACAATTACGGGTTCCTGCTCCACGATCCCGAGAGCCAGGAAACCGCCTGCATCGACACCCCCGACGCCGATGCCTACCTGCGCGAGGCGGCGCACAAGGGCTGGCAGATCACCCATGTCTGGAACACCCACTGGCACCCCGATCACGCCGGCGGAAACGAGGCGATCAAGGCGGCGACCGGTTGCCAGGTCATCGCGCCGGACGGCGATTCCGCGAGGATCGCCGCGGTCGACCGGATCGTGAAGCACGGCGACTTCGTCCGCCTCGGGGATTGGGAGGCGGAGGTGATCGACGTCGGCGGGCATACCCTGGGCCACATCGCCTACTATCTGCCGGCAGCGAGCATCGCCTTCGTCGGGGATTCGCTCTTCGCGCTCGGCTGCGGGCGGATGTTCGAAGGCACCCCGCCGCAGTTCTGGAACAGCCTCAAGCGCCTCAAAGCCCTGCCCCCGCAGACGGTGCTCTATGCCGCGCACGAATATACGGCGTCGAACGCCCGGTTCGCGCTTCATGCCGACCCGGACAACGTGGAGCTTCAGGGCTACGTCGAGGACGTCAGGCGCTGCCGCGAGCACGACCGGCCGACCGTGCCCTTCAAGCTGGAGCGCGAGCTTGCCACCAACCCCTTCCTGCGCGCCGACGATCCGGCGATGCAGGCGCGGTGGGCGGACCATGGCGGCAGGATCGGAGATGCCGTGGCGACCTTTGCGGCGCTGCGGGCAGCGAAGGATACCTTCTAGAGTCTGATCAGCGCGGCTGAATCAGATACGGTGCGTCAGTGGATCAAACCCTAAACGCTGGGGAGAAAGTCGGGTTTTCGGGCATTATTGATTTGCCAACCGCGACGTGGGCGCTAGCCTCCCCGCTCCACTGAAGGGAGTAGAATATGAAGCGCACTGCAATTCTCGTCGCCATGGCCGGCGCGGCCCTGACCCTCGCCGGTTGCCAGAACAAGGCTGAAGACGCCGCCGATTCGGCCACCGACGCCGCAGCCGCGGCGACCGAAGCCAGCGAAGCCGCCACCGATGCGGGCGCTGCCGCCAGCGAAGCTGCCGCCGCTGCTACCGACGCCGCCGGTGCGGCCACCGCTGCCGCGACGGAAGCCGCCGCCCAGTGATCTGCCGAGCCCGGCCGTGGGGACCACACGGCCGGGCTCGCATCCCTCCCCTGCGTCCATTTGCCGGACAACAAAAAACCCCCGCCGCAGCGGGGGTTTTTGTTTGTCGGCACGGACGCGGGATCAGATTCCGGCGATAGCCGCGTCGACCAGGGTCTTGTCGGCATCGGCGCCGTGCTTGGCCGCGATCAGCTTGGCGGCAGCGGCCGAAGCGGCCTGGGCGGCCTTGGCGCGCAGCTCGTCGACCGCACCGCGTTCGGCGGCGGCGATCTTGTCGGCGGCCATCTTCTCGCGGCGGCCGATCACGGCGGTGGTATCCGCCTCGGCCTTGGCGACGATCGCCTCGGCTTCGTGCTTGGCATGCTCGAGCATGGCCGCCGCATCCTTTTCGGCATTGGCGATCTTGTCGGCATATTCCTTGCGCAGGGCTTCCGCCTCGGCGCGCAACTGCTTGGCCTCGTCGAGCTGCTTCTTGATCTCGGCGATCCCCGCATCGAGGCCCGAGGTCAGCATGGCCGGAACCTTCATGTAGAGCGCGACCGCGATCAGCACGAGCATCGACAGCGCGACCCAGGCCACGGGGTTGAGCCCGAAGGCGGCAGGCTCGGCATGATGCTCGGCCGCGCCTTCGGCAGCGGCGTGGGCGAGCAGGTAGAGGCTCGAAACGTTAGGCATTGAGAGCCTCCTTCACCGCGGACTTGGCCGAACGCGCATCGACCTTGAGGCCGGCGAGACGCTGGGCGATGTCGGTAGCGGCCTCGACCGCGACCGCCTCGATCTCACCGAGGGCGCCCTGGCGGGCTTCGGCGATGCGGGCGTCGGCGGCCTCGACCTGGGCGTCGAGCTTGGCGCCGGCGGCGGCGAGACGAGCCTCGGTCGCCTGGGCGGCCTCGCCCTTGGCCTTGGCGATCAGCGCCTGGGCCTCGGCCCGCTGGGCGTTGGCCTGGACCCGCCATGCCTCTTCCTGCGCATCGGCAGCGGCCCGCGCCGCTTCCGCGGCGGCGAGATCGCTGGCGATCTGCTTGTCGCGCGATTCGACGGTCGCCATCACCTTGGGCACCATGCCCTTGCCGATGACGAAGAAGACGAAGCCGAAGAACACCAGCATCCAGAAGATCTGGCTGGCATAGGTTTCGGCGAGCTGCGCGATTTGAGGCATTGCGGAATCCGTCGTTTACCGGCCGGAAACAGTCCGGCCGGCTTGGTCAGTAGCGGTCGGCGTCAGGCGACGAAGATCAGGATCATCGCGACGACGAACGACAGCAGGCCGAGGAGTTCCGCGGCCGCGAAGCCGATGAACAGGCGGCCCTGCTGGCCGTCGGCGGCGCCGGGGTTGCGCAGCGCGCTCTCGAGGAACGAACCGAAGACGTTGCCCACGCCGATGGCGGCCATACCGGCGCCGATGGCAGCGAGACCGGCACCGACGAGCTTGGCGGCTTGAGGATCCATGGTAAAACTCCTTTAGAAATTCGTGGGTTGAAACGGGTACTTAGTGAAGGTTCTCGGCGTCGTTGATATACAGCGAGGTCAACAGCGCGAAGACGTAGGCCTGGATGCCGGCGACCAGGATCTCCAGCGCGCAGATCGCGACCATCAGCACGAAGCTGAGGATCGAAACCACGGGGCCGATGCCGAGGCCGGCGTTGAGGCCGTTGATCACGAAGCCCGAGAGCACTTCCAGAAGGACGTGGCCGGCCATCATCGCGACGAAGAGACGCAGGCCGAGGCTGAACGGGCGAACCAGGAACGAGACCAGCTCGATGCAGAAGATCAGCGGGATCATCACCAGCGGCGTGCCGTGGGGGACGAACAGGCTGAAGAAGTGCAGCTTGTGCTTCCAGAACCCGACGATCAGCACGATCGCGAACGACATGATGGCAAGGACGCCGGTCGCCGTGAAATGGCTGGTGAAGGTGAAGGGGTGCACGCCGACGACGCCGAGCGGCAGCAGGCCGAGGACGTTGGCGAAGAGGATGAACATGAACAGCGAGAAGACGTAGGGCACGTACTTCTTGCCGGCCGGGCCGATGTTGGCGGCGAGCAGCCCGTCGACGAAGCCGGTCATCGATTCGACCGCCATCTGCCAGCGGCCGGGCACGAGCTGGCGCTTCATGCCCCCGGCGACGAACACCAGCAGCGCGATCGTGGCGATCGCCATCCACAGCGCGGAATTGGTGAAGGGAATCTGGTAGCCCGCGATCTGCCAGTGATCGGTGCCGAACATCGGCTCGATCGTGAACTGGTGCATCGGGTCGACTTTGCCCTGCTCGGCCACGCTATTGTCCCTCAAGCTTACATGCGCGACAGCGCCCCTCATTCTCCCTGACGGGGATCAATCGGGGCGCCGGCTCGAAATCCGGATGATGTTCCTGAAGGAGATGATGATTCCGAGGAACATCATCACCAACAGACCCCAGGGCGACGTTCCGGCAAAGTGGTCTATCACCCAGCCGATCAACGCGCCGCCACCGATGCCCCCGATCAGCTCGGAGAGGACCTTGCTGCCCATGCGATAATTCGCATCGGCATGGCCGCTCCCCGATGGACGATTACGCTGCTCCTCGCGCTCTTTGGCGGCCTTCAGCCGCTCATCGAGCGCGTCGATCCGCGCATCTTCGCCGATAGGGTCTCGGGCGGGCTGCTCGTCGCTCATGCCGTAGTATCCATTTGGGGTCTCCATCCGGAAATAACGGCACGCGCGGCGGCTCCCCGCCGAGGGCGCCGCCCCCTTAGGCGGGGGGTATCCCCGAGTCAACCGCCCCCGCGTACAGGCCGGAAGGTTGACACGGACTCACAAAGTATACGGTGTCCAGAGGGCAAGGTGACACCCCTTCCCGCCACCCACGCGACCGGGCTTCGCCACCGGCCATGCCGGGCGAGACGATCGGGCGAAGGGCGCGGGTCATGGCGCCACGGTACGCATTCCGGGCGCTGTAGGAAAGCCGGCGTGGGAAAGCTGCTCCCCGTGGTGGAACGCGGGAAAGGCGGTGCGCTCAGGGGCAGCGGCTATCGCGCTGCGGCGCGGCGGCCGTGCGGGTCTGCCACGAGCCGTTGGGCGCCTGGTACTTTTCCCCAGCCACGGTGCGCGAGATCAGGATGCAGCCCTGGGTCAGCGCATATTCCTCCACCGTGGCGTTCTGCGCGCGGGCACGTTCCGTATAGTTGGCGCGGCGCTTGATGTTGAGATCCTCGACCAAGGCGCGCAGCGCCGGGCTGGGCGTGCCGACGAAGCCGAGATAGCCGTCCATCTTCTCACCGATCTGGCCGGCGGCGCGCGCGGCGGCATAGGCCGGGTCGCGCTGGGCGAAGGCGGCGGTCCCGCCCAGGGCCAGAGCGGCGGCGGCGGCGATGTAACCAAACTTGCGTAGCATCGAAATATCCCCGGCCATCAGAAAATCTCCGGATTCGCCGCGATGTTGTTCTGCACATCGCTGGCGAGACGATAGATCACTTCCTGCTTGATGTTGATGTTGAGCTCGATGACGATCGGCTTGTCCGGCGCATTGACCGAGACGCAGCCGCCGATCGCCAGCGATCCCGCCGCCAGCATCGCCACGGCGCGAACGGCGCGCCAACCGGACCCCAGCCGTTCCTGCTGCCTGCTGTCATGCATCGGCAGGGTTGTCGCAGCCGAACCGGCTTTGGTCAATTCGGAGGGCATCATGGGTTCTTCTCGCTGTCTGAAGGCTGAATATTCTGGGGCGTCCCCGGGGGCGGCGGAAGCTGGCCGGGCGTTGCCGCCCGCCCCTGGGCATCGAGCAGGCCAAGCTCGCGCGGGTCCTTGACGTAGGCCGGATCGTAAAGGCTCTTGAACGACGTAATGAGCTGATAGAACGGCGCGCGCAGGTTGATGTTGAACTGGATCGGCAGGCTGGCGACCCGCCGCGTCAGGAAGTTCTGCGTCGTCCCCGCCCCCTGCTTGACCCCGGTGAAGCGCACCCGGGTGACGATCTCGCCCGCGATCGCCCCGTCCATCCCGATCCGCATCTCCCGATAATCCAGCGACTTCAGGGCGTCGAAGGCGAAGTTCGCCATCGTCGAAAGGTCCTTGTAGCTCAGCGCCCCGACATAGGAGACGTTGCCGCCCGGCGGGCGCGAATTGAGCTGGCCGCCCTCGATCCGCCCGCCGTTCTGGTCGAACACCAGCGGCAGCACCCCGTCGAACTTGCCGGTGGCGGCCATGTTCGGCACTTCGAGCCGTTCGACGAACTTGGCCGCATCGATCCCCTCCATCCGCAGGGTGTAGCGCCGCACCTCGGCCACGCCGAGGTTCATCACCGTCGGCTCCAGCGTCAGCGTGCCGTCGAGGAACGGCCAATGCCCGCCGAGCACGGCAAGCTGCGAATTGGGCCGCAGCTCATAGCGGATCTCGCCGTCGGTCGCCTCGATCCCCGGATTGATCGAGGCGATCCGCAAGCGCTGGTCGGGGGCCGTGACCATGCCGAGCAGATCGGTGAAGACGATCGTGCCCGAAGCGCCCTTGACCGGGCCGAAGGCCGCGGCGAAGTCCAGCCAGTCGGTGGTGAAGCGGCCCGTGCTGGCGGTCGTGGTGGGGGTCCATTCGATCGTGCCCTCCCCCCGCACCGAGCCGCGGGCATTGGCGACCACGCCGAGCGCGAGGTTGGTCAGGGTGGTCGGCTGGACCCGCTCGTCGAACGCGATGCCCGGAACCTTGAGGTCCGCGCGCCCGCGCCCGGTGCCGAGATCGTGGCGGAGCGCAACCCGCACAACCTCGCGCCCGCTGGCAGGTTCGGCCATCAAGGCCTTGGCGTCGATGACATTATTCGCGAGCGTCAGCACTCCGTCCCGGGCGGCGAGCGGCTGGAACCGCGCGTCGGCCTGGCGGTCGACCAGTCGGAACGCGCCATCGGCGATGCCGACCACGCCATCCGCATAGCGCCAGGTTCCGGTCGCGCCGAGCAGGTCGAGCGGCACGCCGGCAAGGCGCACGTCGGCGCCCTCGAATCGTCCCGCGACATCCTTGCCGACCCGCGCGGTCAGCCCGGCAAGCTGGAACCGGCTCTCCACGCCTTCCGCGCCCAGGGCGACGTCGACGGCCCGCGCCGAGAGCGTGCCCGGCGCGGCGAAGCCGACCGGGCCGCTGGCGATGCGGATCGGGGTTTCCCCCAGGCGGCCGGCCAGGTCGAGCCGATCGGTGCCGGCCGCGATCCGGGTCCCGCCCGGCCCCATGCGCACGATCGGCCCGCCGGGCGCGGGGCATAGCGTCAGGCCGCGCCGCTCGAGCGTGAGGTTGGCGAAGGCCAGCCGGTCGAAGCCGATGGCCGCGCAGCGCCGCCACAACGACAGCCCGGCCGCGTCGGACCAGTTGCCGTCCAGCGGCAGGGAAAGCTCGCTTGCCGCGCCGCCCGGCAGCGGGCCGCTCATCACCGCGTGGCCGGCGAAGCCGAGCGAGCCGCCCGGCGCCTGGGCGATCACCAGTTGCGGCACGGCGAGCCGCGCGGTTCCGGCGCGGTACTCGGCCATGGCAAGGCGCAGCACGGCTTGTCCGCCGCCGGGGCGCTCCATCCGCCCCGCGATCCGGGGCATGCCCTCGCCACCGGTCGCCAGATTGCCGGAGAGCCGCGGCGCGCCCTCCCCCTCACCCGAGAGCTGGAAGCGCGAGACCGCCAGCAGCGTCTGCCCGCTGCCGCCCTGGAGGCTGGCCTGGGGCACGGTCAGCGAGAAACGGTCGCCGGTCCGGCGCGCGAGGTAGTGGGCCGAGAGCCTGCTCCCCGGCGTCTCGCGCCGGAGCGCGGCGCGCATCTGGCCGAGCAACGGGGCCAGCAGGGTATCGGCGGCCGCGCGCTGGGCATCGGCCAGGCTCGCGTCGAGGCCGGAGCCGAGCGCCAGCCCCTCGCCGCCGAGGCTGCCGTCGACCTCGACCCGGGCCAGCCCGTTCTGCGAACGGATCGAGCCTTCGGCCCGCAGGGTCCTGGCGCCGACCGACGCGGCGGAGAGCGCATCAGCGGCCAGGTCGTAGCGCGCGGTCAGGGCCTGGCGGCGATAGGTGAGCCGTCCGCTGCCCTCGAGCGCGTTCGCGGCGACGCCTGCCGCCGATCCCGCGCCAGTTTCCAGCAGGAACTTCGCCTCGCCGCCATCGAGCGCACGGTCGACCACGGCTTCGATCCGCAGGTTCGCCTGCTCGATCGCCGCGCCATCGGGGCAGACGGCCTGGGCGACGCGGACCGGCCCGTTGAACCGGGGTTTCTCCGCGCTGACGCTCAATGCCCCATAGAGGGAGGCCCGCGTCAGGCGGCAACCGGCCACTTCCGCCTCCGGCGCGATCCCCGCCAGCGTGCCGGTAAAGCCGCCGCGCAGCGGGCCCGCGCCTTCGAGCTTCATCCCGGCCGCGCCCCAATCGCTGTCGATCAGGCCGCGTCCGTCGACGATCCGCACGTCGAAGTCCGGCAGGCGGAACGGCTGGCGGGGCTCCCGTTGCGCGAACAGCACCTTGTCGAGGCTGCCGAAGCTCAGCTTCCCCGCGCGGTAGCTGCCGTAGAGGCGGGGACGGACGACGGTGATCCGGCCGACCGAGGGGAAACCGAAACGATAGGCGATCTCCGCCTCGGCGCGCTCGATCGTCAGGTCGGGGCGCCGGGAATCGCCGATCACGATATTGCGCAGGACCTGCTGCACCGGCCCGACCTGCTCGATCTCGTAGGTGGCGGGCAGGCCCATCGCGCGCAGCTGGGCGCTGAGGTAGTTGTCCGCGATCCGCTCGCGCGAGAGCCAAGCCGCAACCAGCGCCCCGAGCAGGATCAATCCGGCGATGGCGAGCACCAGCGGCCACCGCCGCCGACGCGGCGGGGCGATCTCTTCCGGGTCGTCCGAGAGCATTGCCTGGTCCGCCGCCATTTCCCTCACTTGCGTGCTTCCCCCAAGAAAGGCAATGCAGCA
>CAZFPW010000098.1:0-9155 GCA_964520765.1 uncultured Novosphingobium sp.
TCGTCCTTGGGCTTGGCCACGATCGGCCGTTCGTAGGACGGGTCTTCCCGGCTCCACTGCGGCTTGAGGAAGCCCTTGATCGCGTCGGAGTGCAGCCAGGAGCCGTCGGCGTCGGCGGTCATCTCGATGGTGCAGCGGCGGGTCAGCATGCGCCATTCGCCATTTCGCTTCTCCAACTGGTCGAGATAGCGCCCGAAGGCGATCGAAGTCGTGTCCTTGTCCAGCCAGCGCAGGCCGCCCACCACATAGCTTTCGCAATAGGCCGTATCGCCCCGGATCTCGCAGAGGTGGTTGGTGATGTTGTGGCTGGTCATGTGGAAGTTCATCCGGTGGCCCAGGTTCGCCCGCTCCGGGTAATCGGGCATCCGGTGGATGAAGGCGCCGTGCTCGTCGACGCCCTCGGGCCACCAGCAGGCCGCGATTCCTTCCGAATCCTGGCGGTCGCGCCCGCGGCTCTCGCGCTGGATGCAGTCGAGGATGTCCTGCCGGTCCTTGAGGTAGCGGACGGTTTCCAGGATCTCGTCGATCTTCGCCTCGGTGGTCATCTTTCGTCCTCTCTCGTCTTGAATGCCGCCTTGGGTGACATATCCGCCGGGGCGCGGGCAACGCTCTTCATGCTCGACAGGCTTGCCGGGATCGGGGAATGAGCCCGGATGAACGATACCAACGACACGCGACTCGTCCGCCGCCGTTTCTACAAGGCCGATCAGGAAGCTTCCTTCGTCGATGCCCAGGCGCATACGACGCCGCAGCAGCAGAACCCGTCCTATCGCCTGGCCTTCCGCGACACCGACTTCCTGCTGCGGCAGGAGCTGCGCCCGGTGCGCTTCCAGCTGGAGCTGCTCAAGACCGAGATGCTGCTCGACGAGGCGCAGATCGGCTCCACCCTGGTCTGCTACGGCTCGGCGCGGATTCCCTCGCCCGAGCAGGCCGAGGCGGCGCTGAAGACCGCGACCACGCCGGAGCGCAAGGCGGTGGTGGAGCGGCTCGTCGCCAAGTCGAAGTATTACGAGGAGGCGCGCCGCCTGGCCCGGATCGCCAGCGAATGCGCCGTCGTCGAGAAGGGCATGCGGCAGTTCGTGATCTGCTCGGGCGGCGGGCCCTCGATCATGGAGGCGGCCAATCGCGGCGCGGCGGAAGCCGGGGCGGATTCGATCGGCCTCAACATCGTCCTGCCGCACGAGCAGGCGCCCAACGCCTTCGTCACGCCGGACCTCTCGTTCCAGTTCCACTACTTCGCGCTCAGGAAGATGCACTTCCTGCTCCGCGCCCGCGCCGTGGCTGTGTTCCCCGGCGGGTTTGGCACCTTCGACGAGTTCTTCGAGCTGCTCACCCTGATCCAGACCGGCAAGATGAAGCCGATCCCGATCCTGCTGTTCGGCGGCGAGTTCTGGGGCAGGGTGGTGAACTTCCAGGCCCTGGCCGAAGAGGGCGTGATCGGGATCGAGGACCTGGACCTGTTCACCCTGGTCGAAACCGCGGACGAGGCCTGGGCCGAGATCGTCCGGTTCTATGACCTGGATTGCGGAACCTGCGCGTGAGCCGCTGACCCGGCGTCAATCCAGCCGCACGGCCTGATGCCCCATCGGGCCGTGGCCGCCGCCGAAGCCCGGCGCGGCCAGCAGGGCGGCGCGGACGAAGCGGCGGGCGCGGGCGATCGCTTCGGGCAGGGGCAGGCCCTGGCCGAGGCCCGTGGCGATTGCGCTGGCCAGGGTGCAGCCGGTGCCGTGGGTATGGCGCGTGTCGATCCGCGCGTCCTCCCAGCGCGCCGCCTCGCTCCCTTGGTCATGCTGGGCGCGGGTGAGCAGGCGGTCGACGATCGTCGGCCCTTCGGCATGGCCGCCCTTGACGAGCACGGCGGGCGCGTGGGCCAGGATCGCCTCGGCGCCGCCCAGGGCTTCCAGCTCGGGGAGGTTGGGCGTCACCAGGCTCGCCAGCGGGAGCAGGGCGCGCATGGCCTCGGCCGTGCCCGATGTGCTGAGCGCGTCGCCGCTGGTCGCGACCATGACCGGATCGAAGACCACCGGCACGCCATCGGGCAGGGTTTCCAGCAACCGGCCGACCCTCTCGACCAGGTCCGGGGTGCCGAGCATGCCGATCTTCACGGCGTCGGCCCCGATGTCGTCCATCACCGCGCGGAACTGCGCCTCGACCATCGCCAGGGGCAGGGGCAGCACGTCCTGCACCCCCAGCGTGTTCTGCGCGGTGATTGCGGTGATCGCGGTCATGGCGTGGCCGCCGAGCATGGTGACGGTCTTGATGTCGGCCTGGATGCCCGCGCCGCCGCCCGAATCGGACCCGGCGATGATGAGGATGCGGGCGGTCATGCGGGGCTTATGCCGCGCGCGTGCTTCGACAAGCTCAGCCTGAGCGGGCTTCGTGCCCGATCCAGAAGCCACCCCCGCTCAGGCTGAGCTTGTCGAAGCACACGCGCCCAGCTCACCCTTGGAATCTCCGCTCGGTTGCCGCCGGGTGCTCGGCCAGCAACTTCCGCGCCCGCGTCGGCCGGTCCATCAGCTCGCCGCCGCAGTTCGGGCAGCGGTCGTCCAGCGCCTCGGCGCATTCGGCGCAGAAGGTGCATTCTAGGGAGCAGATGAAGGCGCCGGGCGCCTCGGCGGGAAGGCCCGTGCCGCAGCGCTCGCAGTCGGGGCGCATCTCCAGCATCAGGCGGCCGCCTCCGCCACAGCCTCGCAGATCGCGGCGACCACGGTTTCCACCTCGCCCGCGTCGTCGCCCTCGGCCATGACCCGGATGACCGGCTCGGTGCCCGAAGGGCGGATCACCAGGCGGCCCTTGCCGGCAAGCTGGGCCTCGGCATCGGCGATCGTCGCCTTGACCTTGGCGTGATCCAGAGGCCCCTTGTCCTTGGGAAATTGGCCCCCGCCGAAGCGGACGTTGCGCAGGAGCTGGGGCACCGGATCGAACAGGTGGAGCAGCTCGCTGGCCCGCTTGCCCGACTTGACCAGGGCGCAGAGCACCTGGAGCGCGGCGATGGTGCCGTCGCCGGTGGTCGCGTGGTCGAGCAGGATCATGTGGCCCGATTGCTCACCGCCGACATTGTAGCCCTGGGCCTTCATCCGCTCCAGCACGTAGCGGTCGCCCACCTTGGTCCGGGCAAGTTCCAGCCCCTTGCCGTGCAGGAACCGTTCGAGGCCGAGGTTCGACATGACCGTCGCCACAACCCCGCCGCCCTTGAGCAGGCCCTGCTCCGCCCAGGAGCTGCCGATCAGGGCCATGATCTGGTCGCCGTCGACGACCTGGCCCTTCTCGTCGACTACGATCAGCCGGTCGGCGTCGCCGTCCAGGGCGATGCCGATGTCCGCGCCCGAGGCGACCACGGTTTCGCGGATCAGGTCGAGGTGGGTCGAGCCGCACCGGTCGTTGATGTTCTTGCCGTTGGGATCGACTCCGATCGTCACGATCTCCGCGCCCAGTTCCCAGAAGGCGGACGGGGCGACCTGATAGGCCGCGCCATTGGCGCAATCGACCACGATCTTGAGGCCGTCGAGGCGCACGTCGTCGGGCAGCGAGCCCTTGACCGCGTGGATGTAGCGCCCGCGCGCGTCCTCGATCCGGCGGGCGCGGCCGATGTCCTCGGACGGGGCGAGCTTGAGGTCCTGGCCGAGCATCGCCTCGATCGCCAGCTCGTCCTCGTCGGAGAGCTTGAAGCCGTCGGGGCCGAACAGCTTGATCCCGTTGTCCTCGAAGGGGTTGTGGCTGGCCGAGATCATCACGCCGACATCGGCGCGCAGCTCACGGGTGAGCAGCGCCACGGCGGGCGTGGGCATCGGCCCCAGCAGCACCACGTCCATGCCGACGCTGGTGAAGCCCGCGACCATCGCGTTCTCCAGCATGTAGCCCGACAGGCGGGTGTCCTTGCCGATCACCACCCGATGGCGGTGCGCCCCGCGCAGGAAGCGTGTGCCCGCCGCCTGGCCGACCTTCATCGCGGTCGCCGCGGTCATCACTCCGGCGTTGGTGCGCCCCCGAATCCCGTCGGTGCCGAAGAATTGCCGTCCCATGCCTGCCTCGTCCTGCTTGCGGAAAACTGCTATGTCGTCTCGCATGGCCAATGTCACGCGGGGACGATGGGCGCGCTTCAGATCGCGTCCTTGCGGACCCCCAGGGCGCCGGTAAACAAGGGCTCGCCGAACAGGAAGCCGATCAGGTTGGGCCGCCCGACATGGTCGACGAGCGCCGTCAGGGTGATGAGGATCGGCACCGAGAGCAGCGCGCCGATGACGCCCCAGATCCAGGTGAACAGGCTGATGAAGACCAGGATCAGCACGGGATTGAGGGTGAAGCGCACTCCCAGCACGGACGGGGTGAACAGGTTCGCCTCGATCGCGTGGAGCGCGAGGTAGGCGGCCGGGGGGATGAGGCCGGCCAGGATCGTGTCGCTTCCCCCGATGCCGAACAGGGCGAGGGCGACGGTCATGGTCACCGGGCCGATATAGGGCAGGAAGTTGAGGAAGGCGGCCAGTCCGCCCCACATGATCGGTGCTTCCAGCCCGAGCGCCCAGGCCCCGAAGGCGACGATGACGCCCATCCCGGCGTTGATCACCGCGACGGTCAGGATGTACTTGCCCACCCGGTCGCGCACGTCGCGGATCACGCGGGCGGCGCGGCGATTGCGGTAGAGCGCGGTGGGGTCCTGGAGCAGGCGGCGGCGCATCCGCCCGCGGCCCTCGATCATGAAGAAGGTCATCAGCAGGGTCAGGATCACCTCGATCACCAGGCTCGGCGTGGCGAAGGCGACCTGCTCGAAGATCGTCGGCGTCGCGATCACCACCTCGCGCACCTGCTGGCGGCCGGAGAGGCGGGCGACCAGGCGGTTGAGATCGTTGACCCAGTCGAAGTTGCTGCGGACCTGGGAGAACTGCTCCGTCACCTTGGCGACCACCGCCGGGAAGCGTTCGAGCATGTCGGCCGCCGGCTGGAGGATCAGCAGCAGCGAGAGCACGACGATCCCGATCAGGGCGGTGACGGCGACGAACGAGGACAGCACGTTGGGCAGGCCGACGCGGTTGAGCTGGTCGGCCAGCGGCGAGAGCACGACCGATAGCGTCGCCGCGCAGACCAGGGGCAGGAACACCACCTGTCCCGCCGAAAGGATGAAGGGCAGGGCCATCAGCAGGCTGATGCCCATGATGACCACCAGCACCGAGACCAGCCGCAGCTCCTCGGCGGCGATGCGGGCCCGCTCCGGCTTGGCCGACAGGTCTGGCGCGGATGGAGGATCGTCGTTCACGGTGCCGGTCTTGTGACCTTGCTCCCGCCGGCGATCAAGGGGCACGATCGGGCCGGCGGATCATTCCTTGGCCTGCTGCGCCCGGGCCAGGCCCTGCATGATCTCGGCATGGGCGACGCCGTCGGCGGTGGAGCGCTTGGGCAGCGCGCCGTCCTCGATCATGGTGGCGAGCGCGGCGCGGGCGCGGCCGACCCGGCTCTTGATCGTGCCGACCGCGCAGCCGCAGATTTCCGCCGCCTCCTCATAGGAGAAGCCGCCGGCGCCGACGAGCAGCAGGGCCTCGCGCCGTTCGGGCGGCAGGGTCATCAGCGCGCGGTGCAGGTCGGACAGGTGCAGCGGGCCTTCCTGGCCGGGCGGGGCCGTCAGGATGCGTTCGGCCTGGGTCTCGTCATAGTCGCCGCGGAAGCGGTTGCGGCGCAGTTCCGAGAGATAGACGTTGCGTAGGATCACGAAGGTCCAGGCGCGCATCGACGTTCCAGGCTCGAACCGCGCCTGGGCGGCCCAGGCCTTCAGCAGGGTCTCCTGCACCAGGTCGTCGGCGAAATCCGCCCGCCCGCACAGGCCCCGCGCGAAGGCGCGCAGGTGCGGAACCACGTTCAGCATCTCGCGCTTGAACTGGTTGCGATTGGCTTCCTCGCTCATGAATCGCTGCTGTCCAGCTTGGCGATCAGGTCCGCGAAGCTGTCGGGCAAAGGCTCCTCGACGACAGAGTTGTACAGCCGCTTGAGCCCGCTCGCCCACTCGGGCTGGGGGGTTTGACGACGACGTTCCGAAATGGTTTGTGCGGGGCTCATAGTGGTGTCTTTGGTCTTCGCCTGCTTGCCGTCCCCGTTGCGCTTGTTGTCCGCCATCCTGATCCTGTTCACCCCTTGCCGATCCAGACCCGCCGCGGCTTGTCAGCCCCGCCGCGTCCGGTAACGTTCGCATCCCGCCTGGTGATATGCGGATTTATCGAGGAACGAAATTCCCGTCATGTTGTTCCCATCTTATCGTAGGAGGCCGGCGATCCAGCATCGGACCGGAAGCGGGGGCGTTCAAGGATAGCCGTGGAGCGAAAGGTCGAAGCTCGGGTACGTTCCCAGCGCTGGTTCGAGCGCTTCCCGCGCGGCATGCCGATCGCCGTGTTCCTGCTGACCCTGGCGGTCACCGTGCTGGCCGTCTACGCGATCGAGCGCGCCGAATACGATCGGACCCGCGCCCTGACCCAGGAAGCGGCCGGCTCGATCGCCGCCGGGCTGGAACGGCGGGTCAACGGCCATGCCGCCTATCTCAGGGCCGGCTCGATCATCTTCTCGACCGACCCCACCATCACCAAGGCCGACTTCCGCGACTTCGCCCTGCAATACCGCATCCGCGAGGACAGCGGGGGAGAGGGCATCTCGTGGTCTCCGCGCGTCGACCGGGAAGACATCGCCGCCTTCGAGCGCGAACGCCGCGAAGAGGCCGATCCGGGCTTCACCATTCATCCCCTGCCGGCGGACGACCAGCCTTTCACCCTTCCCATATCCTATGTGGAGCCGATGGCGCCGCGCAACCGCACGGCCCTGGGCTTCGACATGTATAGCGAGCCGGCCCGGCGCGCGGCGATGCAGCTGGCCATCGTCTCGGGCCAGCCGGCCGCGACCGGGAAGGTCACGCTGGTCCAGGACGGGGAGGAGCGGCTGCGGTCGGGCTTCATCATCTACATGCCGGTCTTCGCCCGCGGCGACCGGCAGAGCTTCAAGGGCGTGCTGGCCAGCCCGTTCAATGCCCACGACCTTCTGCTCAAGGTCGTGAAGGAGCAGGACGCGCGGGGTTTCGGCGTCGCGCTCTATGACGGGCCGGCCCGGCCGGAACTCCTGCTGGCCGAAGTGGGCCAGCCGAGCCGGCTGCGGCGGCCCCACACCCTGCTTTTCGTGGTTGCCGGCCACCAGTACACCATCGCCGTCACCCCGGTGCGCGCCGCCACGCTTTCGACCATGTCGATCCTGACGCTGCTGTTCGGGCTGCTCGTCGCCGCGCTGCTTACCTTGCTGGCGAGCTTCGTCAGCCGCAAGACGGCGGAGGACCGCGCCGCGCTGCTGTGGTTCCAGGAACAGGCCTCGATCCGCAACTCGTTGACCCGCGAGCTTAATCACCGCGTCAAGAACACCCTGGCGAACGTCCTGTCGATCATCGCCCTGACCCGGCGGCGGGAGCGCGACGTCGAATCCTTCGCCGACAGCCTCAACGGCCGCATCCGCGCGCTGTCCGCGACGCACGACCTGCTCACCCAGTCGGAATGGGGAACGACCCTGATCCGCGCGGTGATCGAGACCGAGCTGGCGCCCTATACCCAGGAAGCCGATCACGTGATCGAGCTGCAAGGCCCCGACGTGGAGCTGGCACCCAACGACGCGCTGTCCCTGGGCCTGGCGATCCACGAGCTGGCGACCAATGCGGCCAAGTACGGCGCGCTCAGCGTGGTGTCGGGACGGCTCAGCGTGCACTGGACGATGATCTCGTCCGAGCTGGCCCGGATCGAGTGGGTCGAACGCGGCGGCCCGCCCATCGCCGAGACGCGCTCCCGCGGCTTCGGCACCGAGCTGATCGAGAAGATCGTCGCCCACGAACTCGGCCGTCCGGTGGAGCTTCGCTTCGAGCCGGAGGGCGTGGTCTGCGTGCTGGTCGTCCAGGTGCGCAAGCCGGTCACGGCCTTTCGCATGCGGGCGGTGAAGCAGCCCGAGCTGCCATAAGGAAACGGCACCGGCCCGCAGGGGCCGATGCCGTCAAGGGGCGCCGCCAGGGCGGCGCGCTCAGGTAAAGGGGTTCAGGCGACCGGGCGGCTCGATCCGAAGAACAGCGCCTGGCTGATCGCCGCGCGGACCGAAGCTTCCTGGAACGGCTTCGTCACCAGATAGGTCGGCTCGGGCCGGTCGCCGGTGAGGAGGCGTTCGGGGAAGGCGGTGATGAAGATCACCGGCAGGTCCCCGACGGCCAGGATATCGTCCACCGCGTCCAGGCCGGAGCTGCCGTCGGCAAGCTGGATGTCGGCCAGGACCAGGCCGGGGCGCCGGTCGGCGATGACCTGCTGGGCCTGGGTCCGCGTCGCGGCCGTGCCGACCACGTCGTGGCCGAGCGAACGGACGATGTCCTCCAGCTGCATCGAGATCAGCGGCTCATCCTCGATGATGAGGACGCCGGTGGCCGAATCGCGTTCGATCTCCTGGATCGCCTCGCTCGCCAGCTCGGCCACGTCGTCGGGCGATACGCCCATGATCTCGGCGGCTTCCTCGACGCTGAATTCCTCGATCGTCGTCAGCAGCAGGGCCTGACGGCTGGGCGGCGTGACGTGCGAGAGGCGTTCCTGGGCGGCGGCCTCATGGATGTCGGACGGCTGGGAGCCGCCGGCGACTTCCAGGGCCGCGCTCGACCATAGCCGGGTGAAGGCCTGGAACAGGGGGACGCGGCCATCGGCCAGCGAGGCGCGCAGGCCCTCGTCGGCCAGGGCGGCTTCCAGCGTGGCCCGCACGAACGCGTCCCCGCTGGACTGGGAACCGGTAAGCGCGCGCGCATAGCGGCGCAGGTAAGGCAGATTGGCGGTTATTTGGTCGCCGAGTGGCATCTATACCCCTTCCCTTTCGATCGTGACGTCGTGCCAACGTCTGGTGCACGCTTCCGTTCCCGGAAGCGGGAAGAAGGTTCTTCCGCGCCAAGCGAGCACCAATAGGCGTTTCGCCTGGCGGGGAAAACCCGAGCTGACCGGCCCGGATCATCCCTTCCACCCGGAGGATGCAATTTTTTTGATAAAAGTTCAGTCGGGTGGGAACCAACCCCAAGGCCGGACATTTCCCCCTTGTCACCGCCGAGACCCCCCCCTCCCGTCCAAGCGGCTGGTGATACGATCCCGGAAGGCCCCTGCCTCAGCGAGGCGGGGGCCTTTTTT
>CAZFPW010000099.1:0-9118 GCA_964520765.1 uncultured Novosphingobium sp.
GCCTATTTCGCCTATTTCCACGCCGATGCCGAGCATCCCGACTGGGCGCCGCTGTGGAACCCGGTCTACACGCTCCAGCCCAATCCCGACGACATCTATGTCCAGTCGCCGATCAGCGGCAAGCTGACCTACCGCGTCTCGGGCAACCGGGGGACGTGCAAGATTCTGTCCTTCACCAGCCAGAAGGCCGCGTCCGGCACGGTCGACGTCATGCCCCGGCCCAACGGCCATAACGAATTGGACACCAACGACATCGGCATCGGCCTGGGCGAGGACTTCGAGATCCTGTTCAGCGCCGAACGGCCAGAAGGCTATACCGGCCACTGGGGCAAGCTCGATCCCGAGGCGACCTACATGTACCTGCGCTATCGCAGCTACGACTGGCTGAACGAGGTCGATCCCCAGCTTTCGATCGAGTGCCTCGACCCCGTCCCGCCCAAGCCGCGCCTGACGCCGGAGCAGATCTTCGCCCGGATCGAGGAGATGGCCCGCTTCCCCAAGCGCAAGACCGATCTCTATTACGAGATGCAGAACGGGGTGAAGCGCAACGTCGGCTTCAACGTGTTCGAGCCGGTCCGCTATCCCGGCGCCCTGGTCAAGCAGACCTACTGGCCGGCCTGCTTCCAGTTCGACGCCGACGAGGCGCTGATCATCGCCACCGACCTGCCGGCCAAGCGCCCCTATTGGAACATCCAGCTCAACGATCCCTATTTCAACGCGCTGGAATACGTCTATCGCCTCTCGTCCATCAACGGCCACCAGGCCAAGGTCGCCTCGGACGGGCGGTTCTATGCGGTGATCTCGCTGGAAGACCCCGGCGTGCCGAACTGGCTCGATCCGGCGGGCTACACCGAGGGCGGAATCTACGGGCGCTGGTACGAGTGCGACAGCGAGCCGACGCCGACGATCCAGCGGGTCAAGCTGGCCGAGCTGCGCGACCATCTGCCCCCCGATACCCCGGTCGTGACGCCTGAGGAACGGGCCGAGGAGTTGCGCCTGCGCGTCCGCGCCTGCCAGCGCCGCCGCCGGTGGTGACGGCATGATCAGGGACCAGCTCGACTTCACCGGCAATGTCGCCATCGTCACCGGCGGCGGGACCGGGATCGGCTTCGCCACGGCGCTGCAACTCGCCAGGCTCGGCGCCTCGGTGGTGATCGCCAGCCGCACCGCCGACGAGCTTGAGCGCGCGGCGCAGAAGATCCGCGACGAAAGCGGCTCCGCCTGCCTGGCCGTGCCGACCGACGTGAAGGACGAGGATGCGGTGATCGCCCTCGTCCAGCGCACGGTCGACGAATTCGGCCGGATCGACGTGCTGATCAACAATGCCGGCGGCACCCGCATGGGGCCGCTGGAGACGATCCCCACGCGCGGGTGGGATTCGATCTTCGAGCTGAACGTCCGCTCCGCCTATGTGGCGACGCGCGAGGCCGGCAAGCACATGATGGCGCAGCGATCGGGCGCGATCGTCAACATCTCTTCCGGCGCGGGCATTCGCGGGGTCAGGGGCGGCGCCCACTATTCCGCGGCCAAGTCGGCCCTCCAGATGTTCACCACGGTGACCGCCGCCGAATGGGGCAAGCACGGCATCCGCGCCAACTGCGTCGCGGCCGGCGCGATCTCCAGCGAGCGGGTGCTCGACGCCTGGAAGGTCGCCGGCCTCGATGCCGAGGCAATGGGCACTGCAATTCCGCTCCGCCGCACCGGCACGCCGGACGAGATGGCGAACATGATCGTCTTCCTGGCCAGCGACGCCGCCGCCTACGTCAGCGGCCAGACCATCGCCGTCGACGGCGGGCCGTCGCTGGGCGGCATCCCCGACGAGTAGCGCGGGCGCGATGATTGCACGGCGGCCCTTGCCTGATCGCCGCGCCGCCTGTTGATGAGATCAAACGAAGGAATGGAACTGTGAGCAATCTGGACGGACTTGGCTATCGCGGCACCACCTGCGTCGTCACCGGCGGGGCATCGGGCATGGGCGAGCAGGTCGCCCGCATCCTCGGCGAGCTGGGCGCGAAGGTCCACATCGTCGACATCCAGGCGCCCAAGGTGCCGCACGCTGCGTTCCACCAGTGCGACCTTTCGGACTTCGCCCAGGTCCGCGCCACGGCCGAGGCGCTGAAGGCCGTCGCGCCGATCCAGTTCCTGTTCCCCTGCGCCGGCCTGCCGCCGATGGTGAAGGGCCCGCTCTACTGCATGCGGGTCAACTACATCGGCACGCGGCTGTTCGTCGAAAGCCTGCTGCCCGCCCTGGCCGACGGCGCGGGGATCGCGCTGATTTCCTCCGACGCGGCGATGGGCTGGCAAAAGAACCTGGCGCAGAGCATGGAGATGCTCGCCATCTCCGATCCCGACGAGGCCTATGCCTGGTGCGAGGCGAACCCCGATCAGCGCGTCCGCGACGGCTATACCACGTCGAAGGAGATGCTGGTGGTCTGGGTCCACCATGCCGCCGTCAAGCTCGGCCTCGAGCGCCGCATCCGCTTCAACGCGATCGGCCCCTGCCCGACGCGCACCGCCTTCATGGACGTGCAGGAAACGGCCCTCCCCGAAGGCTTCCTTGACAAGTGGCCCTATCCCTCGCTCGGCCGCATGGCCACGGCCGAGGATCAGGCCTGGCCGCTGGTCCTGCTCAACAGCCCGCTGAACGCCGCGATCACCGGCGCCTTCCTCTATACCGACCAGGGCTTTGCCGACGGCGTCATGACCGGGGCGATCGATCCCTCGTTCATGGGCGGCAGCAAGCTCTAATCACAGCCTATCTTCGGAGAACCCCGCATGAGCCAGCCCTCAGCCCCGCCCCGCCCCCGCCCCAAGCTGGACGACGACAATCGCGCCTTCTGGACCGGGGGAGCGGAAGGCAAGCTCAACATGATGAAGTGCGGCGACTGCGGGGAGTTCACCCATCCGCCGCGCCAGATCTGCCGGCATTGCCAGTCGGAGAACATGGCGGCTGAGGCCGTGGCCGGGACCGGAGAGATCGACACCTTCACGATCAATTACCAGGCTTGGATGCCCGGCCTGGAAGTGCCCTTCGTGATCGCGCGCGTCCGGCTGGACGGCGTGCCCGGCGTGGTGCTCACCACCAATATCGTGAACTGCGACGTGAACGACGTGAAGTTCGACGACAAGGTCAAGGTCGCCTTCGACGAGCAGGACGGCATCTGGTTCCCCGTATTCGAGAAGGTGGCGTAACCCATGAAGAACGAAGTCTACGTCACCGGCATCGGCCAGTCCGAGGTCGGCGTGCGCCTCACCCGCTCGCCCATGGGCCTGACCAAGGATGCGATCATGGAAGCCCTGGCCGACGCCGGGCTGACCCTGGACCAGATCGACGGCGTGTCGAGCTATCCCGGCAAGAGCCATGGCTACCTCGGCTTCTCGCCGGTCGGAGTGGACGAGGTGATCGAGCAGTTCGGGATCAAGGCCCGCTGGCACAGCGGCGCGGCGGAAGTTCCCGCCCAGCTTTCCGCCATCGCCGCCGCCGCCGATGCGATCCGCGCCGGCCATGTCCGCCACGTGATCTGCTTCCGCACGGTCTACGAGGCCGCCGCCATGGCCCGGCCCGAGGAATTCCCGCCGCTGCGCCGCCAGCATGTGGAAGGCTATTCGCAGTGGACCGCGCCCTATTTCGCGATCTCGGCCGCCTGCTGGGTGGGTCAGTATGCGATGCGCCACATGCACCGCTATGGCATGACCCGCGAGCAGCTTGCCCAGGTCGCGCTCAACGCCAATCGCAACGCACTGCGCAATCCGCGCGCGAAAGCGATCACCAAGAAGCCGCTGACCATGGACGAATACATGGCCGGGCGGATGATCACCTCGCCCTTCTGCCTCTACGACTGCGACCGCTTCTCGGACTGTTCGACCGTCATCATCGTTTCGGCCGGCGACGCGCTGGACGAGGTCAAGTCCACGCCCGTACGCCTGGCCGCGAGCGCGGGCAGCGTCGATCGCTGGTCGTGGGACCAGGCCGAATGGATGGCCTCCTACGCGACCGGCCCGGAGCTGTGGAGCAAGACCGACTACCGGCCCAAGGACGTCGACACCGTCCAGTTCTATGACGGCTTCGCCTTCTTCCCGATCTCCTGGCTGGAAGCCCTGGGCTTCTGCGAGGTGGGCGAAGGCCACAAGTTCATCGAGGGCGGCACGCGCATCGCCATCGACGGGGAACTGCCGCTCAACACCGGCGGCGGCCAGCTTGGCGCCGGGCGCCTCCACGGCTTCGGCTTCGCCCACGAGGCGGTGCTGCAGCTTCGCGGCCAGGGTGGCGAGCGACAGATACCGGGCGATCCCAAGGTCGCGGTCGCGACCTCGGGCGGCGGGCCCCTGGCGGCGGCGCTGCTGCTGGCCAGGGACTAATATTTCCACCCTGCGAAACTTCGCGACAAAGTCTTCCTAGGCGTTCAGCCGGTCTTCACCTACGACCGGGCAATTCGGCGGCTCTGACAAGCCGTTGAAGAAAAGAACAACCGATCGGGAGATCACATGCAGGTAGCCGCGGCATCGCCGCGCGTCTTGCCGCAGCCTCAAAAGGGGCGCGGCGACGGATTGCCGCCAGGCCCCGGCGCTCAACGCCGGTCGCTTCAGCATGCGCTCCTGCCCGCCCCATCCCGGACAGACCAAAACGCGAACTGGCGAAATGCCGTTCCCGACGCTAAGGAGTGCGCAAATGACCGAGACCCGCCGCCGTTTCCTGGCCCTTGCCGGACTTGCTCCCGTCGCCCTGATCGGCGCCCGCGACAGTTTCGCCCAGGCAAAATCGGCTTGCTACGACCTCAATTCGATGTCCCTGGCGCAGAAGAACATGCGCCGCTCGGTCAGCTTCGTCGATCCCTCACCCGAAGCGGACAAGCGTTGCGGCGTCTGCGCCTTCTTCGTGCCGTCCAAGGACAGCTGCGGCACCTGCCAGATCCTCAGCGGCGGCCCGGTCGCCGCGACCGCATTCTGCACTTCCTTTGCTCCGAAGCCCACATGACCAAACCCAAACAAACCGAAACCATGCGCAAGATCACCAGCTACTACACCGGGGTCGAGCGCACCGGCGAGCTGGACTGGATCGACATCGGCTTCCTGTGCGAGGGGCTGGCCTTCGCCCAGCGCCCCTTGCGTGAGGGCAACCAGAAGGTCATCAAGCAATACAACCTGGGGCCGCGCGGCGCCTTCATCCTGAACCTGCTGTCGAGCGGACTGCTCTACCCCCTGGAACTGGCGAACGCCTTGTGCTGCGGGCGCAGCCTCATCACTGCGGAGCTTTCGCGCCTGACCGACGCCGGCCTCGTGACCTCCAGCCCCGGCCAGGTGGACCGCCGCCGCACCGAACTGAACCTCACCCCCCTGGGCGAGCAGGCCCTGGCCGAAATCCGCCAGGAAACCTCCCGGATCATCCGCACCAACCTGGCGGATTACACCCCCGACGAAATCCGCAAGCTGGCGGTGATGCTGCGCGCGCTGCGCGGCAAGCCGGTCTTCACCGAAGCCCTGATCATCGACGAGGAACCGGCGGCTTCCTGACGCCCCCTCGCCCGCCCGGCCCAAGCGGGGTTGGGAACGCTCCTTACGACCAGCCGTCCTGCTGCTTCAGGCTTTCCGCCAATTCACCGATCACCCGGTAGCAATCGAGCACCTGGGCGACCGACGAGTTCGGCTGCCGCCCTTCGCGGATCGCGGCCACGAACTCGCGGTCCTGCAATTCGATGCCGTTCATGCTGACGTCCACCTTGGAAACGTCGATCGGCTCTTCCTTGCCGTTCACCAGGTCGTCGTAGCGGGCGATGTAGGTGCCGGTGTCACCGATGTAGCGGAAGAAGGTGCCGAGCGGCCCGTCGTTGTTGAACGAGAGCGCCAGGGTCAGGATCTGGCCTTTCTCGGTCTTCATCTGGATCGACATGTCCATGGCAATGCCAAGCTCGGGATGCTTCGGTCCCTGGAGGGCATTGGCGGCGATCACCTTCGAGCCGGTCATGTACTGGAAGATGTCAATCGTGTGCGCCGAATGGTGCCACAGGAGATGGTCCGTCCACGACCGTGGCTGACCCTTGGCGTTCATGTTCTTGCGGCGGAAGAAGAAGGTTTCGACATCCATCGCCTGGAGCGTCAGCTCGCCCGCGTCGATGCGGTTCTTCACCCACTGGTGCGAAGGATTGAAGCGGCGGGTGTGCCCGGCCATGCAGACCAGCCCGGTTTCCTGCTGCTTCGCGAGCACAGCCTGCGCGTCCGCCCAGCTATCGGCCAGCGGAATCTCGACCTGGACATGCTTGCCCGCGTCCATGCAGGCGATCGCCTGCTCGGCGTGCAACTGCGTGGGCGTGCAGAGGATCACGGCGTCCACGTCGTCGCGGGCGAGCGCGTCGGCCAGCTCGGTCGAGCTGTGCTTCGCGCCGTACTTCTTCGCGACCTCGGCCGCCTGCTCGCCGGTGCGGCTGATGATCGAGACGATCTCCACCCCGTCGATGTTCTTGAGCCCGTCGAGATGCTTCTCTCCGAAGGCGCCAGCGCCCGCCAGTGCGATTCTCATGTCTTCAACTCCTAGCTGCTCGTCGTCGCGGATCAGGGCCGGGGCGACGTCAATTTTCAGGTTCCAGCACGATATGGCCGACCGCGGTGTTGCTCGCGGGCACGTGATAGAAGCGATAGAGTTCCCGCGCCGCCGGCCCCAGCGCGCCGCGCATGATCAGCCACATCACCATCTCGATCCCCTCGCTGCCGGTCTCGCGCAGGTATTCGATGTGGGGGATGCGGCGCAGTTCGTCGGTTGTGCCCGACAGGCGATCGAGGAAGCGGTTGTCCCACTCGCGGTTGATGAGGCCCGCGCGCGGCCCCTGGAGCTGGTGGCTCATGCCGCCGGTGCCCCAGATCTGCACGTCGAGATCGTCGGGAAAGCTCTCGACGGCCCGCGCGATGGCCTCGCCCAGCGCCCAGCAGCGATTGCCCGAGGGGGGCGGATAGGTGACGACGTTGACCGCCAGCGGAATGACCTTCACCGGCCATTCGGCCGGCCGGTCGAAGATCATCGAGAGCGGGACGGTCAGGCCGTGATCGACGTCCATCTCGTTGATGATCGTCATGTCGAACTCGTCGAGGATCAGGCTCTGCGCGATGTGCCAGGCAAGCTCGGGATGGCCGTGGACGTCGGGCACGGCACGCGGCCCCCACCCCTCGTCCGCCGGGGCATAGCGCTCGCCGCAACCGATCGCGAAGGTCGGGATGACCTTCATGTCGAAGGCGCTGGCGTGATCGTTGTAGACCAGGATCACCACGTCGGGCAGGTGCTCCGCCTCCCATTCGCGGGTCCATTGGAAGCCCTGGCGGATCGGCGCCCAATAAGGCTCCTTCCACTTGTCGAAGTCCGCGGCCACGCCCAGCGCGGGGATATGGCTGCAGGCGATGCCGGCGGTGATGCGGGCCATCAGTTCTTGTCCCTTATGGAGCGCACGCCCTCCGGCGAGCGGCCGCCGGCGATCATCATCGCCTGGTAATCCTCGACGCTCATGCCGGTCATCGTGCTGACCGCCTGGACGAAGCTCAGCCCATCGGTCGAGAATATCTTGGCGAGGAAATAGATGTTGCCGCCAAGGTCGAGCAGGCGGTTGTAATCGCGGTCGATAACCGCCTGCTTCTGCGCCTCGGTCATCGGCCATTCGTCCAGATAGGCGCGTTCGTCCGCCTTCCAGCGCTCGCGGTTCTCGGGCTTCATCAGGCTCATTGCAAACTGATTGAGGTGATAGCCCTGCCGCGCCCGCTTCGCCGTATAGACGCGGGTGCCGGGGATGTCGTCGAACTCGGCCAGGTATTCGTGGATGTCGGTCATGCCGCAGCCCTCTCCTGCGCTTGCGCCTTGATGGCCCGGGCGATGACCTGGCGCGCCCGCACCCCGCCCTCGTCGATGCGATAGGCCGACAGCGACAGGTCGGGGTTGGCCTCGATCGCCTGCTGCTGCGCTTCCAGGATTTCGGCGTCCTCCGCGAAAACCCCGCCCTGCTGGCGCTTGAAACGAGCGGTGAAGCCGGTGTCGGCAAGATCGAAATTGCGCGCCATGCCCCAGAAATAGTGAAGCTTGCCCTCGGCCTCCGGCGTCATGAAATCGACCACCACGCCGCGCACCCCGTTGTCATGGCTCTCTAGGCTCGCACCGGTCCCAACAGGGGCGACACCGACATCGATCAGCACCGCGGCGGGCAGCATGAACCGGCAGATCTGCCAGCGATCGACGAGGCCATCCTGCTTGAGCGCACCGCGCCAGAACGGCGGCGCATCGACGCCGGGCATCCACCGCGAGACGAAGACCTCATCGCCCGCCACCCTGGTCTCGATCGGCGCCTCCATGATCTCGGGCTGGCCGATCGAACCGGAATGAACGTAGGTTTCGTGCGTCAGGTCCATCAGGTTGTCGATCATCAGGCGATAGTCGCAAGCGATCGAATAATACCCGCCGTCGAAGGTCCATCCCTCCGCCGAGCATGGCCACAGATCGGGGATCAAAGCCGGATCGGCCTTCGCCTTTTCCCCGATCCACACCCAGATGAAGCGATGCCGTTCGTGCGTGACCCAGGTTTCGGCGCAAATCCTGGCGTTCACCGGATCGGTGCGGATCGGCATCTCTTCCGCCGCGCCATCAGGGCCCAGCTTCAGCCCGTGGTATTTGCAGCGGATGGAATCGCCCTCGCGAATGCCCATCGATAGGGGCAGCAACCGGTGCGGGCAGGCATCGCGCATGGCGACGACGCTGCGGTCCAGCTTGCGATAGAGCATCATCGGCACGCCGCAGATCGTCCGCGCGAGCGGCGCCTGGTCGACCTCGGCATCCCAGGCCGCGACGTACCAGGCGTTGGTGAGCCAACTCGTCATTTGCCGATTGCCTTGAGCTTCGCGTCAAGCCGCGGGAACACCCGCCGCGCATTGCCCTCGAAGATCGCATGGCGCTGCTCGGACGTGATCGGCAGGGCGTCGATATAGCGCTTGGTATCGTCGAAATAATGTCCGGTCTCGGGGTCGATCCCCCGCACCGCGCCGACCATCTCGCTGCCGAACAGGATGTTTTTGGTCTCGATCACCTCGGCCAGCAGATCGATGCCGGGCTGGTGATAGACGCAGGTGTCGAAATAGACGTTGTTCATCACAT
>CAZFPW010000100.1:0-8954 GCA_964520765.1 uncultured Novosphingobium sp.
GCCTCAGCCGCCGTGGACTTCCGCCACGTCGAGCTTCAGGCCCGGGCCCATCGAGGACGAGAGCGCGGCCTTCTTGAGGTACTTGCCCTTGGCGCCGGCGGGCTTCGCCTTGACGATCGCGTCGACGAAGGCGTCGAAGTTGGCGCGGATCGCCTCGTTGGAGAACGACATCTTGCCGATGCCGGCATGGATGATGCCGGCCTTCTCGACGCGGAACTCGATCTGGCCGCCCTTGGCCGCCTTGACGGCCTCGGCGACGTTCGGGGTGACGGTGCCCAGCTTCGGGTTTGGCATCAGGCCCTTGGGACCCAGCACCTTGCCGAGGCGGCCGACGATGCCCATCATGTCGGGCGTCGCGATGACGCGGCCGTAGTCGAGGTTGCCGGCCTGCATGTCTTCCAGCAGGTCCTCGGCGCCGACCTTGTCGGCCCCGGCGGCGAGCGCCTTCTCGGCATTGTCGCCGCGCGCGAAGACCGCGACCTTGACGTCCTTGCCGGTGCCCGAGGGCAGCGTGACCATGCCGCGGACCATCTGGTCGGCGTGGCGCGGATCGACGCCCAGGTTCAGCGCGACCTCGATGGTCTCGTCGAACTTGGTGGTCTTGAGATCGCGCAGGGTCTGCAGCGCCTCGTCGACGCCGTAGAGCTTCTGGTTGTCGCCCAGCTTGGTGCCCAGGGCCTTCTGCTTCTTGGTCTGCTTCGCCATGATCTTAGCCCTCCACAACCTGCAGGCCCATCGAACGGGCGGAGCCTTCGATGATCTTCGTCGCCTGCTCGATGTCGTTGGCGTTGAGATCCTTCATCTTGGTCTCGGCGATTTCGGCGAGCTGCGAGCGCTTGATCGTTCCGGCCGAAACCTTGCCCGGCTCCTTCGAGCCCGACTTCAGGTTGGCGGCCTTCTTGATGAGGAACGAGGCCGGCGGCGTCTTGGTGACGAAGGTGAACGAACGGTCGGCATAGACGGTGATGACGGTGGGCAGCGGAATGCCCTTTTCCATCTCCTGCGTCGCCGCGTTGAACGCCTTGCAGAATTCCATGATGTTCACGCCGCGCTGACCGAGCGCGGGGCCGATCGGCGGAGAGGGGTTGGCGGTGCCGGCGGGCACCTGCAATTTGATATAGCCTTCGATCTTCTTGGCCACGATGGGCCTCCTTTCTTCCTGTCGCCCCGTGAAGAGGCTCAGAGTGAGCGGTCAAGCAGGCCCCGAAAGACCCTCCCGCGCGGATTTCCGGTTACCCGGAAGCGCGCGCCGATAGCGGCAAAGGCGCGCGAATGCAATCTCGGTAATCGTCATCCCGGGCTTGACCCGGGATCGCGGTCGGCCGGGTCGGACCTGGAGGCCAGCGATCCCGGGTCGAGCCCGGGATGACGAGCCTGCCGCGATCAGCGGACCAGCTCGACTTCCTCGAAGCCCAGCTCGACCGGGGTGGCGCGGCCGAAGATCGAGACGGAGACCTTGACCCGGCTCTTGTCGAAGTCGAGTTCTTCCACCACGCCGTTGAAGCTGGCGAAGGGGCCGGCGTTGACCTTGACCGAATCCCCGATCTCGTAATCGACCACGACCTGCTGGCGCGGCTCGGCGGCGGACTGCTCGCGGCTGCCGAAGTAGCGGGCGGCCTCGCGCTCCGAGATCGCCTGCGGCTTGCCGTTGGGGCCGAGGAAGCCGGTCACCTTCGGGGTGTTCTTGACGAGGTGGTAGACGTCGTCGTTCAGGCCCAGCTTGGCCAGCACGTAGCCCGGCATGAACTTGCGTTCGACCTGGACCTTCTTGCCGCGCTTCACCTCGGTGATCGTCTCGGTCGGAACCTCGACCGCCTCGACGAGCTGCGACAGGCCAAGGCGCTCGGCCTCGGCGATGATCGAATCGCGAACCTTGTTCTCGAAGCCGGAATAGGCGTGGATGATGTACCAGCGGGCCATATTACTCTTTCGTTGCTCAGGCCAGCGACAGCAGCAGGGTCACGACCTCGCCGAACAGCGAATCGATGCCCAGGAAGAACAGCGCCAGGATCACCATCATGATCCCGACGAAGATCGCCGTGGTCACCGTCTCCTGCCGGGTCGGCCAGACGACTTTCGACGCTTCGGTGCGCACCTGGCGGATGAATTCGCCGGGGCTCGTCCTGGTCTTGGCTGCGCGCTCGTCCATCTCAATATCCTTATCGTCTTCCACCACGGGGACAGTGCCGCCCCGGCGCCTGGGTGGCGACCGGGAGGGGCAGCGTGTTCTCCGATGTCGGAAGGACGGGGGGCATTTAGCCCCGGCGTCCGTCTATTGCAAGATGCCGCGGCTTCGCCAGGCGGGCGAGCAGCGTGCCCGGCGCGCGATAGATCACCTGGGCCCCGGCGGGCAGGCGCACGGGCTCCACCTTGCCGACGTACCACAGGTAATCCGCCACCTGCGCCGGGGCGAAGCCGGCCAGGTCCACCGGCTCTCCCGCCTCGTGGAAGACGCGGTGCGAGGGGTCGATGAAGTCGGGCCCGCCCTCCTTCAGTTGCAGCATGTGGACGCCGGGCAGTGCGAAATGCGTGTTGACCAGGGCATCGCGGCGCACGGTGGCATAGCTCGGCAGGTGCTGCAGCGGATCGAGCGCCCAGCCGTTCCGGTCCACCAGCACGGCCCCGGCGACCCTGGCGCCCTGGGGGATGTGATCCACCACGGCGAGGATGCGGTCGGTCTCGCGCGAGGTGCGCAGCGCGGCCTCGGTCGTCACGGCCAGCCGCCCGACGAAGAGCAGCGCGGCGAGCGCCAGCAGCAGGCGCGGCCCCGGCTTGTCGATCGCCAGGCAGCCGATCATCAGGGCGACGCCGATCAGGCGGTAATCCGCATAGTCTCCCCCGCCGAGATGGCGCGGCATGACGGCGGCGAGCAGGCCGAACAGGATCGCGGCGATGCCCAGCCGCCAGTCGATCCGCCGCAGCACCAGCGCGACCAGCACCACCAGCAGGATCAGGTAGAGGCTGTTGGTGTCGACCGCCATGCTCTGGTCGCGCATGGCCTGGAGGAAGATCGCCGTCTTGTAGACCAGCGGCGCCTTGCCGAAGGCCAGGGCCCCCTTGGTCGCGCCGCCCAGCAGCAGGACGGGCAGGACCGGCGGCAGCAGCGGCCAGGGCGCGAGGAAGGCGGTGAGGTTCCGGCGGCGGTGCAGCTCATAGGCGAAGACCAGCACGCCCAGCACGCCCCAGCCCGACATGTGGCAGAGCCAGACGATGAGCGAGACCGGCACGAACAGGGCCCAGCGCCAGCGCCACCCCTCCAGCTTCACCCACAGCGCGAAGGCGAACAGCGCGGCGGCGAGCGAGAGGCAGAAATTGAGGAAGCCCATGCCCAGCGCCGGGGACCAGATCAGCGCGAAGGCGAGCAGCGAGCCCGCCCCGACCCGGCGGCGCAGGGTCCATTCGACCGTGACGATGCCGAGGCCGGTCAGGGCGGGAATCAGCGCGGTCATGATCCGCGCGCCCGTCTCCAGCCCGAACGCCCAGGCGAAGGGCCAGATCAGGATGTCGGCCCCGAGGTTGCCGTTCCAGCGCCACTCGAAATCGTAGTACCGCGCCAGGAACGGGCTGCGTCCGCCATCGAGCATGACGTGGTAGCGCGCCAGGTGCGAGGCGTAATCCGTCATCTGCGGCACGGTGGTCAGCAAGACGGGCAGCGCCGCCAGCAGCGCGAGGACGATCCCCCAGGCCAGGCTTTCGCGCGGGCCCGGCGGACGGGTCAGGACATTGCCGGACGGGCGGCGCGCCGGACTGGGCTCAACTGCGTCCATCGGGCGGCTCTGTTTCCCTGGAGGAAAGACTGGCGGAAAATGCTGGCAGGAGTGGAGGGACTCGAACCCCCGGCACTCGGTTTTGGAGACCGATGCTCTACCAACTGAGCTACACTCCTGCGGGCGGAGGTGCCTCTATAGGCTGACAGGCGGCATGGCAATGCCCAATTCCGCCTGGGAACGGGGAGGTTTTTTGCGCGAATCCTGCTACCATCGCGCCCGATGCACTCGCCCTTCGCCCCCAGCGCGATCGACCCGGACATGCTGCTGCTCGGCTATCGCAGCGGCATCTTCCCCATGGCCGACGCGCGCGACGATCCCGAGATCTTCTGGGTCGAGCCGCGGCGGCGGGCGATCCTGCCGCTCGACGGCTTCCACCTCTCCCGCTCGCTCGCCAAGGCATTGCGCCGCGACCGCTTCGAGGTGACCTGCAACGCGGCCTTCGCCGCCGTGCTCGACCATTGCGCCGCCCCCCGGGCCGACAGCGGCGACACCTGGATCAGCGAGCGAATCGCCGCGACCTATCGCCTGATGCACGAGCGCGGCCTGGCCCATTCGATCGAGTGCTGGCTGCCCGTCGCGGACGGCCGGCGCGAGCTGGTCGGCGGCCTCTACGGCGTGGGCTTCGACCGGGTGTTCTGCGGCGAATCCATGTTCAGCCGCGCGACCGACGCCTCGAAGGTCGCCCTCGCCTGGCTCGTCGCCGCGCTGCGCCGCGCGGGCTGCGAGCTGCTCGACTGCCAGTTCATGACCGACCACCTCGCTTCGCTCGGCGCGGTCGAGATCACCCAGAACGAATACCGCCGCCGCCTGGCGGAGGCTCAATCTTCGGTGGCGGGCGCCGAAGGTCGCGGGCTGGCCGCCGGAGAGGGCGACGGGGTCGCAGGGGGCGGCGCGGGTGTCGCCGACTGGCTGACATTGCCCGAGGGTTTCGCCGCATTGCTGGCCGAGGGCGCGGCCTCTTCCTCCTCGCCGGGGAACTTCATCGCGCAGTCCTTGACCCAGACGTCATAGACCGGGTGCTCGACCGCGTTGAGCGACGGCGAGTTCTTGAACAGCCAGCCCGAGAAGACCTTGTGCCATTGCAGCGGATCGCCGGCCTTGGCCCGCTCCTCCACGAAAACCTGCACGAAAGCACCGGTTTCCGCCGGTTTCTCCCATGGGAGGGTGCGCTCGCAGGTGGACAGCTTGATGACGACGTTGCCGACCCGCTGCGATTCGCCGGGCTTCATCTTCAGGTCGGTGATGAGGTCGTTGCGCTTGTTCAGCAGGGCGATCGTGCCGACCCGGTCCTTGACCGGGGTGCCATAGTCGCTCTCGATCGCGGCCAGGTTGGGATTGGCGGCGCCCACCACCCCCTTGGGCACCTCGGTCGGCGCCGGACCGGGCGCGTCCGGCTCCTGGCTGCATCCCGCGAGGATCGCCAGCGGCAGGAAGGCAAGGTGGGCCCGCGCCCTCACCGCTCAGGCGTCCGGCGCGGTCGTCAGCTTGCCGCCGTCCGGCGACCAGGCTTCGTAGTCGCCCGTGGCGCGAGCGCGCCGCCCACCCCGCTCCAGCGCGCCCTGCGGCCGATAGGCGGCCGGCGTGCCCGTGGCGTTCGGGGTGAAATCGACCTCGAAGATTCGCGGCGGCGGCAGGTAGCTTTCGGGCACGCCGTCGAAGGTGCCGTGCAGCCAGCCGTGCCATTCGGCCGGCACGCGGCTGGCGTCGTTGGCGCCGTTGTAGATCACCCAGCGGCGTTCCCGCCCGTCGACGGTCTTGGGCTTCTTCGCGCGGTAATAGCGGTTGCCCTGCGCATCCGTGCCGACATGCTCGCCCTTGAGGCTGCTGTTCAGCAGGGTGCCGATGGTGGCGCCGTCCCACCAGGTGAAGATCTTGGAGAGGATTCCCATGCCCCGCGCGTTAGCCGCAGACCTCCCACCAAGGCAAGCTGGCATCGCTCACCATTCCACCTTGTCGCCCGGAACGATGCCCAGTTCGGCGGCCCGCCCCCCGTTCAGCTCCAGCACGCCCACGGTGGCCCCGGCCGCCGGCACGGGCGTGAGGGAATAGGGCACGGTGTTGGCGGCGATGTTGATGATGCGGCGATCCGGCCCGATGAAGATGATGTCGAGCGGGATCACGGTGTTCTTCATCCAGAAGGACACGCCCTCGCGCGGGGAATCGGAGGGAAAGATCATGCCCTCGTCCGCGCCCATCTTCTGGCGGAACATCAGGCCGCGCGCCTGCTCCGTGGCGGTGCGGGCAAGCTCGACGCGGAAGTGCAGCGTGCGCTCCCCGCGCCGGATCGTCAGCGGGACGACCCGCAGGCCGGATTCGGGATGGACCGCCAGCTCGGTCGACTGGACCGCCTGCGCCCCCGCCTCCGGCCGCGACGAGCAGGCCGCGAGGACGATCGCCAATCCGATCAGGCAGCGCCGGAAGTGCATCATGCGTTCCTTAGAATACCTCGCCGTCATCCGCCCATTCCTCGAGCGCGGCGATGGAGTCAGCATCGACGATCCGGCGCGCGCTGTCGAGGGGATGGCCGGCGCGCAGCATGGCCGCGACCTGCTTTTCCCGCGCCGCCCGGTCCCCCGCCGCCGCGCCGAACGGGCCGAAGCCGCGCTTGCGGGCCAGGGCCAGGGCGGCCCGGCGCTGCGCGGCGACCGTGCCGCGCGCCTCTTCGCGCAGGTCTTCCGCGATCCCGGCCGCGCCCAGCGCCTGGTCGATCCGGCGCCCGCCATAGCCCCGGCGCAGCAGGCCGCCGGCCTTGGCCAGGGCATAGCCGCGATCGTCGACATAGCCGGCCGCGACGAACCGGCCGACGAGCGGTTCCACCGGCGCCTCCCCCTCTTCCCCCCAGCCGCGTTCGCGCAGCTTGCGCCGCAGATAGGCCTCCAACTTGCCCGCGCTCGTCGCGAAGCGGGCGACATAGGCCAGGGCCAGTTCTTCCAGACGCACGGAATCCAGCGGTTTCGGCGCGCGTTTGGAGGACAATCGAGGCATCGGCCATATTCGTGCCACAGTCGGTCCCGATTTGGGAGGCCCGCAGCGGATTCCAGGGAATATCGCCTTTTAGCCATGATCGGTTCAGGTAGCGCCGGCAAACGGCGCACCGCAAAAGCAGACGGGTAATCGCACATGACCGACACCGCCGTTCTCGAGGCCCAGGACAAGAGCACGATTTTGACTCCTACTCCGAACGAAGACGCCCTGCCGCGCCGGTTCGCGGATTTCGCCACGTTCGGCGAAGCGCTGGACTATGCGGCCAAGGGCGCGCGGGGCCTCAATTTCCATGATCCGCGCGGCAACCTCGCGCGGGCCTATCGGTTCAGCGAGCTGCGTGAGGATGCGCTGGCCGCCGCCCGCCGCCTCATCGCCCGGGGCATCCGTCCGGGCGATCGCGTCGCCCTCGTTGCCGAGACGGGGCCGGATTTCGCCGCGCTGTTCTGCGGCGCGGTCTATGCCGGCGCCTGGCCGGTGCCGCTGCCCCTGCCGACCAGCTTCGGCGCGAAGGACGGCTATATCGACCAGCTCGCGGTCCAGCTCGCCAGCTCCGACCCGTGCGTGCTGCTCTATCCGGCGGAAATCGCCGCCATGGCCAAGGCCGCGGCCGACCGCCAGGGCTGCCCCGGGATCGACTGGGAGAGCTTCGCCCAGGAACCCGCGCCCGACTGCGTCCTGCCGGAAACCAGCCCGGAGGACATCTGCTACCTCCAGTATTCCAGCGGCTCGACCCGCTTCCCCCACGGCGTCGCCATCACCCACGCCTCGCTGCTGAACAACCTGGCGGCGCATAGCCACGGCATGGGCATCACCGAGCAGGACCGCTGCAT
Source organism: uncultured Novosphingobium sp. (assembly GCA_964520765.1). Taxonomy (GTDB): domain Bacteria; phylum Pseudomonadota; class Alphaproteobacteria; order Sphingomonadales; family Sphingomonadaceae; genus Novosphingobium. Next base: position 7,586 of record CAZFPW010000100.1, read on the forward strand.
CTCGTGGCTGCCCTGGTATCACGACATGGGCCTGGTCGGCTGCTTCCTGGGCCTGATCGCCAACCAGATCTCGGGCGACTACCTCAAGACCGAGGATTTCGCCCGCCGTCCGCTCGCCTGGCTGGACCTCATCAGCCGCAATCCGGGCAACTCGATCTCCTATTCGCCCAGCTTCGGCTATGACATCTGCGCCCGCCGCATCTCCAGCCAGACCCACGTGGCCGAGCGGTTCGACCTCACCCGCTGGCGCATCGCCGGCAACGGCGCCGACATGATCCGCCCCGACGTGATGCAGGGCTTCGTCAACGCCTTCGCCGACGCCGGTTTCCGCGCCGACGCCTTCCTGCCGAGCTACGGCCTGGCCGAGGCCACCCTGGCGGTCACGCTGATGCCGCCGGGCGAAGGCATCCGCATCGAGCTGGTCGAGGAAGAGCGCCTGTCGGGCTGCCCGCGCGACCTCTCGCGCCCCGCGCGCTACCGGGCCATCGTCAACTGCGGCAAGGCCGTGCGCGACATGGCGCTGGAAATCCGCGGCGAGCACGGCCAAGCCCTGCCCGACCACCATATCGGCAAGGTCTGGTGCAAGGGGCCGAGCGTCATGCACTCCTACTTCCGCGACCCGGAATCGACCGAGGCCTGCCTGGTCGGCGGGTGGCTGGACACGGGCGACATGGGCTACATGGTCGACGGCTACCTGTTCATCGTCGGCCGCGCCAAGGACATGATCATCATCAACGGCAAGAACCACTGGCCCCAGGACATCGAATGGGCCGTGGAGCAATTGCCGGGCTTCCACCAGGGCGACATCGCCGCCTTCGCGGTGGAGACGGAAAGCGGCGAGGAGGTTCCCGCCGTGCTGGTCCACTGCCGGGTCAGCGACCCCACCGAGCGGCGCAAGCTGCACGAGCAGATCCGCGACAAGGTGCGCTCGATCACCGGCATGAACTGCGTGATCGAACTGGTTCCGCCGCGCACCCTGCCCCGCACCAGCTCGGGCAAGCTGAGCCGGGCCAAGGCCCGCAAGCTCTACCTCGCCGGCGAGATCCAGCCCTACAGCCTCGCGGCCTGAGCCCGCCGGCCTCCTGCGCGGGGCCGGTTCGGATCGTCGATAAATTTCGCACGGCCTGCCCCGCTTCGCGGGATCGCTATCCTTTTATATCAAAGGCTTGATCAATTCTTTCTGGCGGATGAACGGGAACCCGCCGGCCTCCGCAGGGCTTTTGCCCACGAAATCGTCCGTCGGGGAAGGCGGCGATATCGTGGAGAAACCGATGAAGAAGCTTCTTGCCGCCGCCAGCCTGCTTGCCCTCACCGCAGGGCCGGTCCTGGCGCAGCAGACCCCCGCGCAGCCGGGCGAAAAGGAAGGTCC
>CAZFPW010000101.1:0-6896 GCA_964520765.1 uncultured Novosphingobium sp.
CCCCGCGCTTCGCGCACGAGGCGCTGCTGGTCGGGGCCGAGGGCAAGCTGTCCAAGCGGCTGGGCTCGCTGGGCGTGGCCGAGCTGCGCGAGGCGGGCGTCGAGCCGGAGGCCCTGGTCGCCCTGCTGGCGCGGCTCGGCACGGCCGATCCGGTCGATCCCGCGCTCAGCGCCGAGGAACTGGCCATCAGCTTCGACCTCGCTCGCTTCGGCCGCGCCCCGGCGCGCTTCGACGAGGCCGAGCTGCACCGCGTCAACGCCGCGATCGTCCACCGCCTGCCCTTCTCCCGCGTGGGCCACCTCCTGCCCGAAGGCATGAGCGAGGCCGGCTGGCAGGCGATCCGCCCCAACCTGGCCCATATCGGCGAGGCCGCAGAATGGTGGCAGGTCGTGACCGGCCCCGTCGCCCCGCCGCCCTTCGACGAGGAGACCGCCGGCTACCTGCTGCTGGCCGCCGACACGCTGGAGGCGGAGCAGTGGGGCGACGATCCCTGGCGGCTGCTGACCGGCTCGCTCAAGGACGCGACCGGCCGCAAGGGCAAGGCCCTGTTCCTGCCTCTGCGCCAGGCGCTCACCGGGCGGGACCACGGGCCGGACATGGCCGCGCTGCTGCCGCTGATCGGCAAGGACGAGGCCGTGGAAAGGCTGCGCACGGCGACCGGTTGAGCCGATCGGCCTCGATTCTTATTGCAACCGCTTCGCAATAGCGTATGAGTCGCGTCGTTAGCCTGGAGCAAACGATGTACGATTTCGTCGACCAACCCGTGGAACGCCTGTGCAACGGCGGCCGCTTCCTGTTGTGGGCCATGCGCGGCTGGTCGCACGCCAAGGCGCGCAGCGCCTGCCCGCCGGTCGCGCTGGCCAAGGGCTTTGCCGGGGTGGACGCGCTGTCCGCCCTGCCCGAGTTCAACATGGTCATGGCCCTGCTCAACCGCGACGCGCTGGAGGCGCTGAAGATCGGGCCGATGCGCTGCGCGCGGATCGGTGAGGACGAGGCGATCCTGTCCGGCCTGTGGCGCGACGCCGCGCTGGGGCGGACCGAGCAGATCGAGGCGACCCTGGCCCTGCTGGTCGAGGAGCAGACCGTCGCCGCGATCGGCCTGGCCGTCGTGGCGACGGTCGCCCGGCTGGCCGCCGCCGGGCTCGATCCCGCCGGGGCGCTGTGCGAAGCCCAGAAGGAAACGAAGTGATGAGCGATCGCAAGGCCGCCGCCCTCGCCCCCTCCGCCGCGCTGACGGTGGAGGAGGTCCGCTCGGTCCGCCACTGGAACGAGCACCTGTTCAGCTTCTCGATCACCCGCCCGCCCTCGTTCCGCTTCCGCTCGGGCGAGTTCGTGATGATCGGGCTGATGGGAGAAGGCCGTCCCCTGCTGCGTGCCTATTCCATCGCCAGCCCGGCCTATGCCGACGAGCTTGAGTTCCTCTCGATCAAGGTGCCCGACGGCCCGCTGACCTCGCGCCTGCAGCAGGTCCGGCCGGGCGACCAGGTGTTCCTCGGCCGCAAGCCCGTGGGCACGCTCGTCACCGACGCGCTGCTGCCGGGCAAGCGGCTGTTCCTGCTCTCGACCGGCACCGGCCTCGCCCCGTTCCTCAGCCTGGCGCGCGATCCCGACGTCTACGAGCGGTTCAGCCAGGCCCTGCTGGTCCACTGCACCCGCCAGGTCAGCGACCTCGCCTTCCGCGACCTGCTGGAAAGCCAGCTGGCCGGCGATCCGCTGGTGGGCGACCAGGCCCTGCTGCAATTCCACTACCTCCCCACCGTGACCCGCGAGCCCTTCCGCACGACCGGGCGGATCGGCGCGCTGATCGACAGCGGAGCCCTGTTCCGCCACCCGCTGATCGGCCCGCCCCAGTTCGATCCCGCCACCGACCGGGTGATGATGTGCGGCTCTATGGCGATGATCCGCGAGCTTCAGGCCAAGCTGACCGGGCTGGGCTTTACCGAAGGATCGAACGCCAAGCCGGGCGACTTCGTGATCGAGCGGGCCTTCGTGGATTGACGCCGATTACCATACACCGCTCGGCCTGAGCGGGTGTGGGTATCCATCCCGCTCATGCCGCCTCGACCTCCACCGTCTCCTCGCCCGCCGCCTCCAGCAGCAGCTTCTCCACCGCCTTGGCCCGCGCACCGGGGCCGACCTTCTCGCCCAGCAGGTCGGTGACGTAGAAGGTGTCGACCGCCCGCTCGCCATAGGTCGCGATATGGGCGGAGTGGACGATCAGCCGGCTTTCGAACAGCGCCCGGGCCAGCCGGTTGAGCAGGGCCGGGCGGTCGCGGGCGCTGATCTCGACCACGGTGAAGCGGTTCGAGGCCTTGTTGTCGAACTCCACGCGGGGGCGCACCTCGAAGGCCTCCATCCGCGGGCGGGCGAGCGGCCGGGCGGCGAGCTGGGGCACCAGCTTGACCCGGTTGGCCAGGGCATCCGCGATCGCCGTCTTGAGCCGGGCGAGCTGGCCTTCCTCCATGAAGGGCCGGCCGAGCGGGTCCTGCACCAGGAAGTTGTCCACCGCCATGCCGTTGCGGGTGGTGTGGATGCGCGCGTCGATGATGTTGCCGCCGGCCAGGTGGATACCCCCGGCGATACGATAGAACAGGCCCGGATGGTCGGTGGCGAGGACCATCACCAGGGTCGCCCCGCGCGCGGCATCGTATTCGGTGGTGATGGTCAGCGGCGCGCCCTGGGCCGCATCCATCTGGGTGAGGTTCATGGCGATGACGTCGGCCGGCTCCGCGATCCAGTAGGCGTCGCCAAGCTGCTGGCCCTGGCTGTCGACCAGCGCCCGCCCGCCGAGCAGGTTCGCCACGGCGACCTTCTTGGCCAGGACGCGCTCGGCCCGGCCGTGCTGGGCATGGCCGAGGCGGAGCATCTCCTCGGCCGCGTCGTACAGCTCGTTGAGGAGCTGGCGCTTCCACGAGTTCCAGGTGCCGGGGCCGACCGCGCGGATGTCCACGATGGTCAGCAGGGTGAGCTGGCGCAGGCGCTCCAGCGACTGCACCACGGCCACGAAGTCCGAGATGGTCTTCCAGTCGGCCAGGTCGCGCTTGAAGGCCGTGGCGCTCATCAGCAGGTGCTGGCGCACCAGCCATGAGACCAGCTCCGTCTCCTCCTCCGCCAGGCCGAGCCGGGGGCAGAGCTTGAGCGCGATCTCCGCGCCGAGCACCGAATGGTCCCCGCCGCGCCCCTTGGCGATGTCGTGGAGCAGGACCGAGACGTAGAGCGCGCGGCGCCATTGCAGCTTGTGAACGATGTCCACCGCCAGCGGATGCTCCTGCTTCAGCTCCCCCTTCTCGATCCGGGCCAGCAGGCCGATCGCGCGGATCGTATGCTCGTCGACCGTGTAGTGGTGGTACATGTCGAACTGCATCTGGGCGTTGACCCGGCCGAAGTCAGGAATGAACCGCCCGAACACCCCGGCCTCGTTCAGCCAGCGCAGCGCGGTCTCGGGGTCGCGGCGGCTGGTGAGCAGGTCGAGGAACAGGGCATTGGCGCGCGGGTCCTTGCGCACGCGGTCGGCCAAGCGCGCGTCACGGGTGATGAGGCGCATGGTCTCGGGGTGGATCTCCAGCCCCTCGGCGTCGGCCAGGACGAAGATCTCCAGCAGGCGCGCCGGGTCTTCCGCGAACCAGGCGTCGCCCGGCGCGGCGATCTTGCCGCCGAACACGCGATAGCCCTTGAGCATGCGCGGCTTGGCGCGGAAGCCGGCGAGCAATCCGCGCGGCTGCTTGCTGGCGAACTGCTCGTCGAGTTGGGCGAGGAACACCCCGGTCAGGTTTCCCACCACCTTCGCCTGGAGGAAGAAGTAGTGCATGAACCGCTCGACCGCGCTCTTGCCCACGCGATCGGAATAGCCCATCCGCACCGCCACCTCGCGCTGGAGGTCGAAGGTCAGGCGGTCCTCGGCGCGGCGGGTGATCGTGTGGAGGTGGCAGCGCACGGCCCAGAAGAAGGTCTCGGCCCGGCGGAAGGCGCGGTACTCGTCGCGGCTCAGCAGGCCGACCGAGACCAGCTCCGACACGTCGCGGACCTTGTGGATGTACTTGCCGATCCAGTAGAGCGTGTGGAGGTCGCGCAGGCCGCCCTTGCCCTCCTTGACGTTGGGCTCCACCACATAGCGGCTATCGCCCAGGCGCTTGTGCCGCTCGCTCCGCTCCGCCAGCTTCTCGGCCACGAACTGGCGCTCGGTCCCGGCGACGACCTCGCTCCAGAAGCGGCGCTGCGCTTCCGCGAACAGGTCCTGGTCGCCCCAGACGTAGCGCCCTTCGAGCATGGCGGTGCGGATCGTCAGGTCGCCGCGCGCCATGCGGACCATGTCGTCCAATGAGCGGCTCGAATGGCCGATCTTCAGCCCCAGGTCCCACAGGAAATAGAGGCAGGCCTCGATCACCTGCTCGCACCAGGCGGTCTGCTTGCCCGGCGTGAGGAAGGCGATGTCGACGTCCGAATGCGGCGCCATCTCGCCGCGCCCATAGCCGCCGACCGCCATGATCGTCAGCCGTTCCCCGGTCGAGCGGTTGCTGGCGCGATAGACGTCGCCGACCACGTGGTCGTGGATCACGCGGATGAGCTGGTCGACCAGGAAGGCCTGGGCCTCGGCCACGTCGTGGCCGGCGGTGGGCTTGTCCGCGAGGCGGCGGGCGATCTCGGCCCGGCCGGCCTCCAGCGCGCCGCGCAGCAGCTCGACCACCCGGGGGCGGACCTTGCCGCCCAGCTCGGCCACGGCATCGGCGACCGCGGCGGTCAGGGCGCGCCGGTCGATCACCGCGCGCTGGTTGGGAATGCGGATCGCGCTCATGCCGTCACCATATAGGGCCGCCGATCCCGCTTGGCACCCACGCAATTCCGCCGAAATTGACGAAATGTATGGTGTCCTGAGGAATCTGTCGCCTTGCGCCCCGGAAAGCGTCGCCTTGCACCGCAAACGTCACCTTGCGCAGGACGGGTGTCGCCTTGCGCGCGATGGCCCGAGCCGTCCTGCCACCCCTGATCGCGCGTCGTTCCATGACGCGGAGGATGGCAAAGCGCGGCCCGGTAGGAAAACGGTTTCTGTCTATGCCCCTTACATTTCCCCTCCTCTTCAGAGGAGGGGCCAGGGGTGGTGGCGATGCGTAGCATCGCTCGCGAAGCGACAGGATAGCGCCCAGGCTCCACCACCCCCCAACCCCCTCCTCTAAAGAGGAGGGGGAGCCGCGTTCACTTCACTATCCCAGCCTTCCAGATAACGCGCGCGCAGCGCCCGCTTGTCGACCTTTTCCGTTCCCAGCCGGGGCAGCGAGCCGGTTTCCCGCCAGAACCGCACCGGGATCTTGAAGGGCGCGAGGCGGGCGGCGAGGAAGCCGCGCAGACCCTCCTCGTCCAGCGAGGCGCCGGGCCTGGCGAGATAGACCGCCACCGGCACCTCGCCATAGGTCGGGCAAGGCAGGCCGAAGACGCTGACCTCGGCCACGCCGGGATGGGCGTAGAGCGCCGCCTCCACCTCCAGCGAGGCGATGTTCTCCCCGCCGCGGATGATGAGGTCCTTCTTGCGGTCGAGGATGAACAGGTAGCCGTCGGGATCGACCCGGCCGAGGTCGCCCGTCAGCACGAAGCCGTCCGGGGTGAAGGCCGCGGCCGTCGCCTCGGGATTGTTCCAGTAGCCGATGAAGTTGCAGACCGTGCGGATACCGATCTCCCCGGTCTCCCCCTGAGGCAGCCGCCGGCCCGCCTCGTCGAAGGTCGCGATCTCCACCAGCGGGCGGCTGGCCGGGCCGGTGCTGCCCGGCTTGGCCAGGTAGTTCTCGTTGAGGTTGCCGCAGCCGACCGCGTTGGTCTCGGTCAGGCCATAGCCCAGGACCGGGAAGGCATGGGGCAGCGCATCATGGATGCGCGCGACGTGGTCGACCGGGCGCGGCGCGCCGCCGGCGGCGAAGGTGATGCAGCTCGTCAGGTCGAACTCATGCCGCCGGGGATGCTCGGCGATGGCCAGGCTCATCAGCGGCACGCCGACGAAATAGGTGACCTTCTCCCGCTCGATCAGGCGCATGGCCTCCAGCGGGTCCCACTTGGGCATCAGCACCAGCTTGCGGCCGATCACGAAGGACTGGAGGTAGAGCGGCACCTCGCCCGTCACATGGAACAGCGGCACGTTGACGAGCGCGCAGGGCTGGCCCTTGGGCGGGTCGCCGCGCGCGGTCTTGACGGTGAGGAGCATCAGGGTCTGCACGGCATAGCTCATCGCCGCCTGGACCACGCCGAGATGGTCCGACCAGGCCCCCTTCGACTTGCCGGTCGAGCCCGAGGTGAAGAGCATGGTCGCCGGATCGGACGGGCCGACCTGTGGCAGGGCGGCGGCCTCGTCGGGCCCGGCGAGCAGGGCGGCGAAGCCCGTTTCCGGGTCGCCGTGATCGAACGGCACGATCCGCGCCGGATGCGGATGATCGGCCAGGCGCTCCGCCCGCTCGGGATCGGCCAGGACCAGCCCGCATTCGGCGAGCGCGATCCCCTCGGCCAGCTCCTCACCCACCCACCAGCCGTTGAGCAGGGTCACGCAGCCGCCGGCCATCAGCACCGCCATGTGCAGCACGATCCAATTGGCCGAATTGCGCGCGGCGACCCCCACCCGGTCGCCCGGCGCGACCCCGTGGACCGAGACCAGCGCCCCGGCGAGGCGGCGGGCCAGGGCATGGGTCGCGGCGAAGGTCAGCCGCAGGTCGCCGTCGACCAGGAACTCCCGCTCCGCATATTCGGCGCAGAAATGCGCGAAGAACGCGGGCATGGTCGGCGGGGCCTTGGCGATCATCGGCAGCATTTGCCCCTGCCGCTCTATCGGGACCGTCTCCAACGGACCGCCCGGCGCGGTCAGGCGGGCCATGGCGGCCTGAAGCTCACGGTCGAGGTCGCTCGGCATCCTGTCCCCTCAC
>CAZFPW010000101.1:6996-8941 GCA_964520765.1 uncultured Novosphingobium sp.
GCAGGCCCCTTGCCGGTTCCTATTCCCGCCCGCTATGTCGGCGGCGCCCGAACGCATCGTCGCACCGGGGCCGCCGCCCGAAGGCGTTGGCGAAATTTGTAGGGGGTCCTGCACTTGCTGTCACTACTGGCCGCCACGGCGCACGAGCCGATCTACTGGGTCGACCTCGGCCTCAGGAACTATCTGCTCAAGATCGGCAGCTTCGAGCTGCGCTGGTACTCCCTCGCCTATCTCGCCGGGATCGTGCTGGGCTACTGGCACCTCACCCGGATGAACAAGGCCCCCGGCGCGCCGATGGGCCAGCGCCACGCCGACGACCTGTTCTTCTACTGCACCCTGGGCATCATCCTGGGCGGGCGGCTGGGCTATGCGGCCTTCTACGCGCCCGAGCTATGGGCCCATCCCGGCGAGCTGCTCAAGCTGTGGAACGGCGGCATGAGCTTCCACGGCGGGCTGATCGGCACGGTGATCGCGATCGCCTGGGTCGCCTGGCGGGGCAAGCTCTCGTTCCTGCGGGTCTGCGACTATATCGCGGTCTGCGTGCCCTTCGGCCTGCTGTTCGGCCGCCTCGCCAACTTCGTGAACGGAGAGCTGTGGGGCCGCGTCGCCGGGCCGGACGCGCCCTGGGCCATGGTCTTCCCCGACGGCGGCGCCCAGCCGCGCCACCCGAGCCAGCTCTACGAGGCCGGGCTGGAGGGCCTGGTGCTCGGCATCGTGCTGCTGGCGATCTTCTGGAAGACCCGCGCGCGCTGGCGGCCCGGCCTGCTCGTGGGGATCTTCACCCTGGGCTATGGCCTCAGCCGCTTCATCGTCGAATACTACCGCGAGCCCGACCAGCAGCTCCAGGACTTCGCGATCCGCACCGGCCTGTCGATGGGCCAGTGGCTGTGCCTGCCGATGATCCTGGTCGGCCTGTTCTTCGCGGTTCGCGCCCTCACCCGGCCCCCGCTCGGCAGCGCGGCCCCCGCGCCGGCATGAACGAAGCGGAGCCCCTGACGGCGATCTTCCACCGGCTGATCGCCAACACCGGCCCGATCAGCCTGCAATACTACATGGGCGAGGCCAACGCCCGCTATTACGCGTCGCGCGATCCGCTGGGGGCGCCTGCGCCCGGCCGGGAAAAGGGCGGCGATTTCGTCACCGCGCCGGAGATCAGCCAGATGTTCGGCGAGCTGATCGGCCTCTGGCTGACCGACCTGTGGACCCGCGCCGGAGGAATCGCGCCGGTCCACTACGTGGAGCTGGGCCCCGGACGCGGCACCCTGGCGCGCGATGCCCTGGCCGCCGCGCGCAAGCACGGCCTCGACCCGCAGGTCCATTTCGTCGAAAGCTCGGCCGCGCTGAAGCCGCTGCAGCTCGCCGCCGTGCCTCAGGCCCAGTGGCACCACGACCTGTCCTCCGTGCCGCGCGATCGCCCGATCCTCCTCGTCGCGAACGAGTTCCTCGACGCCCTGCCGATCCGCCAGCTGGTCAAGACGCCGGACGGCTGGCGCGAGCGGATGGTCGGGCTGGAGGACGGCCGGCTCGTGCCCCTTGCCGGCCTCCAGCCGATGGACGCCCTGGTGCCGGAGGAACAGCACGAGGCCCCCGACGGTGCGATCCTGGAAAGCTGCCCCGGCGCGGCGGCAGTGGTCTACGAGGTCGCCGGGCGGCTGGTGGAGCAGGGCGGCGCGGCGCTGTTCATCGACTACGGCCATGCCGAGCCGCGCTTCGGCTCGACCTTCCAGGCCGTGCGGGCGCACCGGATGGTCGACCCCTTCGCCACCCCCGGAGAGGCGGACCTGACCGCCCACGTCGACTTCGACACCCTGGCCCGCGTCGCCCAATCGCGCGGGGCGACCTGCTGCGGCGTGACCGCCCAGGGCGACTGGCTGCGCGCGCTAGGGATAGACCTGCGCGCCCAGGCCCTGGCCCAGGCCGCGCCCGATCAGGCCGAAGCGATCGA
>CAZFPW010000102.1:0-8903 GCA_964520765.1 uncultured Novosphingobium sp.
GATCCTCCCCGTTTCGCGAAGCGGAATGGGGAGGGGGACCGCGACGGCGCAGCCGGCGTGGTGGAGGGGGATCACGCGCGCCCTACCCCTCCACCACCGCTTCGCGGCGGTCCCCCTCCCCATCCTCGCTGACGCAAGGACGGGGAGGATCTCAAGGTTGGCGCGCCGCCCTTTTACAACACCTCGAACAGCCCCGCCGCGCCCATGCCGCCGCCGATGCACATGGTCACGACGACGTGCTTCGCCCCGCGGCGCTTGCCCTCGATCAGGGCGTGCATCGCGCAGCGCGTGCCGGTCATGCCATAGGGATGACCGATAGAGATCGCCCCGCCGTTGACGTTGAGCAGCTCGTTCGGGATGCCGAGGCGGTCGCGGCAATAGAGCACCTGGACGGCGAAGGCCTCGTTCAGTTCCCACAGGCCGATATCGTCCATCTTGAGGTCGAAGCGCTGCAACAGCTTGGGCACGGCGAAGACCGGGCCGATGCCCATCTCGTCGGGCTCGGTCCCGGCGACGGCCATGCCGACGAAGCGGCCGAGCGGGGCGAGGCCGCGCTTGGCCGCGAGGCTGGCCTCCATCACCACGACCGCGGCCGAGCCGTCGGAAAGCTGGCTCGCGTTGCCCGCCGTGATCGTCCCGTCCGGCACGACCGGCTGGAGGGACTTGAGCCCGTCCAGCGTGGTGTCGGCGCGATTGCCCTCGTCCCTGGCCAGGGTGACTTCCTTCTGGCTGGTCTCTCCGGTGGCCTTGTCGGTGACGTTCATCGTGACCGTCGCCGGCACGATCTCCGCATCGAAGGCCCCGGCCGCCTGGGCCGCGGCCGTGCGCTGCTGCGACTGGAGCGCGTATTCGTCCATCGCATCGCGGCCGATCCCATAGCGCTTGGCGACCACCTCGGCCGTCTGGAGCATGGGCATGTAGGTCGCCTGGTGCATGGCGATCAGCTCCATGTCGAAGCCGATCCGCATCTCCTTGGTCTGGACCGTGGAGATCGATTCCGAACCGCCGGCGACGACCACGTCCATCCGGTCCCCCACCACCTGGCGGGAGGCCGTGGCGATGCTCATCAGGCCCGAGGAGCACTGCCGGTCCAGCGTCATCGCCGGCACCGTCACCGGCAGGCCGGCGCGCAGGGCGGCAAGGCGGCCGAGGTTGGGGCACTGGCTGCCCTGCTGGAGCGCCGAGCCCCACAGCACGTCGTCGACCTCGCCCGGCTCGACGCCGGCGCGCTCGACCGCCGCCTTGAGCGAAAGCGCGCCCAGGCTCGGCCCGAGCGTGGCGTTGAACGCCCCGCGATAGGCGCGGCCGATCGGGGTGCGGGCGGCGGAAACGATGACGGCGTCGCGCATGTTCATTCTCCTGCTGCGTCTTGCGTCGTCCCGGGCTCGACCCGGGACCGCTGTCGTCTGGGCTCGTCCTTGCTTCGATAGGCCAGCGGCCCCCGTTCAGCCCAGGACGACGGATTTATCCCACGAATCTATGCAAAATGCTGGAAGATCCACTCCGCCAGCAGGCAGGGCTTTTCCCCGCCCTCGATCTCGACCGTGACCTCGACGGTCTGCTGCCACTGGCCGGGGCGCTTCTCGACCAGCTCGGTCAGCTTGAAATGGCCGCGGATGCGCTGGCCGCTCTTCACCGGGGTCAGGAAGCGGACCTTGTTGAAGCCGTAGTTGACGCTCATCGTCACCTGCGGCTTTTCCAGCGCGGTCTCCATCATCTTCGACAGCAGCGACAGGGTGAGGAAGCCGTGGGCGATCGTCCCGCCGAAGGGGGTCGCCTTGGCCATTTCCGGGTTCACGTGGATGAACTGGTGATCCTCGGTCGTGTCGGCGAAGGCGTCGATCCGCGCCTGGTCGACCATGATCCAGTCCGACGTGCCGATATCCTGGCCGACCTTGGCGACCATGTCCTGCAACTGCATGCGCGTCTCCTTGCTCTCCTGCGGCCTAGATGGACCAAGCCAGCCCTGCGCGCAACGCCGGAAAACCGCGGGAAATTGAGAAAATCGCAAGCATTGGCGCTTAGAGTCCGATCCACTTGCGTGGAAGCGGCACCGGTGCCGAACCTGATTCAGCCGCGCTGAATCAAACTCTAACGCTACGGCAAGCATGAGGAAGCGCGCGCCATGAATTCGATGACCGGAGACTTCACCCCCGCCGGGCGCGGGGCGCCCGGCGGCCGGAGCCGCCTGATCGCGCTCGAGCTGAACGAGCTGTGCCCGCACCTGCTGGCCCAGTGGATGGCCGACGGCAGCCTGCCGAACTTCAAGCGCCTCCACGACGAGAGCGACGTCTTCGTCACGCAGGCCGACGTCACGGAGCCGGCGCTGCTGGAGCCGTGGATCCAGTGGTACTCGGTCCATACCGGCCTGCCCTACGACACCCACCGCGTGTTCCACCTGACCGAGGGCAAGCGCGGCGGGCACGCCGACGTCTACCGCCGGCTGCTGGCCGCCGGCCGCCGCGTGGCGAGCTTCGCCAGCATGAACGTGGCCCCCTTCGCGAGCGACGGCAGCGTCTTCGTCGGCGATCCCTGGTCCGAGGAGGGCGACGCCTCGCCGCCGGAACTCAACCTCTACAACCGCTTCGTCAGCCATAACGTGCGCGAATATTCGAACGCCTCGGACCGGATGGGCGCGGGCGAATATGCCCGGTTCCTCGCCTTCATGGCCGGCCACGGGCTGAGCGCGGCGACGGTGGGCGGCATCGTCCGCCAGCTCGGCGCGGAGAAGGTGAGCCGGCGCGAGCTGTCCTGGCGGCGGGTGGCGATCCTCGACGCGCTGCAGTTCGACGTGTTCCGCTCCTACTGGCGCAGGCTGCGGCCCGACTTCGCCAGCTTCTTCGCCAACAGCGTCGCGCATCTCCAGCACTCCTACTGGCGGCACATGGACCCGGCGCCCTTCACCGTGCGGCCCGACGCCGAGGAGATGGCCGCCTACGGCGACGCGATCCGCACCGGCTACATGGCGATGGACCGCCTCGTCGGCCGCTTCCTCGCCCTGGCGCAGGCCGAGGGCGCCCGCCTCATGTTCCTGAGCGCGCTCAGCCAGCAGCCCTTCCTCGGGCACGAGGAGCTTGGCGGGCAGCACTTCCATCGGCTGCACGATGTCGATGCCTTCCTGGCGCGCGTGGACATTTCGGCGGACGATGTCTCGCCGACGATGACCCACCAGTACCTCGCCCGTTTTCCGGACCTCGCGTCGGCGAAAGGAGCCCGAACCCGGCTCGAACGTCTCCGACTGGCTGACGGAAAACCGGTTTTCGGCTTCCCCGAGGTCGAGACCGAACCGGGCTCGCTCTACTTCGGCTGCCAGGTCTCGACCCGCACTCCGCCCGAAACCCCGGTGATCGACGGCAATGCGGCCATCCCCTTCGGTGAGCTGTTCTACCGGATCGACGCGATCAAGAGCGGCCGCCACCATCCCGACGGCTGCCTGTGGGTCCAGACCGGCCGCCACCGCACCCACGAGCATCGCCCCTCGATCCTCGACGTTCTGCCTACACAATTGGAAATGCTAGGAATTCCGGCACCGGAGGACCTCCCCGGCCAGAGCCTGGCGCCCATTCTCGCAGGCTAGCTCCACGCCGGCCGCGCCGGCGTTCCCCACCTCAGGAAGCCGCCACCACCATCTTGCGCCTCTCCCGCGACATCGGCGCCCGCACCGGCTTGTCGATGCGCCGGCAGTATGACCACAGCCCGCACTGAATGCCGATCAGCATCAGGATGAACGGCTGGTAGGCGATGCCCACGAACAGCGAGCCGAGCAGATAGACGAGCTGCGCCTGCTGCAAGGCATTGGCGAAGGGCGCCTGCCACTGTACGCTGGAATCGTTGGGAAATTCGGCTGCGCGCTTCCGCCAGCGGCTGCGCAGCCGCTCCATCTGCCAGAGGCCGAGCGCCTGGATCCAGAGCCACAGGAACAGGCCCGGCCAGCCCTGCTCGCCCAGCATCTCGAAGTAGCTCGAATGATAGGCCCGGCCCTGATCCTCGACGTCCTGGAATTCGAGGCTGGTGGTCCCGCCCGAGGTCTTGGCGACGACGGTGCGGTACTTGATCCGATTGGCGCGATAGGCATCGAAACCGCCGCCAAAGGGATGGTTCTCCACATAGTCGAGGGTCCACTTCCACACCGCGACGCGGGTCGAGGCGGAGGTGTCCGACTGGTGGTTCTCGATCGTGCCCATCCGTTCGAGGAAGGACTGCGGCAGGAACGGAAGCGCCATCATCCCCGCCGCGCCGGCCAGCCCGATATAGAGCATCCGCCGCTTGACCGTGCGCAGCGACAGGACCGCAAGCAGGCCCAGGCACACCAGACCGGTGCGCGCCTGGGTCCCCACCGGCATCAGCATGCAGGCGAAGACCAGCGCCCCGGCGAAGGCCTTCACCCGCCAGTCCGGCTTGAACACCGTCCCATGCTTCGCCAGCCACAGGATCAGCGGAATGATCGCGATCGCCACGGTCGAGAGGATGGAGCTTTCGTAGATTCCGGTGTTGTCGTTCACGAACAGCGGCAGCGTGCCGTAGCCGCCGCCGCCGATCACGGTCTTGATTCCGCCCGAGATGATGATCGCGCCGGCGGTCAGGACCATCACCAGGGTCACCGCCTCGAAGCGCAAGCGGGTGCGCAGGGTCAGCGGCAGGAAGATGGCGAAGACCAGCCCCTTCCACACCCAGGCCCATTTCTCCCCGGCCTCGACCGGGAAATCGGCGGTCATCGTGGTGTAGCCGATATAGGCGAGCAGCACGACGAGCAGGAACTGCCGCAGGGTGAAGCGGCTGTCCTCCTTGCGGTCGAGCATCAGCCAGCCGCCGAAGCAGAGCAGGAAGGCGATCAGCGAGATCGGGATCTTGGCGAGGATCGCATAGGAGATCTTCTGCGGCACCAGGATGTCGATGTAGACATAGGCCAGCACCCACAGAAACGGCCGGCGCAGGCCGAGCGCGAAGAGGGTGAAGACGAAGAGGGCGAGCGCGACGCTGGTCATTCCTCGCGTCCCGGCGCCTGCTCCGCAGAGGGGGGATCGCTATCGAGGTCGTCGCGCCACAGCAGCCGCACGGCGGCGAGCGCCAGCAGCGCATGGATCAGTCCGAGCGCGAAATAGTCGACCATAGGACTTCCCGCCTAGCACCGGCGAGTTGACGGCCCGTTAAGCCTTGGTCGCCTAGGAATACCGCCGATGACCAGGGTTCTGCACGTCCTCGACCATTCCCTGCCGCTGCACAGCGGCTATACCTTCCGCACGCGGGCGATCCTGAAGGCGCAGCAAGCGCTGGGAATCGAGGTGCGCGGCATCACCGGCGTGCGCCATGCGGCCGAAGGGCCGAGCCCGGAAGAAGCGGACGGCCTGCTGTTCCACCGTACCCCCGGCGAAGCGAGCGGCCTGCCGGGCCTGCGCGAATGGCGCGAGATCGGCCTGCTGGCCACGGCAATCGGCAAGGTCTGCGACGAGTGGCGCCCGGACGTGATCCACGCCCATTCCCCCGCGCTCTGCGGTCAGGCTGCCGCGCGCGTCGCCAAGGCGCGGAGCATTCCCTTCGTCTACGAAATCCGCGCCTTCTGGGAGGATGCGGCGGTCGGCAACGGCACGGGACGCGAGGGCTCGGTCAAATATCAGCTCACCCGGGCGCTGGAGAACTCGGTCGTCGCGGCGGCCGATGCCGTGGTGACGATCTGCGAAGGCCTGCGCGCCGACCTGATCGCCCGCGGCGTCGCGTCGGAACGCATCACGATCTCGCCCAACGGCGTCGACCTCACCCTGTTCGGCAAGCCTGCCCCGCGTGAGGCCGCGCTGGCCGCCAAGCTGGGGCTGGGAGACGGGCCGGTGATCGGGTTCATCGGCAGCTTCTACGACTACGAAGGCCTCGACGACCTGATCGCGGCGATGCCCGCGCTGATCGCGCGCCAGCCCGATGCCAGGCTCCTGCTCGTCGGCGGAGGTCCGCGGGAAGCCGCGCTCAAGGCCCAGGCCGAAGCCTCCCCCGCCGCCCCGGCGATCCGCTTCGTGGGCCGCGTTCCCCATTCCGAGGTCGAGCGCTACTATGCGCTGACCGACGTGCTCGCCTATCCGCGCAAGGCCAGCCGGCTGACGGACCTCGTCACCCCGTTGAAGCCGCTGGAGGCGATGGCCCAGGGCAAGCTCGTCGCAGCATCCTCAGTCGGCGGACATCGTGAGCTGATTACCGACGGGCTGACCGGCACGCTCTTCGCCCCCGACGATCCCCAGGCCTGCGCCACGGCGCTCGCCGATCTGCTTGACGATCGCTCCGCCTGGGACGAACGGCGCAGCCTGGCGCGGGCGCATGTGGCCGCAAAGCATGATTGGGCCCGCAACGTGGAGCGTTATCAAGCCGTTTACCAAAGACTGCTAGGCTCGAAGCCGATCGGACATTCGGCCGCTGCCGCGTGACGGGATCGAACGGGAGACTATCTTGAGCGACGATCGCAAACAGGCAGGGGCTCCGATCGCCTGGCATCCGCTGTTTCCGGCGATTCTCGCGGTCTGGTTCGGTGCGCTGTTCGGGCTCGGCGTCCTGGCGGTCCGCGTTGCGCTGCTGGAGCGGATCGTCGTCGCGAGCGGGATCGACCTGCTGATTCCGGCCGCCGCGCCGCCGCTGGGCATGACCGCGCGCCTGCTGATCGCGCTGGGCTTCGCACTGTTCGGGAGCGCGCTGGGCCTGATTCTGGGCAGCCAGTTGGCGCGCTCCAAGCCGTCTGCGGTGGCACGCCGGGCCGAAGTTGCCGCCGCAAAGGCCGCACGGGCCGAGGAAGCACGCCTGATCGAGACCGCCGCCGCCGTTCCCGCCCAGCCCGCGGCCGTGACCGAGGCGGCGAACTTCATCGACATCTCGCAGCTCGACCTCGACCGCGAGGTCGCTGACGAGGTGGGCATCGCCCTCGACGCGCCGGTCGAGCAGCCGGTGGTCGAGCAGCCCGCGATCGAGCAGCCCGCGATCGAAATCCTCGTCGAGGCGCCGGTCGAGGCGCCCGCCGAGATCGCAGAGGCCCCGGCCGAGCCCAAGCCGAAGCGCCGTCCCGATCCCGCCTATTTCCCCCTGCCCGCCGCCTTCCCGGTGCCGGGCGGCGCGGCAGCGCAGCGGCTGATGGCGGCCGACCTCGACAGCCTGTCCCATCTGGAGCTGATCGAGAGACTGGCGCTCTCGCTTCAGAAGCGGCGGGAGGAGACGCCCGTCTATCTCGACGCCGCCTCGGCCGAAGTGCTGGCCACCGAGCCCGCGCCCGAACCGGTCGAGGAGGCCGAGATCGAGGCCGCCGCGCCGCTGCCGCCGGCCCCGTCCTACTATCCGCCCGCGCCCGAGCCGGTCGCCCTGTTCCCCGAGCCCGCCCCTGCTGCGGCGCGGCAGGATTCGGTCGCCACCGAGCGCGCGCTGCGCGATGCGCTCAACGCGCTCCAGCGGATGAGCGGCGCCGCTTAAGCAGCCTTGCGGTAAAGCCGCGCAAATGCGATAATCCGCCCGTTCCCAGCGCGCCCGCATGGGCGGCGGAGAGGACGGCGACCGCTGTTCGCGGTTGCAAAATTGCCGTGTTGTCGTCATGGGGGCCGTTCGCGCGGAGTCCGCTGCTTTTGCGGCCGGGTGAGTCGCGCTTCAACGCCTTGGAAATCAGCGGTTTCCTCACCGCGCTTCCGGGCCAACGACAGGATGGATTTTATCGATGGGTTTTCCGGCGCCTCAGGGCCTCTACGATCCGCGTAACGAGCACGACGCCTGCGGCGTCGGCTTTGTCGCCCATATCAAGGGCGAGAAGAACCATGCGATCATTACCCAAGCGCTCGAAATTCTCAAAAACATCGACCACCGCGGCGCGGTCGGCGCCGACCCCCTGCTGGGCGACGGCGCGGGCATCCTGATCCAGACGCCGGACGCTCTGTTCCGCAAGTGGGCGGCGGGCGCGGGCCTCACCCTGCCCCAGCCCGGCGACTATGCCGTGGCCATGTGCTTCCTGCCCCAGGACGAGGCGAGCCGCGAGTTCATCGTCGCCACCTTCGAGAAGTTCATCGCCAAGGAAGGGCAGAAGCTGATCGGCTGGCGCGACGTGCCGGTGACGATCGACGGCCTGGGCAAGGCCGTGCTCGAATCGATGCCGATGATCCGCCAGTGCTTCGTCGCCCGCGGCGAGAACTGCGACGACCAGGACGCCTTCGAGCGCAAGATCCTGGCGATCCGCAAGCAGACCCAGAACCCGCTTGCCGCCCTGGCCGAAAAGCACGGCCTGCCCGGCATCGCCGACCTCTACATGCCGAGCTTCTCCAGCCGGACCATCGTCTACAAGGGCCTGCTGCTGGCGACCCAGGTCGGCTCGTTCTACGACGACCTGCGCGATCCCGATTGCGTCTCCGCGCTCGGCCTCGTCCACCAGCGCTTCTCGACCAATACCTTCCCGAGCTGGAAGCTGGCGCACCCCTATCGCTTCATCGCCCACAACGGCGAGATCAACACGGTGCGCGGCAACGTCAACTGGATGAACGCGCGCCGCCGCACGATGGAATCGGACCTGCTCGGCCCGGACCTCGACAAGCTGTGGCCGATCATCCCGCACGGCCAGTCGGACACCGCCTGCCTCGACAACGCGCTCGAGCTGCTGCTGGCCGGCGGCTACAGCCTGGTCCACGCGATGATGGTGCTGATCCCGGAGGCCTGGGCCGGCAACCCGCTGATGGATGCCAAGCGCCGCGCCTTCTATGAATACCACGCCGCGCTGATGGAGCCGTGGGACGGCCCCGCCGCCGTCGCCTTCACCGACGGCCGCCAGATCGGCGCGACGCTGGACCGCAACGGCCTGCGGCCCGCGCGCTTCCTCGTCACCGACGACGACCTCGTGGTCATGGCATCCGAGAGCGGCGTCCTGCCGATCAAGGAGGACAACATCGTCCGCAAGTGGCGGC
>CAZFPW010000103.1:0-6983 GCA_964520765.1 uncultured Novosphingobium sp.
CAGGGCGCGCTCGGCGGCGTCGATCGCCCGCTCCGTCTCGGCCTGGCCCATGTTGGGCACCGTGCCGAGCACCTGGCCCGTGCCGGGATCGACCACGTCGATGGTCCCGCCGCCATCCGCGTCGCACCACTTGCCGTCGATGTAGCACTGCTGCTTGAGGAAGCGGGTATAGCTCATGCGTAGTCTCCTTGAGGCGGCGCATAGGCAGCGCGCCGAAGCTTGGCAATCGGGCTATGCGGGGCGGCTTTGGCGGGCTTCGTGACGGCGATCCTTTCGCCGGCCCCTTGTTCCGCCCCGCAGGATCGTCATCTTGGTGCCGAGTGGGGAAGCCAGGAAGAAGAATGCCATGACCGCGATTGCCCTCGAACCGCCGCGCCGGACGGCGAATCCCGCTCCGCCGCGCCAGGCCGCCTCGGTCCGCCGCACCGCGAGCATCGACGTCGCCTGGCCCAAGGGCGCGATGGGCGAGAAGATCATGCACGGGCGCTCGCGCGATTTCGTGACGCCTGCGCAGGGCGACGGCGCGGTGCGGGCCGCCGCGACGATGGAAACGGTGCTCGAGCCCGACAAGACCATCCGCGCGATCTCCGCCGTTCCCGCGCCGGAGGCCCTCCCCCGCCTCGTCGGTGAGCGCGGCGGCGGCCACCTGCGCCTGCTGATGCGCGAGATCATGCCCGAGCTGATCGAGGAGGCCGATCCGCTCTATCTCCTGCTCGACGACATCTCGGGCGTGAGCCTGGTCTGTACCTGGGCCTGGTCGCTGTGGAATCCCGACTGGATGGCCGCGATGCGCGACGCCTCCGGCGGCGACATGGCGCGGATGCTGGAAGAACGCGTCGACGTCTGCTGGGGCTTTCAGCGCGGCAACACCAGCCTCGATCCCGAGCGCCGCCCCGATGTCGGCACGGCGGACGGCGGCGAATTGCGCAACCCCGCCGACCCCGCCGGCTGGCACGAGTTCCCCGCCCTGGACGGCGTGACCATGCGCCGCGCCCGGCTGATCGACGTCTGGCGGGACGAGGCCGGGCTGATCCGCATCGATTCGGCCTTCCAGGATTCGGCCCCCCGCCCCGACGGCACCCGCGCCGCGCTGCACGAATACCGCCTGACCGCCTCGGCCGATCCCGCCACGCTGGAGCTGCTGACGCTGGAGCCGGAGGCGCGCGTCCTGCCCTTCGGCGAATGCCCCGGCGCGATCACCAATGCCCTGGGCCTGATCGGCAGCCCGCTTCCGCTGATCCGCGAATCGGTGCTGAGCGACCTGCGCGGCCCGCGCGGCTGCACCCACCTCAACGATGCGTTGCGGGCGCTGGCCGACGTGCCCAGGCTGATCGAGTATCTGGGCTAGGCTCCGCTAGCCGCCCAGCCGCGCGACCAGCTCCAGCGAATGGTCCCACAGCCGGCGGGCCGTCTCGGGATCGGCGACGCCGGCATCGTAGCCCGACCAGGCATGGGTATCCGGCCCGACCGGCAGGGCCTCGGCGCAGTCCTCCAGCACCAGGCCGCCCCTGCCGGCGAGTTCCGGCGCGGTCGCGGCCCAGACGCTGGTCGCCGCGGCCTGCTGCGCGCTCTTGACCATCGGATCGACCGAGCCATCGTCGCGGATGAAGCCGATCCGCCGCTTGAGCGCCTCGCCGTGATGGCGCTGCAATCCGGTCAGGGCCGATCCGGGCAGGACCGCGTTGGCGAAGATCCCTTTTTCGCCCCAGCGCCGCGTGGCTTCCTGGGCGAAGAGGATGTTGGCGCTTTTCGATTCGGCATAGGCCGCCCCGTCGGCATGGGGCCGCGCGGTCCATTGCAGATCATCCAGCCGCACCGGCATGCCCTTGTGCGCGGCCGAGCTGACCACCACGATCCGCGCGCCGCGCAGCGCCATCTGCGGCTGCAGAAGATGCGCGAGATGGAAATGGCCGAGATGGTTGGTCGCGAAGCGCACGTCGAGCCCGTTGGGCAGATGCGCCTCGGGCGTCTTGGAGACCCCGGCATTGGCCAGCAGCACGTCGACCGGGCCCGCAACCTGCGCCGCGAACTGGGCCACCGAGGACAGATCGGCCAGGTCCAGCTCCAGCGCGGCGATCCGCCCGCGCGCATGACGGGCCAGCCCCTCGGCCAGCGCCTGCCCGGCCGCGATCCGCCGCACGCCCAGCACGAGGTCCGCGCCGGCCCCGGCCAGCGCCCGCGCGGTCTCGACGCCGATGCCCGAGGCGGCGCCGGTCAGGACGATCCGCCGCCCGGTCAGGTCCACGCCGGCGACGACTTCCCCCGCGGTCGTGGACCGGCCCCAGCCCATCAGTAGGCCGCGGTCGGCACGTCGTAGCGCTCGGAGTAGAAGCGGAAGCGCTCGCGCAGGGCCGCCGGGTCCAGCCCGAAGTCGGCGGCGTCGTAATCGTGCCCGCCGTGCTTGTCGCGCGGGGTGTCGCGCCGCCAGGCCTCCATCCGCGCCCGCGCCTCGGGCGTGAACGTCTCGCCGAGGAAGGCGTAGAGCCGCTCCAGCACCGGGAAGGGGTCCTTCTGGAACGGCGCGAAGTTGATGTCGAAGAACCGCGCGTCGTTGCCCCGGTCGCGGAAGGCGATCATCCGCCGCATGCCCAGCTCGGTCCAGTCCACGCTCAGCTCGCCCAGCCAGCGCTTGTCGGGCGCGTCGGTCGCGGCCTTGTGCATCTCGTAATAGAGGTCCGAGACCGAGGGAATCACCGCCGCCACGTCGCGATGGGTCATGCAATAGCGCGCGTCGGGAAAGACCTGGTCGAGCGCGTCGACGAACAGGATGTAGGTCGGGTTCTTCAGCCGCCAGCGCGTGGGCGGGCAGCGCCATTGCAGCAGCTTCAGGACCCGCTTCACATATTCGAAGGTCGGCACCAGGTCGGCCTGGTGGTTCAGCCACTCGACATAGCTCGGGATGCGGTAGGACGCCTGGAAGATCTGCGACTTGAAGTCGTAGCCCATGATGAGCTGGTCCTCGACCGGAGAGATCGCGGTGGACGGCAGCATCTGCTTCATCCGCGGCGTCACCCGGTCGCGGCGATCCATGTGGGTCTGCATGATCGCGATGCGCGGATCGCTCTCATAGGTCGCGCGCTCGGGCGGCGGGGTGGGGTTCATGCCCTCCCAGTTGCGCATGACGCGGGCCTGCGGGTCCTCGCCCAGCAGGCAGTGCAGCGCGGTCGATCCGGTGCGCGGCAGGCCGAGGACCATCAGCGGCGCGACGATCTCCTGCCGGTCGATCTCGGGGTGGCGGGCGTGCCAGTCCTCGATCTCCAGCCGCTTCATCAGCAGCATGACGATCATGCCCTCGAGCTGGGCAATCCCGGCCTGGTTGAGGTCCGCCTCGCCCCGCGCCGAGGCGATCAGCCGCTCCAGCCCCTCGCGCCAGGTCTCGCCCCCCAACTCACTGAGGCCAGTGGCCTGCCTGGCCCGCTCGATATAGGCATCCGCCTGCTGCATCGTCCCTCTCCGACGGTTTCTCGTTGCCCGACCCAATGCCCGCATGCGATCGCGATGGCCAGCATGGCCCGCATCACCCCGCCGATATCTCACTTGCCGCCCGGCGACCTCGGCCCGCCCTATCCGTCCGGGGCGAATAATGATACAGACTGGATCATGACGATGCCGCCGTGGGACGATGACAGCGAAGCCCTGTTCGCCTGCGCGGCGAGCGGCGGGGCGCTGTGCACGGTCACGCTGATCGACGGATCGTGGTCGCGCCGGCTCGGCGCCCAGCTTGCGGTGCTGCCGGACGGCTCGACGCGCGGCTCGCTGGCGGACGGCTGCCTGGAAAAGGCGCTGGCGACCGAAGCCCTGGCCGGCGGCCCGGCGCGGGTGCTGCGCTATGGCCAGGGTTCCCCCTTCCTCGACATCCGCCTGCCCTGCGGCAGCGGGATCGAGGTCATGGTCGATCCCGCGCCGGACCGGGCGGCGCTGGAAACAGCCTGCGCGGCCCTGACCCGCCGCGAACCGGCGGACCTGGCGATCGGCCTGACGCCCCAAGGCCCCTTCGTGCGCCGCTTCCTGCCCAAGCTGCGGCTGGTCGTCCTGGGCAGCGGTCCGGAAGTGACCGCGCTCGCGCGTCTCGCCCGGGCGCAGGGGATCGACTGCCTGGTCGCCGGCCCCTCGGACGAGGGGGAGGCCGACCGCGCCATCGCGCTGGGCCGGGCGCCGGACCTGCCGGTCGATCCGTGGACGGCCATCGCCGTCCTGTTCCACGATCACGAATGGGAGCGCGGCATCCTGCCCTGGGCGTTAAGCTCCCCGGCCTTCTACGTCGGCGCGCAGGGTGGGCGCGGCGCGCGCGAGACGCGGCAGGCGATGCTGGCGGAGGCGGGCTTCGACCTTCCCCAACTGCGCCTGCGCAGCCCGATCGGCGTCTTCGCCCATGCCCGCACCCCATCGGTCCTGGCGCTCTCGATCCTGGCGGAGATCGTGGCCGAGCATGAAAAGCTGCTGGGCTGAGCCCGTCCCACAGCGGCACACTCCCGGCGGAGCGCTTGACCCCAGGGCCCGCGATAGTGCTTTCCAAATCCCTAACGCCGCCAAGGAAACATTCCGCTGCCCATGTCCCTCCGCCTGGTCTCGACCGCTCTGCTGGCTTCGCTCTGCGCCGTCTCGCCGGCGCTGGCCGATGCTGGGACGGCCGTGCCCGAGCCGTCGAGCCTGGTGCTGTTCGGACTCGGCGTCGCCGGCCTCATCATCGGCCGGCAAAGCGGACGCCGCCCGCGCGACTAGAACGGTTCCAGGCTTGACCCCGCTCGCGGCGCGAACCATTCCGGGCGCATGACGGACACCCTGAACCGCCTGGAAACGACGATCGCCGCGCGCCGCGCCGCCGACCCCGAATCCAGCTACGTCGCCAGGCTCAATGCCAAGGGCCTGAACAAGATCGCGCAGAAGCTGGGCGAGGAAGCGACCGAGACGGTGATCGCCGCCCTAGCGGGCGACCCGCGGGAGCTGGTCGGCGAGGCGGCCGATCTGCTGTTCCACCTGATGGTCCTGCTGAACGCCAAGGACGTGCCGCTGGCCGAAGTCCTCGCCGAGCTGGATCGGCGCGAGGGCGTGTCCGGCATTGCCGAAAAAGCCGCAAGGAAAGCCTGATGCCGATCGACCCCCGCGAACCCTACGACGATCAGAACATCTTCGCCAAGATCCTGCGCGGCGAGCTGCCCTGCGGCAAAGTCTACGAGGACGAATGGGCCCTGGCCTTCAACGACATCCGCCCCCAGGCCCCGGTCCATGTCCTGGTGATCCCCAAGCGCGCCTATGTGAGCTGGGACGATTTCACCGCCACGGCCCCGGCCGAGGAGATCGCCGGCTTCATGCGCTCGGTGGGAGAGGTCACGCGCCAGCTCGGGCTCGACCAGCCGGGCTACCGGCTGATGGTCAACATGGGCGGGCACGGCCACCAGGAGGTGCCGCACCTGCACGTCCACATCTTCGGCGGGCGGCAATTCTACCAGATGATTCCCGACTGACCGGACGAAGCGCCGCCCGCTCCCGACGAAGCGAGCCGGCGGCAAGGCGATCGCGCCGCGGCGGCTTGCCCTGCGACTCGCGCTCTGGCTAAAAGCCCGGCAGCATGACGTCGCCTTCCTCTCCCTGGCCCGAACCTGCGGGCGGCCGCTTCGACGGCCCGGTGCATCGCTTCGCGGTGCGCGCCTATTTCGAGGACACCGACCTGTCTGGCGTGGTCTATCACGCCAACTACCTGCGTTGGTTCGAACGCGCCCGGTCCGACATGCTGCGCCTGCTCGGCGTCGATCAGCGGGCGGCGCACGAGGCGGGCGAAGGGGCCTATGCCGTGACGGAGCTGACCATCCGCTACCTCTCACCCGCCCGGCTCGACGATGTCGTCCTGATCGAGACCGAGGCCGAGGAGCTGAGCGGCGCCAGCGCCCGGATGCGCCAGCGCGCGCTGCGGGGCGATACCCTGCTCAGCGAGGCCCGCCTGCGGGTCGGTTTCGTCGGCCCGGACGGCCGCGCCCGCCGCCAGCCCGCGCCGTGGCGCGCCGCCTTTGCCCAAATCCTTCCCGCCCCCGCGGGATACGCCAAAGGATCAGAATGACCTTGCTCGACCTTCTCACCGCCACCGCCGCAGGCGCCGCCGTCGGCGCGCCGACCCGGCTCGACCCCCTGAAGCTGTTCCTCGACGCCGACATCGTCGTCCAGATCGTGATGGCCGGGCTCGTCCTCGCCTCGATCTGGGTCTGGGCGATCATCATCTCGTTTTCGCTGCGGATGGGCTCGGTGAATCGCCGCTCGGACGCCTATGAGGAAGCGTTCTGGGAAACTCCCGACCTCGACAGCATAAAGACCAAGGGCGACGTGCCCGCCGCCCGCGTCGCCGCCGCCGGCTTGAACGAATGGAAGCGCTCGGTCGCCGCCAAGGTGAAGGAGCGCGACGGCCTGCGCCAGCGCCTCGCCAGCGCGATGGACAGCGCCGTCGCCAACGAGGCGGATCGCCTGTCCAATCGGCTGAACTTCCTCGCCACGGTCGGCTCGGTCGCGCCCTTCGTCGGGCTGTTCGGCACGGTCTGGGGGATCATGAACTCGTTCTTCCAGATCGGCCAGCAGCAGAACTCCTCGCTGGCGGTGGTCGCGCCGGGCATCTCCGAGGCGCTGTTCGCCACGGCGATCGGCCTGTTCGCGGCGATCCCCGCGGTCATCGCCTACAACCGCTTCTCGCATCGGGTGAACGGCTTCGAGGCGCGCCTGCAGCGCTTCGCCGACCGTTTCCACGCCAACCTCAGCCGCGAACTGGACGCGGGATGAGCGGGGTGGAACCTCAGATCCTCCCCTTCCGGGGGAGGTGGCAGCCCGCAGGGCTGACGGAGGGGGCGCCCCAGGCGCCGCACCTTCGGACGCGCTCCTTCCCCTCCCCGGGGAGAATCTAGCATGGCGATGGGTGTCCATTCCCCCGGCAAGCGCCGGCGCGGGCGCACGCCGATGGCGGAGATCAACGTGACGCCGCTGGTCGACGTCATGCTGGTGCT
>CAZFPW010000103.1:7083-8869 GCA_964520765.1 uncultured Novosphingobium sp.
GACCGCTCGCTCGACTACGGGCGGGTCATGGGCGTGATGGGCGAGCTTAACCGCGCCGGCTTCAACTCGATCTCGCTGGTCACGAACAGTTCAGTTGCGGCTCCATAGGGCGGGCGCGATGGCGACAACCACGTTCAAGAGCGAGGAACGCGTCGGCCTGGTGCTGGCCGTGGCCGCCCATGCCGCGCTGGTCGCGTTCCTGGTGTGGCGGCCGATCGGCGACGCCATCATCCCCCCGCCCGAGCGGATGACCGTGACGATCTCCGACGAGGTCGGCCTGACCTCCACCTCGCCCGAGCCGGCGGCCCAGGCCGCGCCCGACGTGGCGCCCGACCTGGGCGAGCCCGCTCCGGCCGAGCCGGAACCCGAGCCCGCGCCCCCGCCGCCGAAGCCCCAGCCGCCGCAACCGCCCAAGCCCGAGCCGGTCAAGGCGCAGCCGAAGCCTCCGCCGCCCAAGCCGACGCCACGGGCCCAGCCGCAACCGCCCAAGCCGGTCGCGCGACCCGCCCCGACGCCTCCGCGGCCGCGTCCCACGCCACCGCGCAAGGCTGCGCCGGCCCCTCCCAAGGCCGCGCCGACGCCGCCCCGCGCCCAGCCTCCGGCGCGCCCGGCCCAGCCCAGTCAAGCTCGCCCGGCCCAGTCCCGTCCCGCGCAATCGGCCCCGCCGCGCACGCCCGGCGCGAGCCGGATCGGTGACGATTTCCTCAAGGGCGCGCCGTCCTCGCAGACCACCGGCGCCTCGCGCACCCCGCCCGCGCAGACGATCGGGCCGGCCGTGCGCTCTTCCCTGGCCAGCTCGATCTCGCGGCAGCTCAAGCCCAAGTGGGCCGCGCCGCAGGGAGCCGATGCCGAATTGCTCGTGACCGTGCTGTCGTTTAGCCTCAACCGCGACGGCAGCCTTGCGGGGCGGCCCACCGTGGTGCAGCAACAGGGCATCAACGACGCCAACCGCGCCCAGGCCGGCCGCCATGCCGAGCAGGCGATCCGCGCGGTCCAACTCGCGGCGCCGTTCGATCTGCCTGAAGAATACTACGATGCGTGGAAGCGCATCGCCTCGTTCCGCTTCGACAAGAGGTTGTCGCAATGATGAAACGCCTGCTGCCGATCCTCGCCCTTCTCGCAACGTCAGCGCTGGCCTCGCCCGCCATGGCCCAGCCCGTGATAGCCCCGCCGCCTCCGGTCGCGGAAGAGGAAGGCCTGTCCGGCTCCGTCTCGGACGAGAACGCCTGGCAGGACCTCGGCATCGCGATCCCCGCCTTCGCCACGGATCGCGACGTGCCGACCTCGGCCAGCGCGGGCTCGACCGACGCGCTGGGCCGCGCTCTCGCACAGGTCATCACCTCCGACCTCAAGAACAACGGCCTGTTCAAGCCCGTCGGTCCCGAGGCCCTGCCCCGCCCGGGCTACCCGGAGATTCCGGCGCCGACCTTCCCCACCTGGTCGGCGCGCGGGGCGGAAATGCTGGTCCACGGCTCGGTCCGCGCGGTCGAGGGCGGGAACCTGGCGGTCGGCTGCTACCTCTACGACGTGGCGCTCAAGCAACTGCTGCGCCGCGCGGAATGGACCGTGGCCCCGGCCGACTGGCGCCGCGCCGCGCACAAGTGCGCCGACGCGGTCTATGCGCGGCTTTCGGGCGAAAGCCCGTTCTTCGACAGCCGCATCGCCTACATCGCCGAGACCGGGCCGAAGAACCGCCGCATGAAGCGCCTCGCGATCATGGATTCGGACGGCGCCAACCACCGCTTCATCACCACCGGCCAGGCGACCGCGCTGACCCCGCGCTATT
>CAZFPW010000104.1:0-8805 GCA_964520765.1 uncultured Novosphingobium sp.
GACACCTTCCGCGCCGCCGCCATCGGCCAGCTCGCGGTCTGGGCCGAGCGCCTGGGCGTGCCCATCGTGCGCGGGCCGGAGGGCGGCGATCCGGCGAGCATCGTCTTCGACGCGGTGAAGGCCGCGACCGACCGGGGCACCGACGCGCTGATCGTCGACACCGCCGGGCGGCTCCACAACAAGCGCGAGCTGATGGACGAGCTGGCCAAGATCCGCCGCGTGCTCGGCCGCCTCAACCCGGAAGCGCCGCATGACGTGGTGCTGGTGCTCGACGCCACGAACGGGCAGAATGCCTTGCAGCAGATCGAGATTTTCAAGGAAGTTGCTGGAGTGACCGGCCTGATCATGACCAAGCTAGACGGCACCGCGCGCGGTGGCGTCCTCGTCGCCGCGGCCGAACAGTACGGCCTGCCGATCCACGCCATCGGCGTGGGCGAGAAGATCGACGACCTGCGCCCCTTCGATCCCGACCTGGTCGCCCGGGTCATCGCGGGAGTGGCATGATGAGCGACCGTCCCGAACCCACTTCCGCTCACCCTGAGCCTGTCGAAGGGCACGCGACGACCTCTCCCCCAGACCCGGCCGACTCCCGTGGCCTTCGACAGGCTCAGGCCGAGCCGGGGTTGGAAGCTTCGGAAAAGAAAAAACCCAAGTCGACCTGGCTCAACCTGCTGATCGACTACGGCCCGGTCCTGGTCTTCTTCATCGCCTATCGCCTGCTGCGGCCCGACAGCAACCAGGACGCCGTGGGCGAGATCGTCGCCGTGACCAAAAGCACGGGCGCCTTCATCGTCGCCACGGTGCTGGCGCTGATCGTGTCGAAGCTGAAGCTCGGCAAGATTTCGCCGATGCTGTGGCTTTCCTCGGTCCTGGTCGTCGGCTTCGGCGCGCTGACCATGTGGAGCCAGGACGAAGCCTGGATCAGCCACAAGCCCACCGTGGTCTACCTGCTGTTCGCGGGCGCGCTGTTCTGGGGCTGGTTTCGCGGCCGGCCGACGCTCAAGTACCTGCTCGAAAGCGCCTTCGAGGGGCTCAACGACCTCGGCTGGATGAAGCTGTCGCGCAACTGGGCGTTCTTCTTCCTGGTGCTGGCCGGCCTCAACGAGGTCTTCGCCTATCGCCCCTGGTTCACCTTCGACGAATGGCTGCGCGCCAAGCTGGTCGTCTTCATGCCGCTGTCCTTCATCTTCACCTTCGCCCATGTGCCGATGCTGCTGAAGCACGGCCTGGCGGCGCAGGAAGAGGACGAGGCGGTCACCCACGCGCCGCACGAATGAGTGCACAACCGCGACAAAGGGTGTGACAATAGGCCCGTATTGACGCAATAAACCGGCACCGCCGCGCTCGAATGCGTCCTGGTCGGCCAGGGGCGGCAAGAACAATACTCGCTCGCAAGGCTCGCCGCCTTCGTTCCAAAAGGGGGAACCACATGGCAAAACTCTTCGGTAATCTTCATCTCGTCCTGGTGATCGGCCTCGTCGCCGCCATCGCGGTGATGATCGGCTTCCAGCCCGACGTTCCGGTCAACGTGAATTCGGTCTTCCGCTGGCTCCACGTCTTCTTCGGCATCCTGTGGATCGGCCTGCTCTACTACCTGAACTTCGTCCAGGTCCCGACCATGCCGTCGGTCCCCGCCGAGCTGAAGAAAGGCGTCACCGGCTATATCGCGCCCAAGGTGTTCTTCTTCTTCCGCTACGCCGCGCTGCTGACCGTGATCACCGGCCTCGTCGTCGCCTATGTCAGCGGCTATGCGCACCGCGCGCTGGCCTTCCAGGGCCTGAACCCCAACGAGAACCTGATCGGCCTCGGCATGTGGCTGGCGCTGATCATGGCCTTCAACGTCTGGTTCATCATCTGGCCCGCCCAGAAGAAGATCCTCGGCCTCGTCGAGGCCAGCGACGAGGCCAAGGCCAAGGCCGGCCCGCCGGCCCTGATCGCCAGCCGCACCAACGTGCTGCTGTCGCTGCCGATGGCCTATGCGATGGTCAGCGCGAACCTCGGCTGATCCTTCGGAATTGAACTGACGGACGGCGCGGTGCCCCAGGGCGCCGCGCCGTTTTCCGTTCAAGGAACCAGGTACTCCAGCGGCCGGTCGACCCGGCTCCAGATCGCGACCTCGTCGGCGGTGCGCCCGTCGGCGAAGTGGATCAGGCGGGGCAGGCCGGCGCGGAAGTTGATGAAGGTCAGCCCCTCGGGCGCGGGCTGGAACGAATACATCGTGTGCGCCGCGATCGCGATTCCCGTGCCCGGTCCCACCCGCCGGTTGCCCAGCAGCATTCCGCCGCCGGTGACGAAGATGATCTCGTCCTCCTCATGGGAATGGACGCCCGCCTCCGGGTTGGCCGGCGGCGCGGTGCCGGCGGGAAAGCGGTTCTCGTGCAGCCAGACCTCGCAGGTCGGGCACTGACCGTTGGCGAAGATCGCGCCGGAAACCCCGCTGGCCCCGAGATCGGGAACGCGCGGCGCCCGGTCGCCGGGCAGGAGATGGACATGCCCGCCGGGCCTGGGATGGGCGGATGGCAGCGCGCCCTGGAAAAGGAGCAGCGCTGCCGCCTCCACGGCCTGCACCGTGGCTTCCGCCCCGCGCTCGACGACGATCACCGAGCCTTGCGGCAGCCGCGTCCCGCCAACCGCGACGACGCCCTGCTGAACATAGGCCAGCCGCTCGACCGGCAAGGGAGCGAAGGCCAGCGGCTCGCCCGCCGCAAGATCGTGCAGATGGAGATGGATCGGCGCAGCGCCGCCGAAGTATTCGAGCGCGCCCGCCGCGTCCTTGCGCGCCTTCTCGCGCGTCATCACCGAAACCCTGGCCATCGCGCCGCTCCCTGCGCCAGGCCGGCAATCGTCAGATTTCGACCTGGCTGCCCAGTTCCACTACACGATTGGACGGCAGGCGGAAGAACTCCATCGCGCTCGCGGCATTGCGCAGCATCCAGGAGAACAGCCTTTCCCTCCACAGCGCCATGCCGGGCCGGGCCGAGGCGATCAGCGTCTGGCGCGAGAGGAAGAAGCTGGTCTTCATCATCTCGAACGGGCCGCCGCACATCGTCACCTGCTTGAGCGCGGCGGGAATGTCCGTCTCCTCGAGGAAGCCGTAGCGCAGGGTCATGCGATAGAAGCCCTTGCCCATGTCCTTGACCTCGTAGCGCTCCCCCGCCTCGACATAGGGCACGTCCTGGATCGCGACGGTCAGGATCACCACCCGCTCATGCAGCACCTTGTTGTGCTTGATGTTGTGGAGCAGCGCCGAGGGCACGCCGGCGCTCGCCGCGGTCATGAACACGGCCGTGCCGGGAACGCGCTGGGCGCTGGAATGGGCGCTCTTGGCGAAGACCTCCATCGGGATCGTCCCTTCGGCCATGTTCTGGCGCATCAGGGCGCGGCCGCGCGACCAGGTGGTGAGCATGGTGAAGATCGCCAGGCCCATCAGCAGCGGCACCCAGCCGCCATCGGGGATCTTGGTGAAGTTGGCCCCGAGGTAGGCCGCATCGAGCGCGAAGAACACCGCGAGCAGCGGGACCGCCAGCCACTTGCTCCACTTCCACAGGCTGAACAGCACGACCGACAGCAGGATCGTATCGATCAGCATCGCGCCGGTCACCGCGATGCCATAGGCGGCGGTGAGGTTCTTCGATTCGCGGAACACCAGGACCAGCAGGATGACCGCGATCATCAGGCCCCAGTTGAGCACCGGGATATAGATCTGCCCGGCCGCCGTCTCGCTGGTGTGCTTGATCGTCATGCGCGGCATGAAGCCGAGCTGGATCGCCTGCTGCGTGACCGAGAACGCGCCCGAGATCACTGCCTGGGAGGCGATCACCGCCGCCATCGAGGCGATGATGAGCAGCGGCCACTGGAACCAGCCCGGCGCCAGCAGGTAGAACGGGCTCTCGATCGCGCTGCCGTCGCGCAGCAGCAGCGAAGCCTGGCCCAGGTAGTTGAGCACCAGGGCGGGCAGGACATAGACCAGCCAGGACATGCTGATCGGCGCGCGGCCGAAATGGCCCATGTCGGCATAGAGCGCCTCGGTCCCGGTAACGGCGAGGACCGCCGCGCCCATCGCCAGGAAGCCGCGGAATGGGTCCTCGACGAACATCGTCACGGCGTGATGCGGGCTCAGCGCCTGGAGCACCTCGGGCATGGCGGCGATGCTGACGGTGCCGAGCACGGCGATCACGGCGAAATAGACCAGCATGACCGGCCCGAACAGCCGCGCGACCAGCGCCGTGCCCCGGCTCTGGATGAAGAACAGCCCGATCAGGATGCCCACCACCAGCGGCACGACCAGGCGGCCGAAGCCTGGCTCGTAGATCGCCAGGCCCTCGATCGCGGACATCACCGAGACCGCCGGGGTGATCATGCTGTCGCCGTAGAACAGCGAGGTCGCGAAAACGCCCAGCAGGACGATCCCCGCCGACCAGGTCTTGCCCGGCAGGTTCTGGTTGATGAGGGCCAGCAGCGCCAGGCTGCCGCCCTCGCCCTTGTTGTCCGCCCGCAGGATCACCGCGACGTATTTCAGCGTCACGATGACCATCATCGACCAGAACATCAGGCTGACGATGCCGAAGACGTGCATTTGGTCCAGCGGCAGCGGATGATGGCCCGCGAAGGTGTCGCGCATCGCGTAGAGCGGGCTGGTGCCGATATCGCCGAAGACGACGCCGATCGCGCCGACCGCCAGCTTGGTCAGGCCGCCCTGGTGATGTCCATGGGTGCTCGCGACGACAGCGCCGGGACTGGGGGTGGCCGGACTGGGGTCGGCCGGGCTGGGGACTTCCCCCGAGGATTCGCCCGCGGGATCGCTGGCGCCTAGTTCACCCGAGTTGGCCATAGCAGCGCCAGTCCCTCACGAAACCGTGGTGCCGCGGATCGAGGCGGCATGGAAGCGGGGCGCTTAGCAGCATGCCTCAAGGGCCGCAACGGCGCTTTATGCGGGAGCGCCCCTAGCGGGCCTGGGCTTCGCGCGCCGCCTGCTCGGCCATGAACTGGTCGAGCTGCTGGAGGCGCATGACCAGATCTCCCCGCCACGGCGCGTCGGCGGGCGAGCGGGCCAGCAGGTCGGCCCAGGTCGATCGCGCCTCCTGCAAGCGGCCCGACTGGGCGAGCGCCAGGCCGAAGAAGAAGATCGGCCCCGGATTGCCCGGCGCGGCCTCCTGCGCGCGGCGGAACGCGAGCATGGCGGCGGGCGAAAGGCGCTGGTCGGCGTGGCTGACGAGGGCATTGGCCATGGCCAGCCAGGCCTCGGCGTCCTGGGGATTCCGCTCGACCGCCCCGTGCAGCACGGTCACCGCGTCGGCATATTGGCCATGCCGTGCCAGGGCGTCGGCGATGACCAGGCCCTTGTCGCCGCCGGGCGCGGCGGCGGACAGCTTCTGCCGGTCCGCGATCGCGGCGGGATCGCCGGCCGCCGTCTCGCGCGCAGCGGTCGGCGCGCCGGACAGCGCGGGGTGGCTCTGCGTGGCATAGCCGGCCAGGCCGAGCAGCAGCGCGGCCAGGATCGCCGTCCGGCCGGAGCGCGGCTTGCGCATCAGCCAGACGGTCGCGAAAAAGGCCGCCAGGGCGAGAAGAGCGACGAAAATCCAGGTCACTTGGCCACTCCCCAGCCGAACCGCTTGCGCAGCAGGACCAGCGCCAGCAGCAGCAGGACGACCGGCGCGGCGAACAGCGGCCAGGTGAGGTTCGTCACCCGCGGCGCGTAGGAGACGTATTCGCCGTAGCGCTCGATCAGCCAGGCGCGAATGGCCTCGGGGTCCTCGCCCGCCAGGATGCGCAGGCGCACCTGGCTGCGCATGTCGCCGGCGATCGGCGCGTCGGAATCGGCGATCGACTGGCTCTGGCAGCGCACGCAGCGCAGGGTGTGCATCAGGGCGGTGGCCTTGGCCTCCAGCTTCGGATCGTCGAGCTGGCGATAGGCATAAGGCGCGGGCGGGAGCGAATCCTGGGCAGCCAGCGGGCTACCTGCCAGCGCCGCAAGGGCCGCGAGCGGCAACACCCATGCCCGAATCGCGCCGCCTCGCCTCACTGCTGCGCCTCCTTCAGCTTTTCGAGCAGCATCGGCACCTGCTCGGGCCGGATGTCTCCGATATGCTGATAGCGGATCACGCCCTTCCCATCGACCACGAAGGTCTCCGGCACGCCCGACGAGCCGAGCGCGAGCTGCACCGCGCTGACATCGTCACGGCCGATTCGGGTGAAGGGGTTGCCGTGGCGTTCGAGGAAGGCGGCGACGTCCTCGGCGCGGTCGCGGATGGCGATGCCGTCGATCTCCGCCCCGGCGGCCTTGAGCTGGGCGAGTTGCGGGGCCTCGACCGCGCAAGGGATGCACCATGAAGCAAAGACGTTGAGCAGGCGCGGCTTGCCGGTGAAGTCGGTATTGGCCAGGCCCGGCCGGCCTTCCACCGCCGCCGGCAGGGCGAAGGCGGGCAGGCTCTTGCCGACCATGCCGCTCGCCACCTCGCGGTCGGCGGGGCGCAGCAGGCCGACCATCACCAGCACGACGAAGGCGGCGAACAGGCCGAGCGGCAGCCACAGGGCCCATTTCGCGGATTTGGGCATCTCGCTCATCGGCCCTGCCTTTCGCGGCGGTAGGCGATCTTGTCGCGGACGACGATCCGCTTGAGATCGGCGGCGACGCGCCCGAGCAGGGCCAGCAGGCCGCCCAGGCCGATCAGCACGCCGCCCAGCCAGATCAGCGGCACGAAGGGCTTCCACCACAGCCGGAGCTGCCAGCGCCCGTCATCCGATTGCTCGCCCAGCACGGCGTAGAGCTGGCCGTTCCAGCGGGTGAGCAGCGCGGCCTCGCTGGTCTGCTGGGGCGGGGTCCAGAAGCTGCGGCTCTGCGGGCGGACCAGCGTGGGCCGCGCGCCCTGGTAGCTCGCCTCCATCCGCGCCTCCAGCGCGGTCCAGTTCGGCCCGGCCACTGGATCGACGGCGGCGAGCCTGATCTTCCAGGGGCCGACCGCCACGGTCTCCCCCGTCCGCGCCGCGACCAGCCGCTCGGTGGAGAAGGCCGTCTCGCTGCCCATGCCGAACAGCGCCACCGCCACGCCGAAGTGGGCGAGGACCATGCCCCAGACCGGCAGGGGCGTGCGCCGCAGCGAGCGGCCGCGCAGCGGCAGCAGGCTAGCGACGGCCAGCCCCACGGCCAGGCCCAGGGCCAGCAGCGGAAGCAGCGCGATGCCGGTCGCCAGGGCGACCCCGGCCAGGGTCCCCACGGTCAGGACGGCGGGCACGATCAGAATCCTGCCGATCCGCCCGAAGCTGTCCTTGCGCCAGCGCAGCAGCGGGCCGATCGCCAGCACGATCAGCATCGGCACGGCGAAGATCGCGCTCACCGGATTGAAATAGGGCGGCCCGACCGAAACCTTCTCCCCGAAAGCCTCGGTCAGCAGCGGATAGAGCGTGCCGAGCAGGACGATCCCCAGGATCGAGGTCAGCATCACGTTGTTGAACACCAGGCTGGCCTCGCGGCTGGTGAGCGAGAAGCGCTCCCCTTCCGTCACGGTCGCGGCGCGGATCGCGAAGAGCGCCAGGGCGCCGCCGATGTAGATCGCCAGCAGGGCCAGGATGAAGCTGCCCCGCTCGGGATCGACGGCGAAGGCGTGGACCGAGGTGAGGATGCCGGAACGGACCAGGAAGGTGCCGACCATCGACATCGAGAAGGCCACGACGCCGAGCATGATCGTCCAGGCGCGCAGGGCATTGCGCGCGGCCAGGACGCCACACGAGTGGAGCAGCGCGGTCGCCGCCAGCCAGGGCATGAGCGAGGCGTTCTCGACCGGGTCCCAGAACCACCAGCCGCCCCAGCCCAGCTCGTAATAGGCCCAGTACGAGCCGGCGGTGATGCCCAGCGTCAGGAAGATCCACGCGCCCAGCACCCAGGGCCGCATGGCGCGGGCGAAGGCCGGCCCGACCTCCCGCGTGACCAGCGCGCCGATGGCGAAGCTGAAGGCGATCGAGAGCCCGACATAGCCGATGTAGAGCGTCGGCGGATGGAACGCGAGGCCGATGTCCTGGAGCAGCGGGTTGAGCCCCTGCCCCTCCGCCGGGGCGGGCGAAAGCCGCTCGAACGGGTTGGAGGCGATCAGCAGGAAGGCGTAGAAGCCCAGGCTGACGAAGGCCTGCCCGGCCAGGGTCGCCAGCATGGTCGGCTCGGGCAGGCGGCGCTCGACCAGGGCGAGGAAGCTGCCGGCCAGGCCCATGACCGTGACCCACAGCAGCATCGAGCCTTCGTGATTCCCCCAAGTTCCGGCCAGCTTGTAGATGAACGGCTTGGCCGAATGGGAATTGAGCGCGACGAGCTTCACCGACAGGTCGGTCTGGCAGAACAGGACCAGCAGCGCGCCGAACGAGACGGCCGCGAGCAGGCCCTGCACCACGGCGGCGGGCCGCACGATCCCCGCCATGCCCGCCCCGCCCGGCGCCAGCGCCAGGGCTCCGGCCAGCAGTTGCAAGGCCGCCAGCGCGGCCGCCAGCCACAGCGCGGCAAGGCCGAGTTCGGCGATCATTTACGCTTCTCCCCTGCCGGGGGCTGTCGCGTAATAGCTGCCTCCCCGAAAGCCCCGTCATCCCCGCAAAAGCGGGGATCCATCTTCTGCCGCTGCATCAAGAGGATAGCGCCGGAGATGGGTTCCCGCTTTCGCGGGAATGACGAAGAGATGGAATTTCGCAGTGATCCCCTGAACAGGAGGGGAGACTGCCGCTCAAGGTCGCTCACGTCGTTTCCCTGACCGTCTCGCGCGCCTGATCGGTGGTCATGTCCTTCATCTCGCGCGGGACGTAGCGCTCGTCGTGCTTGGCGAGGAG